>DASUSM010000307.1:0-3115 GCA_036375115.1 Gemmatimonadaceae bacterium | reverse complement strand
ACCCTTCGTTGTGAGTGCCTGCCCGTCTGAGTGAGTGCCTGCCCGTCTGAGCCGGTGCCTGCCCGTCTCAGTGAATGCCTGCCCGTCCGAACGAGCGCGGGACCGTCCGAGCGAACCAACCGGATTCATGGCCACGAAACGAGAACGCCAGACCACGATTCTCGAGCTCGTCCGCGCGCACGAGGTCCACTCCCAGGAGGAGCTGCGGAAGCTCCTGCGGCAGCGCGGGTGGGACGTGACGCAGGCGACGCTCTCGCGCGACCTGCGCGAGCTGCGGCTCGTGCGCGTGCCGACCGAGGACGGCGCGCGCTACGCGCCGGCCGAGGGCGGGGGAGCCGCCCCCGATGCCGGGCGCGCGGCCGCGCTCGACGTCCTCCTCCCGCAGCTCTTCTCGAGCGTCGATGGCGTGAGCGAGCTCGTCGTCCTCCGCACCGTGCCGGGCGGCGCCCAGCCGATCGCCTCGGCGCTCGACGCCGAGCGGTGGAGCGACGTCCTCGGCACCGTCGGCGGGGACGACACGATCCTCCTCGTCTGCCGCTCGACGGCGGCGCGGGACCGCGTCGTCCGGCGGCTGCGGACCCTCGCCGGGCGGAGCGCCGCGGAGGGTTGACGCGGAGGGTCCATCGTATTTGTATTCACTCGTCCTGAATACAAATACGACCCCGGGAGGCCTCATGCCCCGCACCATCGTCCTCGCCTACTCCGGCGGGCTCGACACCTCGATCATCGTCCCCTGGCTGCGCGAGAAGTACGACGCGCGGGTCGTCTGCGTCGCCGCGGACGTCGGGCAGGGCGCGACGGAGCTGGCGGGGGTGCGCGAGAAGGCGATCGCCTCGGGCGCGGACGAGTGCTACGTCGAGGACCTCCGCGAGGAGTTCGTCGAGGCGCACATCTGGCCGACGCTCCGCGCCGGCGCGGTGTACGGGCGGAAGTACCTCCTCGGCACGTCGATGGCGCGCCCGCTCATCGCGAAGCGGCAGGTCGAGGTCGCGCGCGCGATCGGCGCCGACGCGCTCGCGCACGGGTGCACGGGGAAGGGGAACGACCAGGTCCGCTTCGAGCTGACGTACGCGACGCTCGCCCCCGACCTCCCGGTGATCGCGCCGTGGCGCGAGTGGTCGATCCGCAGCCGCGAGGACGCGATCGCCTACGCCGCCGAGCACGGGATCCCCGTCGCCGCGACGAAGGAGAAGATCTACTCGCGCGACGCGAACCTCTGGCACCTCTCGCACGAGGGGGGGATCCTCGAGGACCCGAACGCCGTGCCCCCCGACGACCTCTTCATGCGCACCGCCGGCCCGGCCGACGCGCCGGCGATGCCGGAGGACGTCACGATCGGCTTCGAGGCGGGGACCCCGGTCTCCGTGGACGGCGAGCCGCTCGGCGCCGTCGCCCTCGTCGAGGCGCTCAACGAGATCGGCGGCCGGCACGGGATCGGCCGGATCGACCTCGTCGAGGACCGCATGGTCGGGATGAAGTCGCGCGGGATCTACGAGACGCCGGGCGGGACGCTCCTCTACGCCGCGCACTCGGAGCTCGAGCAGCTCGTGCTCGACCGCCGGACGCTCGCGCTGAAGGACACGATCGCGCCGCGCTACGCGGACCTCGTCTACGAGGGCCGGTGGTGGAGCACGGAGCGCGAGGCGCTCGACGCGCTCGTCGAGGTGACGCAGCGCCGCGTCTCGGGGACGATCACGCTGCGCCTCCTCCGCGGCACGGTCACCGTCGCCGGACGCCGCAGCGCGCACGCGCTCTACGACGAGCGCTTCGTCACCTTCGGCGAGGACGACGTCTACGAGCAGAGCGACGCCGCCGGCTACATCCGCCTCTTCGCCCTCCCCTCCCGCGTCCGCGCGCTGAAGGACCAGGAGATGGCGCAGGCCGCGGACGCGGCCGGGCCCTCGGCCCTCGGCCCTCGGCGCTCGGCCGAGCAGGAGAGCGTCCCCCCCGCGCTCGCCCTCGCGTGAGCAACGACCTCCTCGGCCACGCGGCGGTGGACGTCGCCGCCGCGCACCGGCTCTGGGGCGGGCGCTTCGCCGCGGCGCAGGCGCCCGCCTTCGAGGCGGTCAACCGCTCGGTGGACGTCGACTTCCGCCTCTGGCCGCACGACGTGAAGCTCTCGCAGGCGTGGGCCGTCGCCCTCTGGCACGCCGGCGTCCTCACGATGGAGGAGAGCGAGCGCATGGTCGCCGGGCTCGCCGTCGTCGCGCGGAAGCTCGGCGCCGGCGCGCAGCCCGCGCCGGGCGACGAGGACGTCCACACGACGATCGACCGGATGCTGCACGACGAGATCGGCGACCTCGCCGCGAAGCTGCACACCGGGCGCTCGCGCAACGACCAGGTGGCGACGGCGACGCGCCTCTGGACGATGGACGCGTGCGCGAAGCTCGACCTCGCGGTGAAGGACGTGCAGGCCGCGCTCGTGCAGCGGGCGGAGTCGCTCGGCGACGCGCTGATGCCCGCCTACACGCACCTCCAGCGCGCCCAGCCCGTCGTCGCCGCGCACTGGCTCCTCGCGCACTTCTGGCCGCTCGAGCGCGACCGCGGCCGCATCGCCGCCGCCTGCAAGGGCGCGGCGACGCTCCCGCTCGGCGCCGGCGCGATCGCCGGCTCGGCGTACCCGGTGTCGCGCCGCTTCCTCCAGGGGACGCTCGGCTTCCGCGCCGTGTCGGAGAACAGCATCGACGCCGTCTCCGACCGCGACTTCGTCGCCGAGACGCTGTTCGCGC
Organism: Gemmatimonadaceae bacterium; assembly: GCA_036375115.1. Lineage (GTDB taxonomy): Bacteria > Gemmatimonadota > Gemmatimonadetes > Gemmatimonadales > Gemmatimonadaceae > DASUSM01. The sequence continues at coordinate 386 of DASUSM010000307.1, read as the reverse complement.
TCGCGACCATCGGCGCGCACCTGTCGCGGCTCGCCGAGGACCTCATCATCTTCGGCACGAGCGAGTTTGGCTTCGTCCGCTACGGCGACGCGTACGCCAGCGGCTCGAGCATGATGCCGCAGAAGCGGAACCCCGACGCGCTCGAGCTGACGCGCGCGTCGGCCGGGCGCGCGCTCGGCGACCTCACGTCGCTCCTCGCCACGCTCAAGGGGCTCCCCTCGGGCTACAACAAGGACCTCCAGGAGGACAAGCGCATCCTCTTCGGCGGCGTGGACGCGGCGCTCGTGCTCCTCCCCGCCGTCGCGGGGTGCGTGCGGACGCTCGAGTTCCGCACCGAGCGCATGTCGAGCGCGCTCTCGAGCGACCTGCTCGCGACGGACCTCTCC
>DASUSM010000306.1:0-10468 GCA_036375115.1 Gemmatimonadaceae bacterium | reverse complement strand
GCCAGCTCCGAGACCGCCGTGGCGAGGCGCACCTGGTCCTGTCCCTCGACGCCGAGCCGGTCGGCGATCTCGCGGGCGCGCTGCCGCGCGAGCACGACGTCGTGCTCGGTGCGCAGCTCGAGAGCGAGGATGGGCAGCACGGAGGCCCCCGTGGGGTCAGTCGGTCGCGGCCGGCGCGGCGCGCACGACGAGCACGGTCGCGTCGTCGCGTCCGCGGAGGCAGTCGCGGTGGAGCACGGCGGCGCTCAGCGCGGGGTGCCGCGCGGCGAGCCCGGGAAAGTCGCCGAGGCGCCACGAGGTGCGCACCCCATCGCTCGCCATGACGAGCGTCGAGGCCGGCGACCAGGGATACGACAGCTCCTGCACGCGGCGCACCTGGTGGCCGACGATGCCGCTGTGCGACATCAGGCTGCGCGAGCTCTCGCCGGCGAAGAGCGACGCCGCGATGTTGCCGATGCCGGCCCACCGCACCTCGGCGGCGCCCGGGACGATCTCCGCGACGGCGACGGCGGCGCCGCGCGTCGGGCGGAGGGCGTCGTGCAGCCTCGCGAGCATCTCGCCGGGCGACGGGTCCGGGTACGCCAGAAAGAGGCGCACCGCCTCGGCCGAGGCGTCGGCCGCGGCGGCGCCGTGCCCGAGCCCGTCCACGACGAGGAGGCGAAGCCGGCCCGGTCTGGCGTCCACCGCCCACGAGTCGCCGGCGCGCTCCTCGCCGGGCGCCGCGGTACAGACGACACCGACGCGGAGCGTCGCGACGTCCGGCCCGGCACCCTGCGCGGCGCCGGGCGCGGCGCGCGCTCCGCCGACCCGGGCGCGGAGCACCGTCCCCGCGCCGGGCCGCGACCACCCGTCGAACTCGTCGGCGATGCGTCGCACCGCGCCGAGTCCCTCGCCCGACGTGCCGCCGGTGGAGAAGCCGTCGGCCAGGCAGCGGTCGAGGTCCATGCCGGGACCGCGATCGACGGCGATGAGCTCGACGCCCGGCGGGTCTCCGGGGAGCGGCCGCACGAGGAGCACGCCTCCCTTCGCGTGCCGCGCGAGGTTGGTCGCCAGCTCGGTCGCGGCGAGCGCGACGCGCCCGCGGCCGGTCTCGCCCATGCCGGCGCGGTCCGCCTCGAGGACCGCCGTGCGGCGCGCGTCCCCGACGTGGCTCGCCTCCTCCACGGGGACGGCACGGGTCACGGCCGCCGCGTCGTTCACGCCCATGACCGCGCTCACCGCCAGCGCACGAGCGCGACCCGCGTCCCTTCCCCCGGACGCGAGTCGATCTCGAACTCGTTGACGAGCCGGCGCGCGCCGCCGAGGCCGAGCCCGAGGCCGCCGCCGCTCGTGTAGCCGTCGCGCATCGCCTGATCGAGGTCGGCGATCCCCGGGCCGGTGTCCGTGAAGACCATGCGCAGCCCCTGCCGCGCGTCGCGCCGCAGGACGTCGATCTCCACCCGGCCCCCGCCGCCGTACTGCAGCGTGTTGCGCGCGATCTCGCTCGCCGCCGTCACGAGCTTCGTCTGGTCCACGAGGCTGAAGCCGAGCTCCGAGGCGAGCGCGCGCACGGCGTGCCGCACCTGCACGACGTCGTGATCCGTCCGGACGTCGCGCGCCTCACGCTTCAGGATGTCCATCCGCGACCGGGCGCTCGATCGTGCCGCCGGCCTCCATGACTTCGAGGCCGACCTCGTCCGCCGCGTGGATCGAGGCGCGCCGCGCCTCCTGGAGCATCCGCATCCCCTTCTCGACGGTGAGCGCGGTGCGCACGCCGGGGAGGGAAAGGCCCAGCTCGACGAGGGTGATGGCGACCGCCGGCTGCATCCCCGTGAGCACCGTTTCCGCATCGAGGATGCGCGACATGGCCGCGATGTCGGCGATCATCCGGCCGATGAACGAGTCGACGACGTCCAGCGAGGAGATGTCGATCAGCACGCCGCGCGCGCCCGTGCGGGAGATGCGGTCGGTGAGGTCGTCCTGGAGCTGCACGGCGAGCCGGTCGTGCATGTCCACCTGGATCGTGACCAGGAGGAGCTCCCCCATCTGGAGGATCGGGATCCGCTCCATGGGAGCCTCCTACGCCGGCCGCGGGCGCGACAGCGTCGACCCCGCCCGCCGCAGCGCGTGGGCGAACGCGTCCGCGAGCGACGCCTTCGTGACGACGTCGGCGAGGTCCACGCCGAGGTGGACGATCGTCTGCGCGATCTGCGGACGGATGCCGCTGATGATGCAGTCGGCACCCATGAGCCGGGCGGCGGTGATCGTCTTGATGAGGTGCTGCGCCGTCAGCGTGTCGACCGTGGGCACGCCGGTGATGTCGATGATCGCGACCTCGGCCCCGACCTCGACGATGCGCTGCAGCAGCGTCTCCATCACGACCTGTGTGCGGCGGCTGTCGAGCGTGCCGATGAGCGGCACCGCGAGGACCCCCTCCCAGAGCTTCACGACGGGCGTCGAGAGCTCGAGCATGTCCTCCGCCTGCCGCGCGATCACCTCCTCGCGCGACTTCTGGTAGACGTCGGTCGTGTACAGCCCCAGGGCATCGACGAGCCGCGACGTGACGACGATCTCGTCGGCGAGCCGCTGCGCGTCCGTCCCGAACTCGTCGCGCAGGATGTCGAAGAGGGGCGGCTTGAGCGAGAAGACGAACGTCGCCACCTGGATCGGGCTGAACCCCTGCTGGACGCGCGAGCGCGTGAGCCGAGCGAGCGCCTCGCGCACCGGCGCGTACGCGGCGCCCGCCGTGTCCGACGCGCCGCCATCCTGCAGCGCGCGGCGCAGCGCGGCGAGGAACTCCCGCGACTGGTCGCGCACCTCCCGCTCGTCGATCATGCCGGTGCGGAAGGCGCCGGCGGCCTGCTGCTCCTGGAGCCAGCGGTCGAGCACGGCGCTCTCGTGCTTGGCGAGCATCTGTGGAAGGCGCGTAGCCTCGGGCACGACGGTTCCTCCGGAGTGTGGGCGGCGAGACGGGCTGACCTCGCGCGATGGACTCGCTCGCGGCGGTGCTCCCTCGTGCGCCGCGCGGGAAAACTGTCCGGGCGCCGCCGGTTGCGAAAGGGGGCTCGCGCGGCACGGCGCACTTGCACGTGCGGAATCCCGCCGCGAGGCTTCGCGCATGCGAGAGGCCGTGTCTCCGCCGGCGGATCGTCGGCCCGATATCGTCGTCGTCGGCGCCGGGCAGGCCGGACTCGCGCTCGGCTACTATCTGCGCCGCAGCGGGCTGTCGCACGTCCTCCTCGACGCGCAGGAGGGCGCGGGCGGAGCGTGGCGGCACACGTGGCCGTCGCTCCGGCTCTTCTCGCCGGCGCCGTGGAGCTCGCTCCCCGGGTGGCCGCTCCGCGGCGGCCCCGACGAGTATCCGGCGCGCGACGAAGTGCTCGACTACCTCGCCGCGTACGAATCACGCTACGCGCTTCCCGTCGTCCGGCCCGTGACCGTGGACGCGGTCCGCGACGCGGGAGCGCGGCTCGCGCTCGACACCTCCGCGGGCGAGTGGCGCGCCCGCGCCGTCGTCAGCGCGACGGGGACGTGGTCGAAGCCGTTCGTCCCGCGCCCGCCCGACGCGGAGCGGTTCGCGGGACTGCAGCTCCACTCCGCGCGCTACGATGGCCCCGGCCGCTTCGCCGGGCGTCGCGTCGTCGTCGTGGGCGGGGGGAACTCCGGCGCGCAGATCGTCGCCGAGCTCTCGACGCACGCCGATGTCACGTGGGCGACGCTCGTGCCGCCGACGTTCCTGCCCGATGAGGTGGACGGACGCGTCCTCTTCGACCAGGCGACCGAGCGGTGGAAGGCGATGCGCGAGGGGCGTCCGCTCCCGCCCGCGCGCGGCCTCGGCGACATCGTCGCGGTCTCCGCCGTCCGAGAGGCCCGCGCGCGCGGCGCCCTCGAGCCGCACGCCGTCTTCGAGCGCTTCACCGAGCGCGGCGTCGTCTGGCCCGACGGGCGCGAGGAGCGGGTCGACGCGGTCGTCTGGGCGACCGGCTTCCGCCCCGCGCTCGATCACCTCGCGCCGCTCGGCGTCGTGGGCGCCGACGGCCGCGTCGAGGTGCGCGGCACGCGCTCGGTCGCCGAGCCGCGCCTCTGGCTCGTCGGCTACGGCGAGTGGACCGGCTTCGCCTCGGCGACGATGATCGGCGTCGGCCGCACCGCGCGCGCCACGGTCGAGGAGCTCGTCGCCGCGCTCGGCGCGCCGGCCGACTGACGGCGCACGGTCCCCCCGCCGACGACGGCGAGCTGCTCGCGCATCACGCCGGCCAGCTCGCGGCCGGCGTCCGAGACGATCCGCGCGACGCGGCCGAGCGCCGCGCCGACCGCCGTCGGCAGGTCGGGCCCGGCGGGGAGTCCGCCGAGCGAGGCGAGGATGCGGCGACGCATCCGGAGCGCGATCGGCGACGCGAAGGCGATCGCGTTGAAGCGCGGATCGTAGCGCGTCCCGAGCCCCTCGATGAGCGCCGCGGTCCGCGCGAAGTACACCATGTCGCTCGGCAGCAGCACGGGCCAGTCGTAGAGCGTCGCCATCACCTCGTCGGCGAGGAGCTGCATGCGCTCCGTCGCCGTCGTCCGCTGCCGCGCGAGGGCGAGGAGCATCCCGACGAGCTCGCGCAGGAGCGCCTCGTCGGCGTCGGGCGTGACGAGGCCGAGGGCGCGGAACCCGGCGAGCACGCCCTCGGCGTCCTGGCGGATCGCCGCGAAGACCGTCGTCACGAGGTGCCATCGCGTCTCGCGCGGCACGGGGACGACCATCCCGAAGTCGAGCAGGACGATCGTGCCGTCGGCGGCGACGAGGAGGTTGCCGGGGTGCGGATCGGCGTGGAAGAGCCCGTCCACGAGCATCATCTGGAGGTAGAGCTCCATGACGGCGCGCACGACCGCGGCCGGCTCGAGCGCGCCGGCGGCGACGCGCGCGTCGAGCGCGTCGATCTTCGTCCCCTCGAGGTACTCGAGGACGAGCACGCGGCGCCGCGTCAGCTCGTGGACGACGCCGGGCACGCGCACCCGCGGGTTGCCGCGGAAGTTCGCGCGGATGCGCTCGGCGTTCTCGGCCTCGCGGCGGAAGTCCATCTCCTCGCCGATCCGGCGGGCGAACTCCTCGACGACGGTGCGCAGCCCGCGCACGTGCGGGTTGCGCACGCGCGGCTCGACGACGGCGAGGATGCGGCCCGCCGCGGCGACGTCGGCCGCGACGAGCGCCTCGACGCCCGGCCGCAGCACCTTCACGACGACCTCGGCCCCGCGGTGCCGCGCGCGGTGCACCTGGCCGAGCGAGGCCGCGGCGATCGGCGCCTCGTCGAAGCGCTCGAACAGCTCGCGCGGCGTGCGCCCGTACGCTGCGACGATCTCGCGCTCGATCGCCTCGAGCGGCACCGGCGGCACGCGGTCGTGCAGCGTCGCCAGCGCGCGCACGTACGGCTCGGGGAGCAGGTCCACGCGGCCGGCGAAGACCTGCGCGAGCTTCACGAACGTCGGGCCGAGCCGGGCGAGCGCGGCGACGAGCCGCGCCGCGCGCCGCTCGTGGAACGCCGCCGTGCGCGGCACCGGCGCGCCGGCGACGACCCAGCGGCGCCGGTCGCGCAGCGCGGAGAGGACGATCGGGAGGAGCGCCCGGAGGATGACGAGGGTGCGCACGCGGGCCGTCAGGCGCTCGCGACGTCGGCCGCATCGGCGCGCATCGCGCGCGGATCCGCCCCGGTGCGCGCGCACCACGCGACGTAGGCGTCGGGGAGGATCTCCGAAGGCTTGATCTCGCTCCGGCCGCCCCAGAAGACGTTCGTGTAGCGGACGGGGATCCCCGCCTCGGCGAGGTGCGCGTCGATCGCCGCCTTGTGGGCGAGGACGGCCGGCTTCTCCGTGCCGTGGGCGACGGCCATGATGTTCACGTTCGCGAACTCCGGCCCCCCCTCGCGCCAGTACGCGTGCGTGAGGATGTGGTGCCGCCCGACCTCGCGCCCCGCCTCGATCTCCCGCCCCTCCGGCACGCGCCAGTGGAAGAGGGCGTTGTACCGCGTGACGCGCTCGCCGCCCGCGGACGGCTTCACGTGCTCGAGGAAGGTCGAGAACCGGCCGACGACGCCGCGCGCCTGGAGCCCCGACGCGACGCGCACGAACTCCTCGATCGGCACCCCCGCCTCGGCGGCGCGGGCGACCCACGGCGCCTCGCGGATCTCGTCCACCTCGAACTCGCGCTTGAGCGGACCGAGCACCTGCCACTCGAGCGGCGAGAGCGCCGCGATCGTCGTGTCGAGGACGCGGCCCGGCTCCTCCGTCCGGCTCCCCGGCTCCATCCCGCGGCGCCGGACGTGCCCGACGCCCAGCGCGAAGAGCGCCTTCGCGGGCATGATGCGGAACGCCTCGGCGCCGATCCGCCCGCGCAGCAGCTCGCAGTGCGCGCGCATCGAGAAGCCCTGCGGGACCTTCAGCGTCGTCCAGAGCCGGTACGCCGAGCCCGGGGTCTCCGCGTCGGTCGAGCGCACGACGACGTGCCCGGAGAACGGGTCCTCCTTCGCGAGGTACTCGAATCCTGCATCGAGCCGGTCCGCCGGGATGCGCCACGCGACGAGCGCGCCGGGGGCGAGGTTCGTCGCCATCAGCGTCTGTCGCACCCGCCGGATCGTTCCCGCGGCGAGCATCGCGCGGATGCGCTCCAGGACGTCCGGGAGCGCGACGCCGGAGAGGCGGGCGATCTCGGCGAACGGGTCCTCGAGGAAGCCGGCGATGCGGTCCTCGGAGACGGCGAGGATCCGGGCGTTCACCGGATCGGAGATCTCGACGGAAACGGCGGTCTGCGTCATCGGTCGCGGTTCGGTGAGCGCGGCGCGGGTGGTGCCGCGGCTCCGTGAAAGATAACGCTCGCGCGCGCCGCCCGGCGTCGTAGATTCGCGGGATGACCTCCCGATCCGTCGCCCGCGCCGGCGAGGCGCGCGCCTTCGTCGCCGGCGCCACCGGGTACACCGGCCGCGAGGTCGTGCGCGCCCTGCGCGCGCAGGGGGTGGACACCGTCGCCCATATCCGTCCGGACGCGCGCGCGCTCGAGGAGTGGCGCGCCCGATTCGGCGCGCTCGGGGCGCGGGTGGACACGACGCCGTGGGAGGAAGGCACGCTGCGGGCGACGCTCGCGCGGGAGCGCCCGACGCACGTCTTCGCCCTGCTCGGGACGACGCGCGCCCGCGCGCGAGACGCGCGGCGCGCCTCCGCCGTCGCCGACACGTACGAGGCGGTGGACTACGGGCTCACCGCGATGCTCCTCCGCGTCGCCGCCGCCATGGCCACGAGGCCGCTCTTCGTCTACCTCTCGGCGATCGGCGCGACCGAGGAAGGGGGCAACGCCTACCTGCGTGCGCGCGGCCGCATCGAGCGCGAGCTGCGCGAGAGCGCCCTCCCCTTCCTCGTCGTGCGCCCGTCGTTCATCACGGGACCCGGTCGGGACGAGCGCCGGCTCGCCGAGCGCGTCGCGGCGGCCGTCGTGGATGCCGCAGCCGCCGTGCTTGGCGCCCTGGGCATCGGTGCCGTGCGGCGCTGGCGGTCGATCGACGGCCCCGCGCTCGGCGACGCGATCGTCCGGCTCGCGCTCGAGCCCGGCGCCGAGAGCCGCATCGTGGAGCGCGAGCGGCTGTAGCCGACGCGCGCGCCCGGGTAGATTCCGGGACCATGGCCCAGGTCGAGATCCACACCGAGACCGACCTCAGCGCACCGAGTCCGCGACGAGCGGCGGGGATCCTCGCGCGCGCGCTGACGTTGCGCTGTCCGCACTGCGGAGGGCGCCCGATGATCCGCCACTGGCTCCGCATGCGCGAGCGCTGTCCGCGCTGCGGGCTCCGCGTCGAGCGCGGCGAGCGCGACTACTTCATCGGCTCGATGATGTTCAACCTCGTGCTCGCCGAGCTGCTCTTCGCGGCGATCTTCGTCGCCACCCTCGTCGGCACCTGGCCGGACGTGCCCTGGGACACGCTGGAGTGGGCCGCGCCGCTGCTCATGCTCGCCGCGCCGCTCGTCCTCTTCCCGTTCTCGAAGCTCGTCTGGCTCGCCTTCGACGTGATGTTCCGCCCGGTGAGCGAGGCCGAGCTCGAGTGGCACCGGACGACGGACGCGAACGTCTGATGGCCGCGATCGCGACGGTGAATCCAGCCACGGGTGAGACGCTCCGCACCTTCGAGGCGATGGCGGACGACGAGGTGGATCGCCGCCTCGACCTCGCCGCGCACGCCTGCCGGCGCTGGCGCGGGACGCCGATCGCCGCGCGGGCCGCCGTCGTCGCGCGCGCCGGCGAGATCCTCGCCCGCGACCGCGAGCGCTACGGGCGGCTGATGACGACGGAGATGGGGAAGACGCTCGCCTCCGCCATCGCCGAGGCGAAGAAGTGCGCCGACGCCTGTCGCTGGTACGCCGAGCACGGCGAGGCGATCGTCGCGCCGCGCGAGGTGGAAGGGGAGGACCTCGCGGGGCGCCACTACGTCGTGTCGCAGCCGCTCGGCGTCGTGCTCGCCGTGATGCCATGGAACTTTCCCTTCTGGCAGGTCGTGCGCTTCGCCGCGCCGGCGCTCGTCGCCGGCAACGTCGGGCTGCTGAAGCACGCCTCGAACGTCCCGCAGTGCGCGCTCGCGCTCGAGGAGCTGTTCCGGGAGGCCGGCGCGCCCGAGGGAGTCTTCCAGACCCTCCTCGTGCCCGGCTCCTCCGTCGAGCGGCTGCTCGACGACCCGCGCATCGCCGCGGCGACGCTCACCGGGAGCGAGGGGGCCGGACGCGCCGTCGCAGCCGCGGCGGGGCGCGCGATCAAGAAGACGGTGCTCGAGCTCGGGGGGAGCGACCCGTTCGTCGTGATGCCGAGCGCCGACATCGAGCGCGCCGCCGACGTCGCCGTCCAGGCGCGAACGATCAACAACGGGCAGTCGTGCATCGCGGCGAAGCGCTTCATCGTCCACGAGGCGGCGTACGCCGCCTTCACCGAGCGGTTCGTCGCGCGCATGAAGGCGCTTCGCGTCGGCGACCCGCTCCGCGAGGACACCGACGTCGGCCCGCTCTCGTCGCGGCAGACGCTGGAGGACCTCGAGCAACAGGTCGCCGAGTCGGTGCGGCAGGGCGCGCGCGTGCTCACCGGCGGTTCGCGCATCAAGGGCGCCGGCTTCTACTACCAGCCGACGGTCCTCGCCGACGCGCCGCCGACGTCACCGGCGTACCGCGACGAGCTCTTCGGCCCCGTTGCCACGCTGCTCCGTGTCCCCGACATCGAGACGGCGATCCGCATCGCGAACGCGACGCGCTTCGGGCTCGGCGCGAGCGCCTGGACGCGCGACGACGACGAGGCGGCCCGCTTCGCGGACGAGCTCGAGGCGGGCTCCGTCTTCGTGAACGCGATGGTGTCGTCCGACGTGCGATTCCCGTTCGGCGGGGTGAAGCGCTCCGGCTACGGCCGCGAGCTCGGTGCCGAGGGGATGCGCGAGTTCACGAACGTGAAGTCGGTGCGCATCTTCCCGTCGGATGGCGTCGCCCCGGAGCGCGCGCGCACCGAGTAGGACCGGTGGGGGTCGGCGCCGTCGGCGCTCAGCGCGCCGATGGCGGCGATGCGCCGACGTACAGCTCGAAGAGCTCGTCGAGCGCCCGCTTCGGGTCCTCGCAGAGCCCGCCGTGCACGGGGGAGCTCTGGAGCACGTCGGAGCGCGGCGCGGTGAGCCAGTGGAAGCGCTCCGATGGCGGGTCGAGCGCGACCGGACCCGCGGACGGGTCGCCCGCGCAAATGGCCTCGCACGTGCGCAGGTAACGCACGAGCAGCTCGACGTCCACGTCGGGGACGCGCGCGCGGAGCTCGGCGGGGTCCGAGAGGAGGCGCGCGCCGAGGAACTCCGCCGTGCGCGCGTGAACGACGACGCCGACGGGCACGAAGGCGCCGAGGTGGACGTGCGGCACGACGCGGAGGACGGCGAAGTCGTACGCCGTCCACGCCGGATGCGTGGGGGATCCGGAATCGGTGCGCGTCGGCGGCATCGCGCTCACCGCCTCGCCGAGCGCGCGATCGCGGGCTCGCGCCGCTTCTGCGCCCGCGCCTCGATCGCCACGGCGACGAAGTCGCGCGGCTCGCGCAGGCGTCCGAGGAGATAGTCGCGGTAGCGCCGACGCGCTGCCGCCGCGTCGGCGAACTCCGCCGGACGGCGCGCGTCGAGCAGGAGATCGTCGGGGACCGCGGCGAGCGCGGCGTCGACGACGCCCTCGTCGAGCCCGGCAGCGGCGTCGGCGTCCGCCGCCTCGAGGTCGCCGCTCCGCAGGAGGAGCACGTGATCGCGCACGAGCGGGAAGGGGCTCCGCGTGCGCGTCTCGTCCACCGACGCCCAGTCGTGGTGCGCGTAGAGCGCGGCGCCGTGGTCGATGAGCCAGGGCCTGCGTTGCCAGACGAGGAGGTTCGGGTTGCGGTGGGTGCGGTCCGGGTTCGTGACGAAGGCGTCGAGCCAGACGATGCGCGCGGCGAGCTGCGGCGAGACGAGATCGCCCGCAGCCGCGG
>DASUSM010000305.1:0-8553 GCA_036375115.1 Gemmatimonadaceae bacterium | reverse complement strand
GTCGAGGGGGAGCAGCAGATCGTGACGGCGGCGCGCGCCGTCCGCGCGGCCGGCGCGACGGCGCTCCGCGGCGGCGCCTTCAAGCCGCGCTCGTCGCCGTACTCGTTCCAGGGCTTGGGCAAGCAGGGGCTCGAGATGCTCGCCCTCGCCCGCCGCGAGACCGGGCTGCCGATCGTCACCGAGGCGATGGACGCCGAGGGGGCGCGGATCGTCGCCGAGTACGCCGACTGCATCCAGATCGGCGCGCGCAACATGCAGAACTACTCCCTGCTCCGCACCGTCGGTCGTCTCGGGAAGCCGGTCCTCCTGAAGCGCGGGATGGCGGCGACGATCACCGACCTGCTCCTCAGCGCGGAGTACATCCTCGCCGAGGGGAACTCGCAGGTCATCCTCTGCGAGCGCGGCATCCGGAGCTTCGACCCGGCGACGCGGAACCTCTTCGACCTCACCGCGATCCCCCTCGTCCACCAGCTCTCGCACCTGCCGATCGTCGCCGACCCGAGTCACGGGACGGGACGGCGCGACATGGTCCCGGCGATGGCCCGCGCCGCGGTCGCGTCCGGTGCCGACGGGATCCTCGTCGAGGTGCACCCGACCCCGGAGCGCGCCGTCTCCGACGCCCAGCAGACGATCTCTGCGGAGACCTTCGCGCGCCTCGTCGCCGAGATGCGGACGATCGCCCGGGCGATCGGGCGAAGCATCGCGCCGTCGCCAGGAACCGCGCCGGTCGCGGTCGGGTAGCACGTCGGGGCGCGAGGAGCGCCCCTTCGCCTTCAGCAGGGAGCTTCGGTACATGCGATCCATCAGACTCACCGCGGGCAGACGCACCGCGAGCCTCGCGGCGGCGCTCGCCGCCCTCGCCACGACCGGCGTCGCGCCGGCGGCCGGGGCGCAGCAGGGGCCGAGCGCGGAGGCGGTGATGCGCCGCGCCGTCACGGCGTACGAGAAGGTGCGCACCGTCGAGGCGACGTTCGAGCAGACGCTCGTCAACCCGCTCACCGGCACGACGGCGACGGCGAACGGCGTGCTGCGGCAGCGGCGGCCGAACCAGCTCGCCGTGCGTTTCACGCAGCCGGCGGGCGACGTCGTGATCAGCGACGGGAAAGCGGTGTGGGTCTATCTCCCGAGCTCGGCGCCGAAGCAGGTCCTCAAGCTCCCCATCGGGACGAACGCGGCGGGTGCGCTGGACCTCGCCGCGCAGTTCCTCGAGCGGCCCGAGGAACGCTACACGATGACGCTCGAGGGCTCCGAGACGCTCGATGGCCGGACGACGACCGTCCTCTCGCTCGTGCCGCGGACCCCGATGCAGTTCACCGCGGCGAGGATCTGGGTGGACGCGGAGGGCGTCATCCGCAAGCTCCAGGTGACGGAGGGGAGCGGCGTGGTGCGCACGATCCGCTTCACGACGCTTCGGCTCAACGTCCCCGTCCCGGCCTCCGCCTTCGGCTTCTCGCCGCCGGCCGGCGTGAAGGTGTTCGACCAGACGGGGTGAGCGGCGTCGCCGGCGCCCGCGTGCGCGGACGCGCGGCCGACGGATGCACGAAGGGGCGCCTCGCGGAGGCGCCCCTTCGTGCATCCCACCGGACCAGTGACCGGCTCAGAGCCGCAGCTTGACGTCGATGTCCACGAGGATCGCCGCGGGCGCGCGCTCGAAGACGATCTCGTTGCGGATCTTGCGGATGACCATGGACTCGAGCGGCCCCTTGCCGCGTCCGCGCCCGCGATTGCCGGCGCGGTACCAGACGACCTGGTAGTCGCGGTGGTTCTCGACCTTCACGACCTCGAAGCCCTGCTTCACCAGCACCTCGCGCGTGACGACGAGCGCGCGGTCCTGCCCGACCTTGTACTGCTTCGACTTCCCCTGCGCCGCGACGGGCGAGGCCACGGCGGCGACGAGGAGCGCGACCATCACGATGCTGCGCGCGACCGACATGCGGATCCCTCCGGTGTGAGCGGAGCGCACCGAAACCTCCTCCCGGTACGCCGTACGCCCACGACGATCGCATTCTCGCTCCGGCAACGACCCGAGGCCGAGGGCCGAGCGCCGAGGGCCGAGCGCCGAGGGCCGAGCGCCGAGGGCCGAGCGCCGGGGGCCGAGCGCCGAGGGCCGAGCGCCGAGGGCCGAGCCCTTACGGCGCCGCCGGCAGGACGATCCCCTCGCACCGGCCGAAGCCGATCCGCCGCGCGCCCTCCCGCGCGCAGTGCCCGGTGATCACCACCTCGTCTCCGTCCTCGAGGAAGGAGCGCGTCTCGCCGCCGGGGAGCTCCACCGGCTCGGTGCCGCGCCACGCGAGCTCGAGGAGACAGCCGCGCGCGTCGCGCTCCGGGCCGGAGACCGTGCCGCTCGCGAGCAGGTCGCCGGGGCGCAGGTTGCAGCCGTTGCTCGCGTGGTGCGCGAGCATCTGCGCCAGCGTCCAGTACATCGTCGCGAAGCGCGCCCGGCTGACGCGCGCGAAGCCCAAGCCCGACTCCCGCATCCGCGCCGTCCGCAGCGACACCTCGAGCACGATGTCGACGCCGCCGCGCCGCGCGTCCGCCTCGTCGCGCAGGTACGGGAGCGGCCGCGGATCGTCGGCCGCGCGCGCCGGAGGGGCCACGCGGAACGGTTCGAGCGCCTCGAGCGTGACGACCCACGGCGACACCGTCGTCGCGAAGCTCTTCGCCAGGAACGGGCCGAGGGGCTGGTATTCCCAGCGCTGGATGTCGCGCGCCGACCAGTCGTTCACGAGACAGAGCCCGAACACGCGCGACTCCGCATCGCCGATCGCGATCGGCTCGCCGAGCGGGTTCCCCGGTCCGACGAACGCGCCGACCTCGCACTCGTAGTCGAGCTGGCGTGACGGACCGAACGTCGGCTCCGTCGCCGCGCCGGCGACGGTCTGTCCGAGCGGGCGCCGCACCGGCGTCCCGCCGACGACGAGGCTCGACGCGCGACCGTGATAGCCGATCGGGACGTGCTTGTAGTTCGGGAGGAGCGGCGCGTCCGGACGGAACATGCTGCCGACGTTCGTCGCGTGGTGCACGGACGCGTAGAAATCGGTGTAGTCGCCGACGTCCGCGGGGAGGAGCATCCGCGCCTCCACCATCGGCACGAGCAGCCGGTCGGCGAGCCGCCGGTCGCCGTCCGGCGTGCCGCCGCGCCGCAGGAGGCGGCTCGCGGCGCGCCGCAGCGCGGACCAGTGCTCCCGGCCGAGCGCCATCAGCGCGTTCATCGAGTGCTCCGCGCACGCGTGCCCGGCATCCTCCGCCTCGCGGCCGAGGACGTTCGCCTCGAGCGCGGCGAAGACGTCGAGGATCCGATCGCCGATCGCGATGCCGACGCGCGGCGCCTCGCTCTGCCCGTGCCGGGCGAAGACGCCGAAGGGAAGGTTCTGCACGGGGAAGTCGGCGTCGGGCGCGTTCGCCGACTCCACCCAGCTCTCGAGCGTGGGATCGTGGGTTTCGTTCACGTCGTCCGGACCAGCGAGGGAAGGGCGGCGAGGTCGTCGAGCGGCTCGCGGAAGGAGCACGAGCCGAAGCTCGTCGCGCCGCGCGCGCGGAGGCGGTCGATCGCCTCCGTCGTCAGGAGCGAGCCGCGCCAGAGAATGCCGTCGTCCGTCACCTCGAACGCGAGCGGGTCGCGCTCGTCGAGGAGTCGCTCCGCCTCCTGCTCGGGCGCACCGTTTGCGAGCAGCGCGGCGCCGAGAAAGACGTTCAGGTACCCGTGCATCGTCGCGCGCGGCGCGCCAGCCTCGTACGTCAGCGCGTACTCGGCGCGCAGCGGGTGGTGCAGCCCCGCCGTCGCCTTGAAGGGGACGCCGAGCGCGATGCACGCGGCGAGGAAGCGCACGACCGTCGCGACCTCCGGGACGGCCGCCGCCGTCACGCCGCCCGTGCGGATCTTCGCCCGCGCACCGGCCGCGCCGATCGCCTCGATGAGCGGACGGGGATCGCCGCCGGCGGGCAGCTCGAGGTACAGCTCGCGCGCCTCGGGAAAGGCGTCGCGGAAGCGCCGCACGTCGGACGCCGACGCGACCCTGGCCTCGAGCGACTCGATGCGCATCGGCGCCGACGTCGCCGCGTGCGCCGCGATGCGGGCCGTGTCGGTCGAGAGATCGTCGCCGATGAGGACGCTCAGCGGCCACGACGACGCCGCCGCGCCGCGACCGAGCCCCGCGATCGCGCGCTCGAGCTCGCCGAGTCGCGCGGCGGGGACGACGAAGCGGCCGAGCGCCCACCGGTCGTCGGAGGCGCGATACGCCGCGTAGCGCGCCGCCGCGCCGCGCATGTCGAGCGCGGCCGGCGGGAAGAGCCCGGCGTAGTCGATGGCGCCGTGGAGGAGCGCGCGCAGCGGTGGCGGAACGTGCATGCGGTGGATGGTCGCGACGAGACGGCGGCCGCGCCCGATCGGGCGCGGCCGCCGTGCAACTTCGCGCGTCGCTCCCGCGAGAGCAACCGCGCGAGCGGCGCGGTGCACGCGCGCCCCTAGCTGCCGTGTCCTTCCTTGTGCTTCGGCGGCTGGTTCAGCGTGTCCTCGACGGGGCTCTGCGCCTGCCCCTTTCGCGCGTGCTGCCGCGTCTCCACGTCGGGCGCCACGCGGCCGGTCACGTGCGGCGCGCCGGCATCCTGCTCGCCGGGGTGCGACAGCTCCTCCATGGTGCGTCCGTGCGGCTCGCGCCGCGCGCTCCCCTCGAGCGTCTCGTCGTAGTCGTCGCGCACCGTCCCCGCGTCGCGCTCGTCCCGCTCCTTTCGCGCCATCGCCTTCGCTCCTCGATCGGTGACGACGCCGAGGCGGGCAGAGCGCGTGCCATGTCACGTCCGGTGCGCTTGTTGCCACGCGATGACGTTCCGCGGGCCGGCCCCGGCCCCGCGCACCGACACTCGAGCGGAGGGCGCAGATGGGAGAGCGGCAGAAACAGCACATGGGACGGAGCACCGGCGACGAGCGCGAGGTCGCGGGGCGCGACGTCCCCGTCGCGGAGGGCGAGCGCCGCGCGAGCGAGCTCGCCGAGGATGGCGACCGTCCACGCGTCGCGCGTGGGGAGCCGAACGCGGAGACCGAAGGGCTTCGGCGCGAGGAAGGCGGCGACGCCGGGTGACGTCGCCGGCGAACGCGAGACGGGGGCGGTCCGCGTCGCGGACCGCCCCCGTCGTGCATCCGCGCCGCGCTCAGGGCGCGGGCGGCGTGTACTTCAGGTCCGCGACGTGGACGTCGAGGTTGTGATTCACGCGCAGGCCGTAGATGCCGTCGGCGCTGCCGAAGTGGTCGCGGCCGATCGCGGTGAACGGCTGGCCGTTGACGAGGAAGCGCACGCTGTCCGCGCCGACGGCGACGGAGAGCGTGTTGGTCGCCTTCCCGCTCTCTCCGACCTTCACGATCGCCGGGTGATCGGTCCACTCCATGATGCGGTGCACGTCCGCGCCGGCGCGGTGCAGCACGATCGCCTTCCCGTCCTGGCGCACGAGGAAGTAGGCGTAATTCTGGCCTGGCCCGTCGAGCTCGCCGCCGTCGATGAAGAGCCCGTACCCCTCGGGGTGGTTGGAGGGCTTCATCTGCGTGAACGTGGCGGAGAGGGTGAAGTTCCCGCTCGCGCGCGCACCCGGATCGTAGAGGATCGTGGACGGCCCCGTCGTCACGTGATAGCCGCCTCCCATCGCCTCGAACTTGAGGTCCTCGAGCTTCGCGTTCGGGCGGTCGAGGCGGGCGAGCCAGCCCGCGGGGAGCCGGCCGGCGGCCGGTGCGGCGGCCCCGCTCGCGGCGGGCTGCTGCGCGGGGAGTGCGGACGCGGCGCCGAGAAGCGCGGCGGCGAGGACGAACGAGCGCATGGATCCTCCGAAGAGTGCACGGACGGGCAGGTGCGGCGGGACGCGCCGGCCGATGCTGCGGAAAGCGTCCGGCAATGATGGGCGCGTGCCGAGCGGCGCGCCAGTGCGACTCCGGTGATACGCGTCACGCGCTCGGCGGCGCGGTCGGGCCCGGTCCATGCTAATCTCGCCGCCATGCGACCACTCGTCCGACGATGCGTCCGTCCGATCGCCGCCTGCGCGATGGCCGCCTGCGCGCTCGGTGCCTGCGCGCGCGGCGGAAGCTCCGGCGAGAATATCGAGGAGTCGTCGGGCGTCGTCGTCCGCCTTCCCGTACGGCTCGACGACACGCTGTCGCGCGCCTCGGCGCCACGCGCGCCGGCACCGCTCCCGGAGGCGCCCGAGCCGGCGAACGACGAGGGGCCGCGGATGGAGGTGCCCGCCGTCCCGGAGCCGCTCGTCGCGCGCGTGGACAGCGCCCTGGACGGCGTCGCCTACCTGCGCTCACGCCGGCTCATGGTGCCGGTGGACGGCGTCGAGGCGGATGCGCTGCTCGACAGCTTCGACGACGCGCGAGGAGACGGGTCGCGGACGCATGGCGCGCTCGACATCCACGCGCCGCAGGGGACGCCGGTGCTCGCCGCAGACGACGGACACGTGGAGAAGCTGCACGTGAGCGACGGCGGCGGGATCACCCTCTACCAGGTGGACCCGAGCGGCCGCTTCGTCTACTACTACGCGCACCTCGCCGGCTACCGCGACGGGATCGCCGAGGGCGACTCCGTGCGCCGCGGCGAGGTGCTCGGCTACGTCGGCACGACGGGCAACGCGCCGCCGGGCGTGCCACACCTGCACTTCGCGATCGGACGCATGGACGCCGAGCGGCGCTGGTGGCGGTTCGAGCCGATCGATCCCCTGGGGCTCTTCGCCCTCCCCGGCCGGCTCGGCGCCGGCGCCACGCCTACTTCGTGAGCAGGACGATCGCGCCGTGGTCGTGCCCGCTGCCGAACTGGAACGTGGCGGCGCGGGCGTCGAGGTAGCGGACGGTGATGAAGGAGCTCACGGGGATCTCGCGCAGCTTCTCGACCCCGCCAAGGCGCGCGCGGTCGAGGTAGACGATGATGCTCTGGTCGCTCGCCGCCTCCATGATCAGCCCGCGCTCCGTCTGGCCGACCGCGCGCCCCTCCTCGCGGAAGGTGTTCGTCCCGCGCGTGCTCAGCCAGTGCGGGCGCCGCGTCTGCACGAGATCGAACGCGTTCGTCGTCCCCGACGCGACGATCTCGCTCTGGACGATGAGGTCGCGGTCGCGGCTGTCGTACGAGACGCCGGCGCGCGGGAAGCGCTCGTTGACGCTCTCGCCCGAGCGCGGCCGCATGATCGCGTAGCCGGCGACGGCGCCGACGGCGGCGCCGCCGATGGCGAAGGCGCGCCGGTTCTGGTCCGCCGCCCCCGTCTGGTTCTCCCAGTCGCTCTCGACGATCTGGGAGGCGAAGTAGCCGAGGAAGGCGCCGACCACCGCGCCGCCGATCGTGCCGACGATCGAGCGGCCCGCGGGCGCGGCCAGCCGAGCGCGGGCCGGTGCGGCGTCGCCGGGAGCGACGCGCGCCTCGTGCGCCGCGGCGAAGAGCAGCGAGTCCGGGCGCGCCATCGGCGCCACCCGAAGTTGCTGCGCGCCGAGCGGCGCGGCGAGGAGAAGGAGCGCCGCGATGGCGCCGAGCGGGGTGCCGCGGAAGGGAGTGTTCATCATGAGTCGCAAGGTATCACTTCCTCCGCTTCGCGGCGGAGCTTTTCGTCGCCGCGCGTGACGCGGTCTTCTTCCGCACGGTGCGGGTCGCGGGACGGGAGGCGCTCTTCTTCGGCGTCTTCCCGGATGCGCCGGCGGCGCTCTTCGATGCAGGGCGCTTGGTGGTGGCGCTCTTCACGCCCTTTCCGCCGCCCTTCTCGGCCGACACGGACGCGGCGGGACGTGGGGCGCTCTTCTTCGCCGGCTCGGCCTTCGGCCGCGCCGGCTCGGCGGCGCGCGGAGGCTTCGGCGCCGGCGGCGCCGGCGCCGAGGCCCCCGCCGCGGCCGGCGTGCTCTTCGGACGCCCGCTCCGGCGCGCCGCCTTGCCCGCGGCGAGCATCGCCTCGAACGCCGCCTTCGCCTCGGCCATCAGCTGCGAGTGGGGCGAGGTGCGCTCGCGCTGCGCGCGATCCTTCTCCGCCCGGTAGAGGGCTCGCGGGGAGAGTCGCTTCATTCGGCGTCGTGCTCCGGTCGATGGTCGGGCGCGGCGCCGGGGCTCCGCGCTGGCGTGCCGCTCACTTCGTCGTCCCCGCGGCGCCCGCGTTCGCGGACACCGACGGCGTCAGGTACTTCGCGTACCACGCCAGGTAGCGCTCCAGCCGGTCGCGCTTGTAGCTCGGGACGGAGATGCCGTGCCACTGGTCCGGATAGATCACGAACTGCGTGGGGACGCCGAGGCTGCGGAGCGCCTGGTACATCTGCTCGCTCCCCTGGATCGGGACGTTGAAGTCCTTCTCGCCGCTCAGGAACAGCGTCGGCGTCGTGATGCGGTCGGCGTGGAAGAACGGGTACGACAGCTTCACGTACAGGTCGGGCACCTTCCACGGTGGCCCGAGCTCGTTCTCGAGCTGGAAGATGTACTGGTCCACGCCGTAGATGGTGAGCTGGTTCGAGCTCCCCGCGCCGCTCGTCGCCGCCTTGAAGCGGTCCGTCTGCGCGATCGTGTAGTCCGTGAGGATGCCGCCGTAGCTCCACCCGCCGATGCC
>DASUSM010000304.1:0-7441 GCA_036375115.1 Gemmatimonadaceae bacterium | reverse complement strand
GGGGTCGCCGCATCTGATGCTCTCGACGTACTCGCCGTCGACGCTCCCCGGCGAGGCGGCGCAGGCGCACACGGCGCGCACGACGCTTCCCGCCGGCCGCTACACGGTCCGCGTCGCCGGCGCGACGGACGGACCGGGCGGGTTCGCCGGCGCGTACACCGTCGCGCTGCGCCGCGTGCGGACGCTCCCGGAGACCGCCGCCGCGACGATCGACGTCGGCGACGTCGTGACCGGGGAGTCGATCTCGCCGGCGGGCGACCTGGACATCTTCCGCCTGACGGGAACGGCGGCGGACACGGTGACCGTGGTCTTCTCCGCCGAGGGCGACCCGTTCGAGGCGCGGCTCACGGTGCACCAGCCGGGCGTCGGCACCGTCGCCGAGGTGCAGCTCGACCGGACGAACGGCGGCGACTCGCGCGAGACCGGGCGCATGGTCCTCCCGGGGAGCGACGTCGAGCTGCGCGTGAGCGCCGCCGCCGAGGGGGCGGACCCGGCGCAGACGGGCGCGTATCGCCTCGCCGTCGAGCGGATCTCGGCGGCGCCGGAGACGCGGGCCGCGGCGCTCGCGCTCGACGAGATGGCTCTCGAGGGGCTCGGCCGCCCCGGTGACCTCGACGACTTCGTCTTCACGGGGACGCCGGGTGACTCGCTGGTCGCGATCCTGAACTGGACCACCCCCGCGGCGCCGGAGAACACGGGGCGGCTGCGCGTGATCGACCCCGCGTCGGGACTCGAGGTGGCGTGGGTCGATGGCGCGACGCGTCCGGTCGCGACGGAGGCGTTCGAGGTCCCGGCCGGCGGCGTCCTCCGGCTGCGCGTCGCCGAGCAGGGCGGGTGCGCGATCGCCGGTTGCGGGACGGCCGTGGCGAACGCGGTCGGCGACTACACGGTCACGGTACGCCGGTACGGCGGCGCGCCGGAGTCGCGCGCCGCGACGATCGCGGTCGGCGACACGGTGAGCGGCGAGGCGATCGACTTCCCGGGGGACGTCGACGTCTTCACCTTCGCCGGAACGGCGGGGCAGCGGATCGAGCTCGGCGCGACGATCCCGTGGCCGGCGGACCGCCACGACCCGATCCACGTCGAGCTCTTCGCCGCCAACACCGGTGCATCGCTCGGCACGCTCGTCGCCGTGTCGCCGGTGCAGGAGCTCGAGGACAACGCCCTGCGGATGCTCGTGCTCCCGGAGACGGGGACGTACCGGATCCAGGTGCGCGGCGAGTGGGCGGCGTCCGACTGGGGTCCGTACCTCCTCCGGCTGATCGCCGACCCCTGAGCGATCGGACGCGCGCAGGGGCGGCCGACGAGGCGCTCGCGCTCGATTCGAGAAGAGAAATCGGATGCATCCGATGGATCGGATGCATCCGATTCTCCTTCGTGAGAGCCTCCGCGCCTGACGCGCCGGCGCGGTGCGAGGTCGCGGGCCGGCGCGCTTCTACCGCCGCCCCCGCTGCACGCGCGAGTCCCAGACGAGGTCGTCCTCCGTGTACGACTGCACGTCCGGCCCCGTGCTCCACAGGCGGTAGTCCTCGCCGAT
The DNA here is from genome assembly GCA_036375115.1 of Gemmatimonadaceae bacterium. GTDB lineage: Bacteria > Gemmatimonadota > Gemmatimonadetes > Gemmatimonadales > Gemmatimonadaceae > DASUSM01. The sequence goes on along the minus strand of DASUSM010000304.1, from coordinate 5,904 downwards.
GCGCTCGTAGCCGTACGTCGCCGAGTCGAACGGGTCCTCCGGGTACGGCACGTTCGGGTTGCGCGCCACCCAGCGGTCGCGGAGCTCCTCCCAGTTCCACGGGATGGGCTCGCCGCGCGCGCGTCCCTGCTCGATGAGGATCGCGAGCTTCATCAGGTCGCGCTGCGCGGTCGCCGTGTTCGCCGCGTTCCGGCGGGCGGTTTCGGCGGGATCCTCCATCGCGTAGACCGGCTCCGCTCCGGGCTCACCGGGGACCGCCGAGGCGTCGAGCGTCGCCTGCGCGGCGCCCTGCCGCGCGCTCTCCATCGCCTGACGATAGGCGGTGCCGACGGGCGAGGCCATCACCGCCACCGCGCCGATCACCGGGAGGAGCCAGAGCGAGGCGAGGATCCCGACGGCGCGCAGCGCGCCCGTCGGCGGGAGCTTGGCGCCGCCGGCGAGCGAGGGGTCGAGCTGCGCCATCCGCTTCGCGAGCGGGGGGTGCGTCGAGAGCCAGCTGCCGAGCGTCATCCACCCGGTGTTGATGTCGGCGCGCTGCCTGACGAGCGCGGCGCGGTTGAGCTTCGGGCCGTGGACCGCGCCGGCGGCGAGGATCGCGAGCCCGCGCGTCGCGCCGTCGGCGCTCCCCGCGCCGGCGAGGCCGTAGCGGTCGCAGGTGTACTCGCGCGCCCGCGAGAGCGCATGGCCGAGGAAGGGGATCAGCGACGCGGGGAGGGTGAGCATCCGCCAGTCGAGGTGGCCGGCGTGGATGTGCCCGAGCTCGTGCGCGATGATCATGTCGCGCGCCGCCTCGTCCTCGCCGCACGCATCGAGGAGGTCGCTGAAGAGGACGACCATGTGCGACCGCGCGAAGCGCGTCGCGAGGGCGTTGAGCGCTCCGCCGGCCTGCACGACGTACGTCTCCGGCACGGTCTTCATGTTCATCCGCCGCGCGAGCTGGACGACGCGCGCGTGGAGCTCCGGGAACTGCTCGGGCCCCAGCCGCACCCCGCTCCCCCGTACGTGCGAGATGAAGCCGAGGTGGACGAAGAAGAAGAAGACGGCGAAGAAGAAGGCGTAGACGAGGCCGACGACGCTGACGGCGGCGACGATCCAGACGAGGATCGAGATGATCGCCGAGATCAGGAAGAGCGGCGTCTCGGTGTGCCATCGCTCGACGACGATCGGCGCGCCGCGCGAGCGGTCGGGGTGCGGGCGGACGGAGGCGGTCACGGGTCGCTCCGGAGGGGCGTTAGGGGGGACGGCGTATGACAGTCTGACGCGCGATCCCGGGCCCGGGGCACGGGCGCCGGGGCGCTGCCGAACGGCCGCTCGAGCCGGCCCCACCAACGGCCGAACGGCCGCTCGGGCAGGCTCCACAGCTGACCGAACGGCCGCTCGGGCCGGCCCCACAGACGAAGTGTCATTGGATGATGAGGATGCGTGGGATCGTTCGGATCGCTCCGTGAGCGGCGATGGGGTGTCGTGGCGGGGCCTCGAGAAGGAGAAGGACAAAGCACCCCCATTCACGTTTCCTCGTAGCGAGCGGAGATCTGCTGGCCGAGGAGCGGATCCCACTCATCCCACTCATCCCACTCATCCCGTTCACCCTTCGTCCGTGGGGCCGGCCCGAGCGGCTTCTCCGACGCGCCCCTCGCGGAGGCGGATGTCTGGCGTCCCGCGGGCCCCGGCCATATGATCGGCCCGTGGGCGCCTCCGCCCCGCCCCGGCGCAGGGGCGACGGGGCGATGCGGCGCCCGGCAAACTCCAGGACCTCGTGTCACCCGAGACCGGGCTCGCAGCGCCGGAGACGCCGACCGCGGCTCCGCGCGGCGTTCCGCACGCGCTCCCCGTCCCCACCCTCGGTCCACCCGCCGCGCCGCCGCGCGCGGGCCGGGCCCCGCTCTCTGCATCCGGCGTCAGGCGGCTCGGGCGCGCGATCCTCGCGGGGGCGGACCTCGGCGATCCGGCGACGAGAGCGCGCGTCGCGCGAGAGCTCGCGGCGATCGACGCCGAGGCCCCGACGACGCGCGCCGGCCGCGTCGCGCTCCAGGCGCTACTCGCGCACGTCGGCGCGCCGACCGTCCACCCGATCGAGCTCCCCGAGTCCGACGAGCCGTTCTGGTTCCGCTGCGGGCAGCCGCTCGCGGGGTTCCGGTCGCGCGAGGAGCTCCCCGCGACGGCGGACGTCGTCGTCATCGGCGCGGGGCTCACCGGCGCGTCGGCCGCGTACCACCTCGTGCACGACGTCGTCCGCGTCGCGGCGCCCGGCGACCCGTCGCCTGACGACGCTGCCCGCGCCCACGTCGTCGTCCTCGACCAGGGCGACCCAGCGGGGGAGGCGAGCGGGCGGAACGGCGGGAACTTCGAGCTCATCCCCGAGAACTCCGTCGGCATCTACGAAGGGCTCGCCGCCGAGCGCCTCGCCTTCCTCCAGCGGCGCTACCGCGGGCTCCCGCTCGAGGTGCTCCAGGCGGAGAGCGAGCGGCAGGCGTCGGTCGTGCTCGGGCTCGCGCTGCGCAACCGCGACCTGCTCAAGGGGATCATCCTCCGCGAGCGCATCGACTGCGACTTCGCGCCGCGCGGCTGGCTCCACCTCGCGAGCACCGAGGAGGAGGAGCAGGGGCTGTGCGAGGAGGTGACGCTCGCCGCGCAGCACGGCCAGCGCATCGAGCTCTGGTCGCGGCGCCGCATCCGCCAGGAGTTCGGCTTCGACCACGCCTTCCTCGGCCGCTTCATCCCCGGTGACGGGACGTACCACCCGTTCAAGTACGTCTGCGGCCTGCTCTCGAGCGCGCTGCGCGCCGGCGCCGAGCTGTACACGCGCACGCGCGTACACGCCGTGCGCTCGGAGACGCCGGAGCGCCACCGCGTCGTCACCGACCGCGGGACGATCGAGGCGCGGCGCGTCGTCGTCGCGACGAACGCCTTCACGAGCCGCCTCTTTCCCGAGCTCTCGGCGATCCGCTGCCACCAGAGCCAGATCCAGGTCACCGAGCACGCCCCCGACCGCGCGCGCGGGCGCGTCGTCACGTCGGAGCACGGCCCGACCTTCTTCAACCAGCCGCGCGCGGCGGCGCGCGGCGGCACGGCACCGCTGCTGATGGGGGGCGGCGCCGACCGCGGCATGCGCAACCCGGCATCGCGGCGCCGCTCGGCGCGCGTGCACGACGAGCTGCTCGCGCTGCGCGACCACTTCTACCCCGAGCTGCGCGGCGTGCCGCCATCCACGGAGTGGGTCGGGCCGATGGCGTTCACCCCCGACGAGCTCCCGGCGATCGGCTTCCTGCGCCCGGGCGTCGTCGTCGCCGCGGGCTACAACGGCTACGGCGGGAGCTACACGACCGCGGCCGGCGAGGCCGCGGCGGTGATGGCGCGCACGGGGCGCGCGCCGGACTGGGTGCCGGAGGACGTCTTCTCGCCGCGCCGCCTGACGAGCGAGGAGCCGCTCTTCATGACGGCGCGCGACGGGCTCTGGCGCATCGCCGCCTCGCTCTGCCGCCAGCTCAAGGCGGTGAACGCGCGCATCTCCGAGGCGCTCGTGCTGCGCTCGGAGGGCGACGTCTCCGCCGTACCGCGGCAGACGGCGCCGCGCGTCTCGCGGATGGTGCGCGCGCTCGACGCGCGGATGTCGGCCGCATCGTCGCTGGACCCGCGCGAGGTGCAGGCGCTCCCGCCCTTCCGCGGCTTCACGCTGCCGGAGCTCGAGGTGCTCCTCGCCGCGATGACGCGGTGGGACGTCGAGCGGGGGACGGCGCTCTTCGTCGAGGGCGACCCGGGCGACACGTGCTTCGTCGTCGTGCGCGGCCTCGTGGACGTGAGCGTGAAGGTGCGCGGCCAGGCCCAGCTCCTCGCGCAGCTCGGCCCGGGGAGCATCTTCGGCCAGGCGAGCCTGATCGACGGCGAGCCGCGCTCGGCGAGCGCCTCGATCCGCCGCGACGCGGTGCTCGCCGAGATCGAGCGCGGCGCCTGCGAGCGCCTCCTCGCCGGCTCGTCGGGCGTCGCGCTGAAGCTCCTCGCCGCGCTCAACGAGGGCCTCGTCGCCGCGCTGCGCACGGCGGACCGCCAGCTCATGCGGCTGGACGGGGACGAGGGGCGGTCCCTTGGCGGAGTCGGACCCGCCTGATCCTGTGTGTCGCGGGCCGGGCTCCGCAACTGCCGGAACTACGATGAGACGGAGGGACGGATGCGACGGCTCGCTCCGGCGTGGCGCGATGGTCCCTCTCGTCACGAGCCGTGAACGAATTGGGGAACTGCGTCGCATCGCCGTTCCCCCTTCGTCGTCGCAGGCGGCCCAGCGGGGGTGACACGAGAATCAACGAAAAGGAATCGGATGCATCCGATCCATCGGATGCATCCGATACCTTTTCGTTGGTGCCGTTCGCGTCGCGCGGAGAAACGGCAGGGCGAGGAGCCCGCCGCGCCGACTCCCCCGTTACCGCACCGCGAGGAACTTCCGCGCCGCGCCGACTTCCACGCGCCCCGGGTCCGCCCGATCCATCAGCGACGCCAGCGCCGTGTAGTGCTTCCGCGCGGCGTCCTTCTTCCCCGCCAGCTCGGCCGACCGCGCCGCGCCGTACAAGGCGCGCGCGCGGCGCGGCTCGCGCTCGAGCGTCTTCTCGAACGCCGCCTGCGCCTCCGCGTGGCGGCCGAGCTCGAGGAGGAGCTCGCCCTGCAGCTCGCGCGCGGGGACGAGCGGGCCGGGGGTCACCGGGTGCTTCTCCACCGTCTCCTCGAGCTCCGCGGCCTGACGCGCGAGGCGCAGCGCGTCGTCGTCGCGCCCTTCGGCGCGCGCGAGCCACGCTTCGGCGGCGAGCTTCTGCGCGCCCACCACCGTCGCCCAGTACGCGTCGCGGCGGTCGCGCAGCTCCTCCGTCAGCCGCCCGAGCTCGATCACCTCGGCGCGCGCGGCCTCCGCGTGGCCCTGCCGCGCGTGCCCGATGGCGCGGGCGAAGCGCGGTACCGCCTGGACGAAGGCCGACGCGTTCTCCGGGACGCGGAGCGCGGTGGCTTCCTCCCATTTACCGCGCTCGAGCGCGTAGCGCGCGTGCATCGCGGCGAAGTTGTAGCCGAGGATGCCGAGGTAGAACCGGTCCACGCTCTCCGCCGCGCGGGCGACGACCTTCCCCGCCTCGGCGTCGCGCCCCTGCTGGAGGTAGGCGTAGACCATGTAGTCCATCGGGTGCACCGCGGCGTTCGAGTCCGGCTCCGCCGCCGCCGAGCGGCGGTTCGTCGCGATGCTCTCGTCCCAGTAGCCGAGTCGCGTGAAGATGTGCGACGGCATGTGCAGCGCGTGCGGCGCGGCCGGGGCGATGTCGGCGTAGCGCTTCGCCGCCGCGAGGCCGTGCTTCGCGAGGCGCGGCGAGTCGAAGGTGTGGATCAGGTAGTGCGCGAGCCCCGGGTGGTCGGCGTGCGTCGCCATCAGCGGCTCCAGGATCGCCGCCGCGCGGAGCTGGCCGGCGAACGTCGTGTCGCTGAGCGGCGACGCGGCGATGATCGACCGCGCATGGAAGAGCGCGGCCTCGTCGTCGTCCGGGAAGCGCTCGTGGACGACCTTCATCGCCGCCTCGTGCCCGGCGTTCCGCGGGCGCTTGTCCCCCTCGAGCGCGCCCTCGTAGAGCGCGGCCGCGGCCGCGATGTAGAGCCGCTCACGCTCCGTCGCACCCTTCGCGAGCGAGTCCGCCGTCGCGAGCGCGGCGAGCGCGTGCCGGATGCGCGGCTCGGGGAGGGGTTGGCCGACGAACGGGTTGCCGAGCGCGGTCATCGCGATCCCCCAGTGCGCCATCGCGCACGACGGATCGCGCTTCGCGACGTCCTCGAAGGCGGCGTTCGCCTGCTCGAACCAGAAGGAGTGCAGCATCGCGACCGCCCGGTCGAACGTCGGCTGCACGGCGGGGGCGCACGATGTCGGGAAGCTCCCTTTCC
>DASUSM010000303.1:0-3745 GCA_036375115.1 Gemmatimonadaceae bacterium | reverse complement strand
GTGCCCGCTCGCGATGAGACGTCGAGATACTTCATGGCCAGGCTCGGAGAAGGAGATCTCCCAAGATGTCGTCCCGCCACTCCCACGCGCGACACCGCGAACGCGCGGCGCAGCGAAGCCTTGCCTACTCCCCGCCCCCCTGCTCCGCCTCGATCTCCTCCCCGCCGAGCGCGCCGAGGATGCGGTCGAGCCGCTGCGGGTCGGTCCCGGCCTCGCGCGCGAGCTCGAGCGCGATCGCCGAGAGGACGCGGTACGCGGCGAGCGCGGCGGGGTCGGCGGCGAGCGCGTCGAGGTGGCGCTGCACGGTCTCGGCGTCGCCGCGCGCGACGGGGCCGGTGAGCGCGCGCGCGGGGTCGCGGTGCTGGAGGTTCGCGACGGCCGCGCGCATCAGCGAGAGCACGGCCTCGCGCGCGGGCTCCCCGGCGATCCCGGCGTCGCGCATCAGGTCGACGGCGAGCGCGGCGAGGACGGTCGGGAAGTTCGCGGCGAAGACGGCGGCGGCGTGGTAGCGGGGCTTGCCCCCGGCGGGGATGTCGATCGCGCGCGCACCGAGGCGCGCGGCGAGGGCGTGGGCGGCGGCGCGCGCCGTGGCGTCGCCGTCGACGCCGATCCACGCGCCGCGCAGCGCCTCGGCGGCGCGGTCGGCGTCGGCGAGGGGGACGAGCGGATGGAAGGTGCCGCAGGCATGGCCGGCGGCGCGGAGCCGCTCGAGCGCGGCGGGCTCGGTCGCGCCACTCGCGTGGAGGACGATCGTGTGACGCGGGAGATCCTCGGCGGCGGCGAGCTGGTCGAGCGCGGCGTCGAGCTGCGCGTCCCGCACGGTCACGAGGACGATGTCGGCGCGGGCGAGCGACTCGGGGAGGGAGCCGGCGCTGATGCCGACGCCGACGCCGCTCGCGGCGTCGGCGGGCTCGGCGCGGGTGCCGTGGAGCCCGACGACATCGACCCCGGATGCACGAAGGGCGCGGGTCAACCCGCGCCCCGCGCGACCGGCGCCGAGGACGAAGACGCGCTCCGTCACCGCCCTCCGCCGCTCTTCTGGAGCTGCGCGACGTCGGTCGGGTACTGCTGCGCGCGCTCGAAGAGCGCCTGCTGGCTCGGCGCGCCCTTCACGAGGCGCACGGCGGTCTGCACGACGTCGTCGCTCCGCGCGCGGCGCAGGAACTCGACCTCGGGCCCGAAGACGTAGCGCGCGACCTCGTAGGTGAGGAGGCGCGTGATGACGTCGCGCGAGTCGTCGAAGAGGTCGTCGGCGATGGCGACGTCGCTCCGCTCGAGGCGCTCGCGGAAGGCGTCGAGCGTCGAGGGACCGATGGTGAAGTCCGGCGTGCGCACGGCGCGCGAGACCTTCATGCTCATCGCCTGCGCGGTGAGCGCGTCGCGGAACTTCGCGACGTCGGTGCCGAGCGCGCGGGTCAGCGCGAGCTCCTCCGCGGAACGGATGGAGTCGCTCACGGCGACGTCGGGCGTGATGCCGCCACCGCCGTAGACTGTGCGCCCGGTCTCGGTGCGGTAGGGGGTGCGCTCGCCGCTCGGGACCTCCTCCGGGAGGTCGAGGGCGAGCTGCTCGGCGTCGTCGTCGCTCAGCTTCTTGTTGATGCTGCGGCCGACGGGGGTGAACCAGAGCGCGGTCGTGAGCTTGAGCGCGCCGCCGCCGGAGAGGGGGAAGAGGCTCTGCGCGCTCCCCTTGCCGTACGAGGTGCGGCCGACGATGACGGCCCGGTCGTGGTCCTGGAGCGCGCCGGCGACGATCTCGGACGCGCTCGCCGAGTTCTCGTTGACGAGCACGACCATCGGAAGCCCGGACCAGCGCTGCGCGGCGCGGTCGAGGAACTCGCGGTTCGCGTCGGGCGTGCGGCCGCGCATGCTGACGATCATGTCCCCGCGGTCGAGGAAGAGATCGCTGACGGCGACGCCCTGGTCGAGCAGCCCGCCGGGGTTGTCGCGCAGGTCGAGGATGAGCTCGCGCATCCCCTGGTCGCGCAGCCGCTCGACGGCGCGCTCGATCTCCTCGGCGCTGTTCTCGCTGAAGACGGTCAGGTCGATGTAGCCGGTCCCCGGCTCGAGCATGACGGCGTGCTGCACGGAGGGGACGTGGATCTCGCGGCGCTGCACGGGCACGGGGAAGCGCTGGGCGACGCCGGGCCGCTCGATGGTCAGGACGACGCGCGTCCCCTCGGGGCCGCGGAGGACCCGGGAGGCCTCGTCGGAGGACCACCCTTCGGTGCCGACGCTGTCGATGGCGACGATGCGGTCGCCGCCCTCGAGGCCGGCGCGCTCGGCGGGGGTCCCCGGGAGGGCGGAGACGACGGTGATCCAGCCGTTGCGGACGTCGATCTGGATGCCGACGCCGGCGTAGTTCCCGGTGGTGCTCTCGGTCAGGCGGCGGAGGCGCTCGCCGGTCAGATAGACCGAATGGGGGTCGTGCAGCTCGCGAAGGAGGCCGTCGACGGCCTTCTCGTAGAGGCTCGACTGTGGCACGGAGTCGACGTAGAACTGCGACACGTGCTCGAAGACGTCGTCGAAGAGCCGCGCGCGGTCGAGCACCCGCCCGCCGTCCTCCATCCCCTTCTGGAGGAGCCAGCCGCCCGAGACGAGCGACATCCCCAGCACCGACAGCACGACCACCGCGCGTGACCGCATGAGCCACCACCTCGACGTGAGAGCCTACGCCTGACCTGTCCGGTCGAGGTCCATCAAAGGGAAAGATTCAGGCCAGCGCGTCGCGAGGGGGTGAAGCACCCGCGCAAACACTTCGTCGATGCTCCCCGTGGCGTCGACGAGCACGACCGCGCCGCACTCGGGGTGGGCGCGCTGCCACCCGTCGTCGGCGAAGCGGCGGAACGCCTCGTGCACCCGCTCGTGGAACTCCCCCCCGGAGCGCTCCATCCGGTCCTGCACGGGACGCCGCATCACGCGCTCCTGCCCGTGCGGCGAGTCGAGGAGGAGGGTGAGGTCGGGGACGAGCCCGCCGACGGCGAGCTGGTTCGCCGCGCGCACCTCGGCCTCGGGGAGCCCGCGCCCGAATATCTGGTACGCGTACGTCGAAAGGAAGAAGCGGTCGAGGAGGACGACGGTTCCCCGCTCGAGCGCGGGACGCACCTCGCGCGCGACGAGCTCGGCGCGCGACGCCATGAAGAGCAACGCCTCGGCGGCCGGACGGATATCGCGCGCGGGATCGAGGAGGAGCGCGCGGATGGCGTCGCCGAGCGGGGTGCCGCCGGGCTCGCGAAGGGCGAGGACGGGAACGCCGGCGCGCTCGAGGTGCATGGCGAGCCGCCGGAGGTGGGTGGTCTTCCCGACCCCCTCGGGCCCCTCGAGCGCGATCAGCCGGCCGGCGCGGGACGCGGCGTGCGGTGCGGGCACCGGTGGTCGGGGCGAAGGCTCAGCCGAGGGTGATGATCGAGCTCGTGGCGCCCTTCTGGATCCCCTCGAGGATCCAGTCGTTCACGCGCATCATGAGCTTGTCGAAGTTCTCCTGCGCGACGACGACGCGCTGATAGGCGGCGTTGGTCTGCACCTTCCCGAGGAGCTCGTCGAGATTCCGCTCCATCTCTTCGGTCGGCTGCTCGCCGCGCTCGATCATCCCCTGCGCGTCGCGCCGCAGCGTCTCCATCTCGCGCAGCACGCCGACGGCCTCGCGGTCCTCGTTGAGCGCTTCATTGGAGCGCTTGACGGCCTGGTACTCGGGGCTCTGGCCGATGAGTCGGCCGAGGTCTTGGGCGCGGTCTTGGAGGGACATTGT
>DASUSM010000302.1:0-2533 GCA_036375115.1 Gemmatimonadaceae bacterium | reverse complement strand
GGACCACCGCCGTCGGGGCGAGCGTGCCGCTGCTCCCGGCCGAGCAGGGTGTCGCGCGCCTCGTCGCGCCGGCGCTGTCGCCCGGCGCGAGCCGGTCCATCGTCCTCGAGCTGTCCGGAGGCACCGATGCGCCGTCGCGCTGAGCGGTTCGCCCTCGTCCTCCTCCTCGGCGCCGGTGCGTGCCTCTCGCCGACCGATCCGGCCGACGAGCGGATCGCCGCCGTGCGCGTCACGATCGGCGACGGCGCGGCGCGCGAGGACACGATCCAGGTGCGGGCGACGACTCGGGTGCACGCGGCGGCGCTGGCGAGCGAGGGGTACGAGCTCCCCATCGCCGGCTTCGGCTTCGAGAGCTCCGATCCGGGGGTGGCCGCCGTCGACGAGCTGGGCACGGTGCGCGGCGTCTCGCCCGGCGAGGCCACGATCACGGCAGTGGCGCCGGGCGGCGGGCCGAGCGGCTCGGTCGTCGTCGTCGTCGTCCCCTCGACGATCGCCTACACGATCGACGTCGGCTGGGGAGCGGGCGCGATGACGTTCAGCACGGACTTCACCCGCGCGTACGTGGCCACCGGCTCCGGCTCGGTCGTCGTCGTCGATGCGCTCGGCTTCTTCCGCGCCGACGAGATCGCCCTCGGCGCGGACGTGGATGGGCTCGCGGCGACCGGATCGCGCCTGTACGCGACGCACGCCGACATCGACTCGGTGAGCGTCGTCGGCACGGCGCGAAACGATCTCGAAGGGCGCATTTCGGTCGGCGCGGGTCCGACGGGCGCCGCCGCCACGCCGGCGCGCGCGATGATCGCCGCGCGCTGGGACCGTCGGGTCGTCCTGCTCGAGGAGGGCCAGCCGCCGCTCGGCGTGCCCGTGGATGGCGAGCCGGAGGCGCTCGCCCTCTCCGGCGACGGCACGCGACTCTACGCGACGGTGCGCCGCGACGACGGATGGCATCTCGTCGGCATCGCGCCGGCTTGGCCGGATACGCTCGGTAGCATCCGGCTCGCGGGCGAGCCGACGGCGCTCGCGACGAACGGCGACGGCTCGCGCATCTACGTCCTGCTCGGCGCCGCGCGCACCGTCGCCGTCTACGTCGAGTCGGGCGAGGGAACGTACGAGCTGCTTGGCACCGTCGAGACGGGCGACTCGCCCGGCGGGATCGGCGCGCGCCGGGTCGGCCCCGCGCACGTCGTCGTCTCCGGCTCTCCGGCGATCGTCTTCGATGGCGAGTCGCTCGAGGTGACGGACCGCATCGAGGGCACGGGCGGCGGCGCGGTCGCCGTGCGCCCGGACGGCCTTTTCGCCTTCCTCGCGGACCCCGACGGAGGCGTGATTCACGTGCTCGGCCTGTGAGCGCCCGCCGCCTTCTTCCCCGCCCCCTCGTGCTCGCGGCCGCCCTCGCGGCCGGGTGCACCGACACGAACATCACCGCGCCGAGCATCGCCGGCGGCGGGATCCTCTTCGCCTCGGACCGCCGGGACGCGAACTTCGAGCTCTATCGCGTCGGCGCGGCGGGCGGGCCCGTCGAGCGCCTGACGACGGACCTCGCGCACAACGATCTCGCCCCCGCGCTCTCGGCGGACGGCGGCCGGATCGCCTGGGAGCGCGAGATCGCCACGCCGAGCGGACTCACCGAGGTCGAGCTGTGGGTCATGGATGCCGACGGCGGGAACGCCCGCGCGGTCGTCGACAACGGCTCCGAGAACCGCTCGCCGTCGTGGACGGCGGACGGCGGCGCGCTCGTCTACGCCTCGTTCGTCACGGGGAACTGGGAGATCTTCCGCGTCGACCTCGCGACGGGCGCGACGACGAACCTCACCGAATCCCCCTTCGCCGATCAGGCGCCGCGCGTCACGCGGGACGGCGCGTCGGTCCTCTTCCACACGAATCGCGACGTCCAGTTCGAGGTGTACGTGATGGATGCGGACGGCGGAAACGCGCGCAACCTCTCGCGCAGCGACGCCGACGACCGGTATCCGGTGCCGACGCCCGATGGCGGCGTCGTCTGGAGCCGGTTCACCGACAGCTTCGACCTGTGGATCATGGACGGCGACGGCGACGGGCAGCGCGCGATCACCTGGACGGCCTACGAGGAGCTGAGCCCCTCCGTGTCCCCGGACGGCGGCGAAGTCGTCTACCAGACCAACCGTCTGCCTCCGCAGGGTCTCGAGATCGTCCCGATCGGCGGCGGCACGCCGCGCGCCGTGCTGACGGACGACGGGAGCGGCTCGGCGCTGCACCCGTTCTGGGGATCGGCGCCGTGACGACGCGCGCCGCCGCCGCGCGGCGGTCGTCGATCGCCGCGGTCGTCCTCGCGTGTGCCGCCGGTCCGGCGCCGGCGACGTCGCCCGCGACCTCGGGCGGCGGTGCGCGCGAGGCCGAGGTGTGGGCCTTCACCGCGCCGTGGGACGCGCGCAGCGACTCGAGCCTCCGCGTCAACGGCGCGTCCCTCGACGTGGTCGTGACGGGGTGGATCGCCCTCGACACGGCGGCCGGCGGCGCACGGCACCTCTACGACGATCCGGTCGCGCGAGAGCGC
>DASUSM010000301.1:0-2205 GCA_036375115.1 Gemmatimonadaceae bacterium | reverse complement strand
ACGTCTTCAACATCTTCCTGCAGATTTTGGATGACGGCCGCGTGACGGACAACCAAGGACGCACCGTCGATTTCAAGAATACGGTCATCATCATGACCAGCAATATCGGCGCGCCGCATCTACTTGAAGGAATTACGGCGGATGGGGCGATTTTGGACAAAGCGCGTAACGCAGTCATGGGTGAGCTGCGCGGCCACTTCCGGCCGGAGTTTCTGAACCGCGTCGACGAGATCGTCGTCTTCCACTCGCTCGATCGCGCGCAGGTGCGTGAGATCGTGGACATCCAGCTCGTGCGGCTCCAGCGGCGGCTCGCCGACCGGAAGCTCACGCTCGCCTTCAGCGACGCCGCGAAGGACCTGCTCGCGGAGCATGGCTACGACCCGGTCTACGGCGCCCGCCCCTTGAAGCGTGTCATCCAGAACGAGGTCGAGACGCCGCTCGCCCAGATGCTGATCGCCGGCGACGTCGTCGACGGCTCCACCATCGAGATCGACGTGACCGGCGACGGGCGGCTCGGGTTCGCGGTCGGCGGCGCGAGCCCGCGCCCGGCGACGGCGGCGACCGCCTAGCCGAGCCGCGCGCGCGCCGCGCGCGCGGTCCGGGCGAGCACGTCGTCGTCGCTCTCTGCGGCCCGATCGAGCCGCGCGAGCACCTCGGGATCGGCGACGCCCATGCGCCCGAGGGTCGCCGCGGCCGCGCGCCGCACGCCCCCGTCCGGATCGTCGAGCAGCGCGGCGATCCGGCGCCCGTCGTCCCGGTGTCCCGGACGGATGCGCTGGAGCGCCGACATGCCCGCGAGGCGAACGCCCGGCGACGGGTCGCCGAGCGCATCGCGATAGCGGAGAACGGCTTCGTCGTCGGCGCGCCCGAGATCCCGTAGGCAGTACAGGGCCATCTTCCGCTGCCCGGCACCGCCGCCGGACGCGAGCGCGGCAAGACTCGCGACGAGCTCGCGAGTCGGCTCCCCGTCGGTGAGGATGCGGGCCGCCGCCCAGCGGACGTCGCCGTCGTCGGCGCCGATCGCCTCGAGCAGCACGCGGACCTGCGCGGCGGATCGCCCGCCCGGAATTCGCGACGCGGTCCAGGCGGCCACCCACCGCCGCCGAAACGGCCCCTCGCCCATCGCGTCCTCGAGCGCACGCCCGACGTCCATCCCACCCGCCGCGAGCGCGGCGAGCGCCTCCCCCGCCGTCCGCTGGACGACCTTCAGCGGATGCGCGAAGCACCCGACGAGCCACGCCACGTCCCGCTCGCTGACCGGGGTCGTCCCGTCGCGAAGCGCCTCGCAGCGGGCGAGCACCGCGTCGGGCGCCGTCATCGAAGCGCCTCCATCACCGCCGCCGCCACGTCACGCGGGGCGTCGATCCCGAGCACCCAGCGCCGGGCGTCCTCGCGAAGCGCTCCGTCGAGGGCGCGCTCGATCTCGCCGCGCAGGGCCGGGACCCCCGCGAGCGCCGCCTCGAGCGCCCGCACCGTCGCCACCGGTGCGATCACGTCTCCCGAGATGCGCACCACGGCGAGTCGTCGCGCCCCGTCCACGCCCACGTGCGCGCGGAGGCTGCCCAGCATGGTCGGCACGGCCCCCTCGCGATCGGCGCCCGGCGGGATCGTCCACGAGAGGTCCGGGGGGCGGGCTTCCGGCAGGCGCTCGACGTCGAGGTCCCCGACCGTGCTCCACGGCCGGCTCCGATACGCGCCGAGAACGGCTGCCTCGCCGTCCTCCCGCGGCGCCGCCGGGATCGTCGCCACGTGCAGGCCCGCGTCGAAGAGCGTCGCGCCGCTCTCCTCCTCCCCGATCGAGAGCCACGCGATCGGCGCGCCGGCGGCGGTGACGACGTCCCGTCCGGGGTAGAAGGCGTCGGTCCCGAGCACGCGGAGCGCGCCGAGGAGTCCTCGCACGCACCGGTTCATCGCCTGCTCCGGACGGAGCGCCGACGGGTCGTCGGACTCGAGCGCCGACCGATGCGGCAGCGCGAGCGCGACGCGAACGTGGTCCGGCCCGACGGGCACGGCGCGACCGCCGGTGTGGCGCCGGCGCGCCGTCCCCTCTTCGGCGGTCGCGTGGAAGCGGCCGAGCAGCAGGCCGGGTTGCGGCTCCTCCCACACCCCGAGGACGACGCGTCCCGTGGCGGCCGCGTGTCCGAGCATCGCCGGCACGCACCGCTCGCTCACCGCGCCGCGCAGGACGTCGAGTACGGCCATGGA
>DASUSM010000300.1:0-6858 GCA_036375115.1 Gemmatimonadaceae bacterium | reverse complement strand
GGGCTGAGCTTCGCCTATCACAACCACGAGTTCGAGTTCGAGCCGACGGACGGCGTCGTCCCCTACGACATCCTGCTCGCGGACACCGACCCGTCGCTCGTGAAGATGGAGCTCGACCTCTACTGGGCGACGGTCGGCGGGCAGGATCCCGTGGCGATGTTCGAGCGGCACCCCGGGCGCTTCCCGCTCTGGCACGTGAAGGACGCGCGCGGCTCGGGGAGCACGCGGGAGCAGACGGCGGTCGGCGAGGGGACGATCGACTTCCGCCGCATCTTCGACCACGGAAGCCAGGCGGGCGTGCAGCACATGTTCGTCGAGGCCGACGAGCCCGCCGATCCGCTCGCTCTCGTCCGCACGAGCTACGAGAACGTGCGGCGGTTGCTGGGATGAGGCGGCGGGAGTTCGTCGCGCTCGGCGGGGCGGTGCTGGCGGGACGGATCGGCGCGCCTGGCGAGTGGGCCTCGGCGCTCGGCGCTGGGCACTCGGCGACCGGCCGGGTGCCCACCAGCGCCGAGCGCACCCGCCCGCCTTCGGCGGGCACCCGGCCGAGCGCCGGCTTCAAGCACTCCGTCACGCGGTGGCCGTTCGGCGCCTTCTCCGTGGACGCGCTGGCGCGGATGGCGAAGGAACTCGGGATCCACTCGGTCGAGCTGCTCGAGCCGGAGGAGTGGCCGATCGTGCAGCGGCACGGGCTCGCCTGCGCGGTCGGGTACGCGCGCGTCCCCGATCCGCGGACGCGCCTGACGGTCGGGTGGAACCGCGTGGAGCATCACGCCTGGCTCGTCCCGGCGTACGATCGGGCGATCGGCGAGGCGGCGGCGGCGGGCGTGCCGAACGTGATCTGCTTCTCCGGCAACCGTGGCGGGCTGAGCGACGAGGAGGGGCTCGCGAACTGCGCGGCGGGGCTCGCGCGGATCCTCCCCACCGCCGAGCGCCACGGCGTCACGGTGATCATGGAGCTGCTGAACTCGAAGGTGGACCACCCCGACTACCAGTGCGACCGCACGCCGTGGGGCGCGGCGCTCGTCGACCGGCTCGGCTCGCCGCGCTTCCGCCTGCTGTACGACATCTACCACATGCAGATCATGGAGGGCGACGTGATCCGCACGATCCGCGACAACGCGGCGCGCATCGCCCACTACCACACGGCGGGGGTGCCGGGGCGGCACGAGATCGACGGGAGCCAGGAGCTGCACTACCCGGCGATCATGCGCGCGATCGCGGAGACGGGCTTCACGGGCTACGTCGCGCAGGAGTTCATCCCGACGCGCGATCCGCGGGAGGCGCTCGAACAGGCGATAGCGATCTGCACGGTGTGAGGCTGTCGAACGGCTCGGGGAGCAGGGTCAGGGACAGGGTCAGGGTCAGACAGGGCGACATCCGTCCCTGACCCTGACCCTGTCCCTCTTCCCTGAGCCGTTCTTCGACTTCCTCAGTCCGCGAGGAGCCGTACCTTCGTACCAGTCGGATCCACCGCGAGGAGTCCCCGTCCTTCTCGGGCCACGATCACTCCCCGCGACTCGAGGTTCCTCGCCGCCGCGTCGATGTCCGCCTCGTCCGGGAGCACGATCTCCCACTCGAGCATCCGCGCGTCGCCGTCGAGCGCGCGCTGCGCGCCGGCGGCCCAGGTGTTCGTGCCGAGATGATGGTGGTAGCCCCCGGCCGACATGAAGAGCGCGCCGGGATAGCTCCAGACGACCTTGTCGAAGCCGAGCCCGTCGTGGTAGAAGGCCGCGCTCTCCTCGAGGTCGGCGACGAAGAGGTGGACGTGGCCGAGCGTCGTCCCCACCGGCATCCCCGTCCACGCGCCGCCGTCGGCGGCGCGCACCACGGCCTGCACGTCGAGCGGCTCCGTTGCCATGACGAGCTGCTGCCCCTCGTGCCGCCACTCCTCGCGCGGCCGGTCCGCGTACACCTCGATGCCGAGCCCGTCGGGGTCGCTCAGGTACACCGCTTCGCTCACGTGGTGGTCCGACATCCCGGCGTGCACGCCGAGCCGACCGAGGTGGAGGAGGAAGCGGCCGAGCGCGGGGCGGTCCGGGAGGAGGATGGCGAAGTGGTAGAGCCCGAGCCGCCCGCGGCGCGGCACCGGCGTCGCGCCCGGATGCTCGTGCAGCTCGACGATCGGCCGGGCGTCGCCGTGCGCGCCGAGCGTCGCCGAGCCGGATGCGCGCCCGAGGACGCGGAGCCCGAGCACGCGCTCGTAGTACTCGAGCGAGCGCGCGAGGTCGGCGACCTGAAGCCGCACGCGGCCGAGGCGCGTCGCGGCGGGGAGGCGCCACGCCGGCGGCGCGATGCCGTATGGAGCGGCGGACGAGGCGGCACTCACACCGACGTCGTGCCGCGGCGGTCGATCGCGCTGTCGGCCGAGTACCGGCCGGGCCCCGCGATGAAGAGCGCGAGGTTCGCGGCGAAGAGCACGAGCACGAACTCGACGCCCGCCGGCAGGAAGAAGCCGGCCTTGATGTGCACGAAGAGCATCGCGCCGAGCATGACGACGGCGAGGCCGAGCGCGGCGAGGCGCGTGAGGAGGCCGAAGACGAGCGCGAGCCCGCCGAGGAGCTCGACGAGGGCGACGAGCGGGCCGGTGATGCCGGAGAGCGGGACCCCCATCTGCCCGAACGCGCCGGCGGTGCCGCCGAACCCGAACTGGAAGATCTTCTGTCCCCCGTGGGCGACGAAGACGATGCCGACGGCGATGCGCAGCACGGCGAGAGCGAGATCGATCTGGCGAGCGGTCGGAGCGGTCGTGAAGAGTCCCATCGTCTCTCTCGTTCGTGGTGGTGGTCGGGCCCGGCTCAGCGCAGCCCGGGGATGTGACGCATGATCCGGACGAGCCGCGCCATCCAGTGCTCGTAGACGGTCTCGGAGATGGACGGCGGGGGCGCGAGCGGGAGGCCGCGCTGCGCGGCGATCGTCTGCGTCTCGGTGTACTTGAGGATTCCCTCGGCGCCGTGGCGCCGGCCGACGCCGGACTCCTTCATCCCGCCGATCGGCGAGTGCGTCGAGCCCCAGGTGGCGCCGTAGGCCTCGTTCACGTTCACCGTCCCGGCCTGCACGCGCGCCGCGACCGCCATCGCGCGGCGCGCGCTCCGCGACCAGACGCTCGCGTTCAGGCCGTACCGCGACGCGTTCGCGCGCGCGATCGCCTCTTCGTCGCCGGCGACGGCGTGGAGCGAGACGACGGGCCCGAAGGTCTCCTCGTCGTGGGCGAGCATCCCGGGGCGCACGCCGGCGAGGATCGTCGGCTCGTAGAACAGTGGGCCGAGGTCGGGGCGGCGGCGCCCGCCGGCGAGCACGGTCGCGCCCTTCGCGACGGCGTCGCGCACGTGCGCCTCGACCGTCTCGAGCTGGCGCTCCGTCGTGAGCGAGCCCATGTCGACGCCGTAGTCGAGCGCGGGTCCGATGCGCATCGCCCGCACGCGCTCGACGAAGCGGTCGCGGAAGCGGTCGTGGATGGCGGCGTCGACGTAGATGCGCTCGATCGAGACGCACACCTGACCCGCCCCGACGAAGCAGCCGCGCACCGCGCCGTCCACCGCCGCCTCGACGTCGGCGTCGCCGAGCACGAGCATCGGGTTCTTCCCGCCGAGCTCGAGGGAGAAGCCGATCAGCCGCTCGGCCGCCTGACGAGCGACGATCTTTCCCGTGCGCGTGCTCCCCGTGAACATGAGGTAGTCCACGCGCTCGATGAGGGGCGCGCCGAGCTCGTGCCCGTGTCCGGTGACGACGCGGAGCACGTCGCGCGGCAGCCCCGCCTCGGCGAGCAGCGCCGCGGCCTCGAGCGCGGTGAAGGAGCTCTGGACGTCGGGGCGCAGCACGACCGCGTTCCCCGCGACGAGGGCGGCGAGGACGTCGGTGATCGAGAGGATGAGGGGGAAGTTCCACGGCGCGACGACGCCGACGACGCCGACCGGGTGGTGGAGCTCCCACGTCGCCGTGAGCACGGGGAGCGCGCCGCGGTGGCGGCGCGGCGCGAGGTAGCGCCGCGCATGCACGCCGTAGTGCCGCGCGACGAGCGCGGTGTCGAAGACCTCCTCGAGCGCGTGGCGACGCGCCTTCCCCGACTCGCGCTGGATGAGGTCGAGGAGCGGCTCGCGCCGCTCCAGGACGAGATCGTGGAATCGCAGGAGCACCTGCGCGCGCTCGCGGACGGAGCGCGCCGCCCACGCCGGCTGCGCGGCGCGCGCCCGGCGCACCGCGTCGTCCACGTCCGCCGCGGTGCCGCGCGGGATCTCGCCGAGCACCTCGCCGGTGAACGGCGAGCGGACGGCGATCGTCTCGCGCGCCGCGGACGCGGCCGCCGTCGCCACGGTCACGGGGATGCGGCCGCGCCGAGGCGGCCGTACTTGCGCATGACGGCGACGAGGCGGTCGTGCGGCAGCGCGTACGTGCGCACGCCGTCGGCGCCGGTCATCGTCTCGGCGGCGAGCATCGCGTTCACGATCGCCGCCTCCGTCGCCTGCACCGTCGCCTCGAAGATCGGGTCGATGCGGTCGTTCGGGAGCATCGTCAGGCGCACGACGCCGGTGTCGGCGCCGGCGGCGGGGTTCGCGGTCGAGAAGGCGACGAAGATGTCGCCCGACGAGTCCTCGCCGAGCCCGCCCATGCGCCCGACGCCGAGCGAAGCGCGCTTCGCGACGCGCTCGAGCTGGTGCGGGAGGAGGGGCGCATCCGTCGCGACGACGATGATGATCGAGCCCATCCCCTCCTCGAGGCGCGCGGCGGGGGCGGCGGGGCCGTCCGCCGCGCCGGCGCCGCCGGACGCGCGCTCCTCGGACGCGCCATCGCCCGACGTCCGCGCCCCGGACGCGCGCTCGCAGCGCGGCAGCGCGCGGAGCCACGCGCGGGCGGGGACGGTCGTCCCCTCGATGCATCGCGTCAGATCGCGGATCTCCTCGCCGACCGGCACTCCCGCGATGCGAAGCAGCCGGCGCTGGCCGTAGTTGCACTGCACGAGCACGCCGACGGTCCAGCCGCCGGCCGCGGGCGGGAGGACGCGCGACGCCGTCCCGATCCCGCCCTTGAAGCCGTGACAGGTCATCCCGGTTCCCCCGCCGACGTTGCCTTCGGGAACGCGACCGCCCGCGGCGCCGTCGAGCGCGGCGACGACGTGTTCCTCGCGCACGTGAAAGCCGTCGGTGTCGTTGAGCACGCCGTCCCACGTCTCGGCGACGAGGGGGAGGGCGAAGAGGAAGCCCGGCCGCTTCCGCATCATCCAGGCGATGGTGGCATCGCGCACGACCCCGACGCTGTGCGTGTTCGTGAGCAGGATCGGGGTGTCGAGGCGCCCCGACTCCTCGAGCCACGTCGTCCCGGTCATCTCGCCGTTTCCGTTGAGCGCGAACCAGCCGGCGAAGACGCTGTCGCTCCCCGCGCGGCCGCGCGCGAAGACGGCGGTGACGCCGGTGCGCACGGGACCCGTCCCGACGACGAGCGGTCCGCTCCCCGAGACGATCGTCGCGTGCCCGACCTCGACGCCGGCGACGTCGGTGATCGCATCGAACCGCCCTGGCGTCCCGCCGATCGGGATCCCGAGGTCGCGCACGCGCGGGCGGTCCTGCGCGAGGGCGGCGACGGGAAGGAGGAGGGAGGCGGCCGACAGGCGAATCAGCGTCGAGAGCATGGGCCGGAGCGGTGCGGGGTGAACGGCGCTCGGGCGGGGCTTCCGACGCCGGCCGGCGTGGACCACGTTGACGCCATGTGCGTCGCGGCGCAACGTATCGCGCTCATCCTCTCATCCGGACCGCCATGCCTTTCGCGCGCCCCTCGCTCGTCCTCGCCCTGCTCGTCGCCCTCGCCTGCAGCGACGACGGCGGGACGTCGCCCGTCGATGCGCTCGCGCTCGACCTCGAGCCGGTGGCGACGGGGCTCGAGGGAGCGGTCCACCTCGCCTCTCCACCCGGCGACGAGCGCATCTTCGTCGTCGAGCGCGCCGGCCGCGTGCGCATCGTCCGCGACGGCGCGCTGCTCGCCACGCCGTTCCTCGACATCTCCTCGCGCGTGACGTGCTGCCACGAGCAGGGGCTGCTGAGCATCGCCTTCGATCCGCGATGGCAGACGACGGGCTACTTCTACCTCTTCCTCGTGGACCAGGGCGGCGACATCGCCGTCGAGCGCTTCACCGCCGATCCGGAATCCGATGTCACGACCGATGCGCCGACCCCGGTGCTCTCGGTCGGACACCCGAGCGACATCCACCACGGCGGCCTGCTCCAGTTCGGCCCCGACGGCATGCTGTACATCAGCACCGGCGACGGCCAGTACGGCGACCCCGCGGGGAACGCGCAGAACCTCGGCTCCCTCCTCGGCAAGATCCTGCGCATCGACGTGACGACGCTGCCGTACGCGATCCCGGAGGACAACCCGTTCGCCGGCGAGGAGGGTCGGCGCGGCGAGATCTGGGCGTACGGACTGCGGAATCCGTGGCGCTATGACGTCGTGCCGCGCGCGGGCGCCGCGGGGAGCGCCGACCTGTACGTCACGGACGTCGGGCACGAGCGCTACGAGGAGCTGAACGTCGTCCCGGAGAACGCTGGGGGGAGCAACTTCGGCTGGCGGATCATGGAGGCGAGCCACTGCTACCCGGCGGGGGCCACGTGCGAGACGGCGGGGCTGACGCTCCCCACGCACGAGTACAGCCACGCGGTCGGCTGCTCGATCATCGGCGGCCACGTCTACCGCGGCTCCGCGCTCCCCGAGCTCGCCGGCCACTACTTCTTCGCCGACTACTGCGAGGGGTGGCTGAAGACGCTCGCCCCGGCGTCGGAGGACCACGAGGTGCGCGAGTGGACGATCCCGGACGCCGGCAGCATCCACTCGTTCGGCGTGGACGCGCAGGACGAGCCGTACCTGCTC
>DASUSM010000299.1:0-6934 GCA_036375115.1 Gemmatimonadaceae bacterium | reverse complement strand
CAGCGCGTCCGCGTAGCGGAAGTCGATCTCGTGCTGCCCGTGCGCGACCTCGTGGTGGGCGGCCTCGACCTCGAAGCCCATCTGCTCCAGCACATCCACGATCGCGCGGCGCGCGTCCTCGCCGAGGTCCACCGGCGTGAGGTCGAAGTAGGAGCCGACGTCATGCGTGCTCGTCGTCGCCTGCCCGTCGGGACCGGTCTTGAAGAGGAAGAACTCCGCCTCCATCCCCGCGTTCATCGTGAACCCCATCGCCTTCGCGCGCGCGATCTGCCGCTTCAGCGCGCCGCGCGGGTCGCCGGCGAAGGGCGAGCCGTCGGGCATGTCGATGTCGCAGATCAGCCGCGCGACGCGGCTCTCCGGGTCGCCCCACGGAAAGACGCGGAACGTCGCGAGGTCGGGACTCAGCAGCATGTCCGACTCCTCGACGCGCACGAACCCCTCGATCGAGGAGCCGTCGAACATCATGTCGCCGGCGAGCGCCTTCTCGAACTGCGACGCCGGCACCTCGACGTTCTTGTTGATGCCGAGGATGTCGGTGAACTGCAGGCGGAGGAAGCGCACGTTCATCGACCGGGCGAGGTCGAGGATGTCCTGCTTCGTGGCGCCCCGCACGTCCGGGGTCAGCGAGCGCGTGGCTCTCGGTTCGGTAGGCACGCGGGGGAGGCTAGGGAGGGAGGAGGGAAGACGGAAGAGGGAAGAGAGACTCGGGGTTGGGGGCTGGGGGCTGGGGCGAGGATGTTCGGAAGGGTCGCGATGCCCGTGTCCGACTTCCTCGCCCCATCCCCCAGTCCCGAGCCCCGAACCCCCACCCCGGGCACATGGATTGCTCCGCTTCATGCCCCAACCCGCCGGAGGCCGGACCATGAAGGCTCAGGACATCATGACGAAGAACCCGCGCACCGTCACGCCCGAGACGCGGCTCATGGAGGCGGCGCGCCTCATGAAGGACGAGGATGTCGGGATCATCCCCGTCGTCGAGTCGGGCGCGTCGCGCCGGCTCGTCGGCGTGCTGACCGACCGCGACATCACCGTGCGCCACGTCGCGGAAGGGCACGACTCGAACCAGTGTCCCGTGCGCGAGGCGATGAGCGACCGGCTCGTCACCGCGCGCCCCGACGAGGACATCGAGGACGTCATGGAGACGATGGGGCGCGAGCAGATCCGCCGCATCCCCATCGTCGACGAGCGCGGGGACCTCGTCGGCATCCTCGCGCAGGCCGACCTCGCCCGCGAGGCGCACGACGAGGACAAGGTGGAGGAGACGGTCGAGAAGATCTCGAAGCCGGGCGGACGGCATCGGCAGTAGGGCGGGCCGCGCGCCGGCGGCGCGCATCGCGCCCCGCGCGATTACTTTCCACGCATGTCGTCTCCACCCACCACCACGACCTGCCCCGCCTGCGGCGCCGCCGCGACGGGGCGGTTCTGTGCCGGCTGCGGCGCCGCCGTCGATGGCGCCACGTGCGCCGGCTGCCGCGCCCCGCTCACCCCCGGCGCGCGCTACTGTCATCGCTGCGGCACCCCCGCCGGCGCGGCGCCGGTGCCGGAGCTGCGCGGCGCGGGCGGCGGCTCGCAGGCGCTGCCGTGGGCCGTCGCCGGGATCGCGCTCCTCGCGCTGATCGCCCTCGTCGCCGGCCAGCGCTTCGGCGCCTCGCGCGCGGCGAGCGCCGCCGGCGCGACGCCGGTCGTCGCCGAGGCCGGCCAGGCGGCCCCCTTCGCCGGCCAGGGCGCCGCGCGCGCCCCCGACATCTCCTCGCTCTCCCCGCGCGAGCGCGCCGACCGCCTCTTCGACCGCGTCGTCCGCCTCTCCGAGGAGGGGAAGCCGGACAGCGCGCAGTTCTTCGCGCCGATGGCGCTCGCCGCCTACCAGCTCGTCGAGCCGGTGGACGCCGACGTCCGCTACGACATGGGACGCGTCGGCGAGATCACCGGCGTCGTCTCCCTCGCGCGCGCGCAGGCGGACACGATCCTCCGCGACCAGCCGAACCACCTCCTCGGCCTGATCCTCGCCGCGCGCGCCGCGCGCGATGCGGGCGACGAGCGCGCCGCCCTCGCCTTCGAGCGGCGCTTCCTCGCCGCCCGCGAGGCGGAGCTGCGCAGGAACCCCGTGGAGTACCAGCGCCACGCGGCGGACATCGCCGCGGCGACCGCCGCCGCCCAGCGGAGGATCCAGAACCCGTGACGACGACCGCTCCGGCGACGACCGCGACCCGCACCATTCACGTCGCGCACTCCCCCGACTCCGACGACGCGTTCATGTTCTACGCGCTCGCCGAGGGGAAAGTGGACACCGAGGGGCTCGCCTACGTCCACGAGCTCCAGGACATCGAGACGCTGAACCAGCGCGCGATGCGCGGCGAGCTCGAGGTGAGCGCGGTCTCGATCCACGCCTACGCCCACATCGCCGACCGTTACGCGCTGCTCCCGCACGGCTCGTCAATGGGCGACCGGTACGGCCCCCGCCTCGTCGCCCGCCGGCCGATGACCCGCGCCGAGGTGCGCGGGCGGCGGATCGCGATCCCCGGTCCGCTGACGACCGCGTATCTCGCGCTGCGACTCTACGAGCCCGACTTCGAGGCCGTCCCGATGGCCTTCGACCGCATCGAGGAGGCCGTCGCGAACGGCGAGGTCGAGCTCGGCCTCCTCATCCACGAGGGGCAGCTCACCTACGGCGACCAGGGGCTCCACCTCGTCGCCGACATGGGGGAGTGGTGGTTCGGCGAGACCGGGTTCCCCCTCCCGCTCGGCGGCAACGTCGTGCGCCGCGACCTCGGCCCGGAGCTGCTGCGGAAGATTTCGCGCCATCTGCGCGCCAGCATCGCCTATTCGCTCCAGCACCGGGACCTCGCGCTCGACCACGCGATGCGCTTCGCCCGCGGCCTCGATCGCGCCAAGGCGGACACCTTCGTCGGCATGTACGTCAACGACTGGACGCTGGACTACGGCCCCCGTGGCCGCGAGGCGGTGAAGCGCCTCCTCGCCCGCGGCGTCGAGGCCGGGATCATCCCGCACCCGGTCGAGGTGGAGTTCGTGGACGGGTAGGGGCGACGCCGCGGGCGCTGGTGACGCTCCCCGTCGTCATCCGTCCTAACGATGCCCGCCGCACCCGCCCCTCCGCGCCACGTCGTTGCCCTCCTCCACGCCGTCCACCGCTCCGCTCGCGCGCCCGCCCGCACCCGTCGCGATGAGCGATTCCGCGCGCGCGCTCACCGAGATCGTCCGGGAGCTCACGCGCATGCGCGACCCGGAGCGGCTCTTCGCGGTCGTCGCCCGACACGCGGCGACGCTCGTCGGCGCCGGCGCCGGGCGCGTCGCGATCCGCGACGGTGATGGCTTCGTCGTCCGCGGTGCCTGGGGCGACGGCGCGCCGGGGATCGGCGCCAGGCTCCCGATCGCCGGCACGATCGGCGGCGAGGCGATGACGACGGGGCGCCCCGTGCGCGCCCCCGACGTGCGCACGTCCGCCGCACGCTGGCCGTTCACCGCGCACACGGTCGCCCCCCACACCTGCAACGCGCTCGCCGTCCCCCTCGTCGCCGGGAGCGACGCCAGCGGGTGCATCGTCGTCTTCGCCGCCCCCTCGCGCACGTTCGACGAGGGAGACGAGGCGCTCCTCCTCGCGCTCGCCGACTACGCCGCGATCGGCGCCGAGAACGCCCGCCTCATGGAGCGCGAGCGCCGGCAGCGCATCGACGCGGACGCCGCCTCCGCGATCGCGCGGCTGGCCCTCGCGACGAGCAGCGTCGAGGAGATGGGCGAGGCGATCCTCGAGACGCTCGAGGTGGTGCTCCCCTCGTCCGGCAAGGCGCTCGCCGTCGTGACGAGCGACGGCGAGGGGGCGATGCTCGAGTACATCGCCGCCACCGGGGTCAGCGCGCCGCTCCTCGGCGTGCGCATCGCCGTCGCCGACAGCCTCGCCCGCGAGGGGATGCGCACGCACCAGCCCGTGCACGTGCACCGCCCGGGCGACACCGCCCACCCGAGCGTCCGCGATCGGCTGAGCGGAAACGACGCCGTCCTCGTCCCCCTCGTCGCGCAGGAGCGCGCCCTCGGTCTCCTCGCCGTGACCACCGCGCGCTCCGTTCCGCTCCCGGTCGCGGAGCTCGACCGTCTGCGCCGGCTCGCCGACTCCGTCGCCCTCGCCGTGGACGTCCGCCTCCTCCAGGAGGCCGACCGGCGGCTCGCCGAGCAGCTTCGGCAGACGGAGAAGCTCGTCGCCCTCGGCCAGCTCGTCGCCGGCGTCGCGCACGAGGTCAACAACCCGCTCACGGGAATCTCCGCCTTCGCCGAGCTCCTGCTCGAGGAAGGGCTCGCGAGCGAGGAGCAGACCGAATCCGTACGCCTCATCCGGAAGGAGGCGGCGCGCGCCGGCCGCGTCATCCGCGACCTCCTCGTCTTCGCGCGCACGTCGGGTCCGAGTCACGGACCCGTCGACCTCAACGAGGTGGTCGAGCAGGCGCTCCGTCTGCGCCTGTACGGGCTCCGCGCCAGCGGCGTCGAGGTGGAGCTCGACCTCGATCATGAGCTTCCTCTAATCGAAGGCGACGCCGCGAAGCTCCAGCAGGTCGTCCTCAACCTCGTCGTCAACGCCGAGCACGCGCTGCTCAAGGCGCCGCAGCGGCGGCTCCGGCTCCGGACGTGCCATCGCGACGGGTCGATCGTATTAGAGGTGGCGGACACGGGGGAAGGGATGGAGCCCGAGGTCGCACGCCGGATCTTCGAGCCCTTCTTCACGACGAAGCCCGAAGGGACGGGCACCGGGCTCGGGCTCAGCGTCAGCTACGGGATCGTCCAGGCGCACGGCGGCGACGTCGCCGTGGACAGCACGCCCGGCGCCGGCACCACCTTCCGCGTCGTCTTCCCCCTGCACCACCCGCTCTCGTCTCACTCCACCGCGTCGACCTCCGCTCCGGCCTCATGAGCTCCTCCAGCACCGGCGTCGTCACCCCTCGCGCATCGCGACCGATCCAGGCGATCGGCGAGCAGGGCGTCAAGCGCATCCTCGTCGTCGACGACGAGGAGACCATCCGCCTCGCGATCGGCAAGTTCCTCCGCTCGCGCGGCTACGAGGTCCACGCCGCGGAGTCGGGCGCGGCCGCCCTCGACCACGTGCGGCGCCAGCGCTTCCTGCTCATGCTCTGCGACGTGCGCATGCCCGGCATGTCCGGGGTCGAGGTCGTGCCGAAGGCCGCCTCCGCCGACCCGGACCTCGCGATCCTCATGCTGACGGCGGTGAACGACGCCCCGACGGCGACCGAGGCGCTGGCGAACGGCGCGATGGACTATCTGATGAAGCCCATCGAGCTGATCGACCTCGAGCAGGCGGTGCAGCGCGCCCTCCACAAGCGCGACCTGCGCATCGAGCAGCGGCGCGTCGAGCAGATGATCCGCGAGGAGGTCGTCCTGCGCACGGCCGAGCTCGAGCGCGAGAAGGCCGCGCTCCGCGTGATGACGGTCGGCGTCGCCGAGACGCTGATCAACGCGATGGAGGCGAAGGACGTCTACCTCCGCGGCCATTCGCAGCGCGTCGCCGAGCTGTCCGCGTCGATGGCCGAGGTGCTCGGCCTCGACGAGGACACCGTCGAGGCGGTCCGACTCGCCGGCCGGCTGCACGACGTCGGCAAGATCGGCATCCGGGAGTCGGTGCTCAACAAGCCGGACAAGCTCACGCCCGAGGAGTACGACCACATCAAGGACCACGTGCGCATCGGGATGGAGATCCTCTCCCCCCTGAAGCACATCGGGCTCTCTCTCCAGTTCGTGCAGGACCACCACGAGCACTGGGACGGCGGTGGCTACCCGCGCGGGATCGCCGGCGAGAAGATCTCCGTCGGCGGCCGCATCCTCGTCGCCGCCGACGCCTTCGACGCCGTCACGTCGAAGCGCGCCTACCGCGAGCCGATGGGGCAGCAGGAGACGATCGAGTACCTCGCGAGCTGCGTCGGCGCGCTGCTCGACCCGCGCGTCTATGCCGCGCTCAAGGAAGTCGTCGGCCGGCGCCAGTCCCTCGTCTACATCGACGACGTCCACGCCTGAACGCGATCCGTCCGCGACTCACTACCGACTACCGACCACCGACCACCCACTACCGACCACCCACTACCGACTACGCACCGATCCGGACGGATGCGATGCGTCCAGGCGGTGCGTAGTGCGAAGTGAGTAGCGCGTAGTGCGTAGTGGCGGTGAGGAGTGCGTAGTGGTAGTGGGTAGCGACGGCCGGGCCGACATTCAGTGCGCGTGTCCGTGGGCATGCCCGTGCTCGTGCGCTCGGGCGTGCGTCACCCACTCGACCACCGTCGCCACCCGCTTTCCCTGCGCGCGGGCCACGGCCAGGTCCGCCTCGGTCGGCGCTCCGGCGCCCGTCGTCGCCGTCGCCCCGTAGGGGCTCCCGCCCTCGAACGCCGCGCGATCGGTGTACCCCGGCGGCACGATGATCATCCCGAGGTTCGCCATTGGCGTCATGATCGACCAGAGCGTCGTCTCGTGCCCGCCGTGCGGCGTCTGCACCGTGGTGAACGCCGAGCCGACCTTGTTCACCAGCTTGCCGGCCTTCCAGATCGGACCGGTCTGGTCGAGCACGTGCTTCAGCTCCGCCGCCATGATGCCGTAGCGCGTCGGCGAGCCGAGGATGATCCCGTCGTAGTCGGCGAGCGACGCGGCGTCGCCGAACGTCCGGTACTTCCGCCGCAGCGCCTCGCGGCTCTCCCGCCACCCGGGCACGCCGGCGATCACCTCCTCCGGCGCGAGGTCTTCGATGCGGCGGACGTCCACCTCGGCGAAGCGCACGCTCTTCGCGCCCTCGGCGATGGCGTCGGCGATCCTGGCGGTGTTCCCGCCGCGGCTGTAGAAGAGAACGAGCGTCTTCGGCATGATCGATGGGTGGTCCGTCGGTGTTCGAGGCGCGCGGACGGCGGCGTCGCGGGCGAGCGTCCGG
>DASUSM010000298.1:0-2003 GCA_036375115.1 Gemmatimonadaceae bacterium | reverse complement strand
GACGCCGGAGATCGTCCTCTTCGCCGTCGGGCTCTCCGTCGTGCTCGGGATCGCCGCGGGGTGGCTCGCCGCGCTGCGCCTCGTCCGGACGCCGCCGCTCGCCCTCTTCGGGCGCTGATCCCGCCCGCGACGCACCGGTGCTCCTCTCGCTCGCCGCCGCCTCGCTGCGCCGCCACCGCGGCCGGACGATCCTCGCCGTGCTCGGCGTCGCCGTCTCCGCGGCGATGCTCCTCGACATGGTGATGCTCGCGACGGGGATGCGCGAGTCGTTCCGGCGGATGATCGTCTCGCACGGCTTCGAGCTTCGCATCGCCCCGAAGGGGACGCTCCCCTTCGACAGCGAGGCGACGATCGGCGGGGCGTCCGCGATCGCCGCCGCGCTCGCCGCCGAGCCGCGCGTCGCGCGCGTCAGCCCCGTGCTCGGCACGCAGGTGCACGTGCCGGGCGACGAGGGCGGCGCGACGACCGCCTTCGCGCTCGGGCTCGACCCGCGGGTGCAGGGGGACTACCGGCTCGCCGAGGGGAGCGACGCGCTCGCCGCCGACGCCCTCGTCGCGAACCGCGCCTTCCTCGACGCCGTCGGCGCCGGCGTCGGCGACACGATCCTCGTCGCCGTCGGCTACGATCCGCAGCTCCGCACCTTGCGCACGCAGCGCGCGCTCCGCGTCGCCGGAGTCGTCCGGTTCACGTACCTGGGCGTGGACCAGCTCGCCGTCGCCCTCCCGCTCGGGACGCTGCGCGAGATGCTGGGCGCCGACTTCGCGGACCGCGTCTCGCTCGTGATGATCGACGTCGACGACGGCGCGGACGAGGAGGATGTGCGCGCGTCGATCGAGGCACGGCTGCCGCGGGTCTCGGTCCTCTCGACGCGCGCGGCGATGGTGCAGGTGGACGAGCGGCTCACCTACTTCCGGCAGCTCGCCTTCATCCTCGGCACGGTGAGCCTCGTCGTCGGGTTCCTGCTCGTGACGACGCTGATGACGGTGTCGGTGAACGAGCGACTCGGCGAGATCGCGGTGATGCGCGCGATCGGCGTCTCGCGGTGGCGCGTCGTGCAGCAGATCGTGCTCGAGGGGATCGCGATCTCGCTCGCCGGCGCGACGCTCGGCCTCGCGCTCGGCCTCGTCACGGCGCGCTACCTGAACGGCATTCTCGCCGCCTTCCCGGGGCTCCCCGCCTCGATCGACTTCTTCCTCTTCCAGCCGCGCGCGGCGTGGACCGCGCTCGGGATGCTCGTCGTCGCCGGCGTCGCGGCGGGGATCTACCCGGCGTGGCGCGGCGCGTCGCAGGGGATCGCGACGACGCTGCGCCGGGAGGCGATCGCGTGACGGCGGGGACGGGGGACGGGGGACGGGGGACGGGCGACGAGGGGCGCGCGAGCGGCGACGGGCGGGTCGTCGTGCGCGCGCGCGACCTGCGGCGCGACTACCGGCTCGAGGGGGAGACGGTGCACGCGGTGAAGGGCGTCTCGCTCGACGTGCACGCGGGGGAGTGGGTGGCGATCGTCGGGCCGTCGGGGTGCGGCAAGAGCACGCTCCTCAACCTCCTCGGCGTGATCGACGCGCCGAGCGCGGGGCGCGTCGAGATAGCCGGACGCGACGTCTCGACGCTCCGCGACCGCGAGGCGACGCGCTTCCGTCTGCTGCACATCGGCTTCGTCTTCCAGCGCTTCTACCTCATGCCGACGCTCACCGCGCGCGAGAACGTCGAGCTGCCGATGGCGGAGGCCGGCGTCGCGAAGGACGAGCGCCGCGCGCGGGCGAGCGAGCTGCTCTCGTACGTGGGCCTGGCGCGGCGCGAGCGCCACCGGCCGACGCAGCTCTCCGGCGGCGAGCAGCAGCGCGTCGCGATCGCGCGCGCCCTCGCGAACCGCCCGTCGCTCCTCCTCGCCGACGAGCCGACCGGCGAGCTCGACGCCCGCACCGGCGCCGACATCATCGCCCTCTTCGCCCGCCTCGTCGCCGACGGCACGACGCTCGTCGTCGTGACGCACGACGAGGAGC
>DASUSM010000297.1:0-52644 GCA_036375115.1 Gemmatimonadaceae bacterium | reverse complement strand
CGCCCTATCTCTTCCTGCCTCGGATGACGACCGGGCCTGAGCCCGCTCCCTGGCGTCCATCGACCAGGTCGGCGACGAGCTCGATCGAGGTCGTGAACGGCCCGACCGATCCGGCCTTCACGAGATCCTGCGTCTCGAACTGGAGCAGGAGATCCCTGTCGCCATCACCGTCCACGTCCTCCAGCTTCGCCTTCCGAATGCCGCGCCTCGCGAGGAGGACCGGGGCACCGCCGAGTCGGACCGTCGAGACGAGCACGTCGGCCGCGTTGACGCTCGGCGTGGTGCGGATCGCGATCCAGAACTTGCCGCGCGAGCCGAGGTTCAGCTGGAGCGGGTCGTCGCCGACGCTCCGACTGCCGTCCTCATCGTCGTCATCGTCACCATCGTCGTCGTCGCCATCATCATCGCCATCGTCGTCGTCATCGTCGTCGCCCGGCTTCATGTCGAGCTCGAGCCCGAGCCGGCTGACGACGACCGTCGCCGAGGCCGACGAGCTGTCGCCATCCTTGTCCTTCACGAAGAGCGTGACATCATAACTGCCCGCGGCGAGCAGACGGCGCTCGACGACGATCGGCGTGGACTGGTCGGAGGTCTGGCCCTGATCGGTCTCGCCGTTCCCCCAGTTCAGCGTCCAGCTCCACGGGGCATCACCGACGCCCGGGTCGGAGAAGGACGCGGTCAGGCGGTAGACGTCGCCCGACAGGACGGGCGCCGGCGCGACCATCGCGGCGAAACCGCTCGCGGGTGCGGAGCCGAGGGACACCGACGGCGCGACGTTGAAGACGTTCGCCGTCGCCGTCGCCTCCGCCGTCAGGCCGTCCGGGTCGCTCACGAGGAGCGAGACCGGGTACGCGCCCTGGTCGGCGTAGACGTGCGAGGCCTCCGCTCCGGTGCCCTCACCGCCGTCGCCGAACGACCAGGCGAACGACAGCGCATCACCGTCGGGATCCGCGGACAGCACACCATTGAAGAGGATCGGCGAGCCTTCCTCCGCGGCGTAGGGGCCGCCCGCATCCGCCGTCGGCGCCGAGTTCGGCGGCGCGATGAGCGGACACGGCTCCCGCGACTCGGTGTAGCTCGTCCCGGCCGGCGTGAAGCAGATGCTCGTGCCGCTCAGGGCGAGGATCTCGGCCCCCGTCGCGGAGAGGATGTACTTGGTGGTGCCCGCGCTGATGCCGGCGCGCATCTTGTCCGTGCGCACCTCGCGGACCGACGCGTAGTCCAGCTCCGCCAGGTTCGACGTCTCGTGCAGGATCGCGCGGAACGTGCTGCGCAGCTCCCCGCGCGACGGACTGTTGAAGAGGCGGACGTTGTTCCACGTCACGATGAAGCGGCGGCCCGGCGCGACGCCGACCGTCTGGACGAAGACGTTGTTGGCGCCCTTCTCCGGCCGCCAGTCGCCGTTCGCCGGCGCGAGCATGCGCACGTTCGGCTGCGGGAGGAGCCCCGCGTTCGACGGGTTGTCCACGTTCAGCGTGATGTTGCCGTTCGAGCACACCCAGACGGACGTGAAGTGGAACCCGTAAAAGGTGTAATCGAACTGCAGCGGCACCTGGGCGCACTGATCGTCGCCGAGATCGAGGTTCGTGCCGAGCGATGCGCTCGCGGATGCGCGAGCCGTCGGCGTCGCGAGCAGCGTCGCGCTCGCGCCCTCGGGCGCCTGCCACTGCGCGAACAGATCCGGCGCGGGCAGGAGCTTGTTCTCGGGGTTCGCCTCGAAGCCGTCTCCCTGGACGCCGAGCGAACCCTCCGACCCGCAGGCGGAGGCGACGACGGCGAGGAGCGCGAGGACGACGACTGACGTGTGACGATGCATGGGGTGCATAGGACCCTCCGTCGGGTACCCGGATCGACCGGCGAGTTTCGACGGGCGAAGGTGCCGGCGATGCGTTCGGTAGCTGCGCACCGCCTCGTGATGCTACGCCGTGCTTCACTGGTGCGACGCAACATTCTGTTGGGGCGTCACGGCCGTGCAAGTGCCGGACATCGTGTCGCGTCGTGCGGTCATTTCGTCGCCTGCGTGGGCGCCGCGCAAACATTCGGATGCATGCGCGGGCACACCGACTTGCGCCGCTCGTCAGGCATTCGGCGGCCGAAGGCGCCGGCGACGGCGGACAGGACGACCGAATCCGTGCGATGAACGCGGCCTCTCCCCGACCGCATCCGAGGGCCGTCCGGGGTGACGGGGTGCACGAAAACGATGCGGCGCCGGACCCCGACGGGTCCGACGCCGCATCACCTCGAGCGCGTGCGCTCAGTACGCCATGATCTCGCGATACGTCCGCACGAAATCGTCGATCTGCGGCAGGATCGAGTCCTCGAGCCGCGGCGCGTAGCCGACGAAGGTGTCGGTCGAGGCCACGCGCTTGACCGGCGCATCGAGCCAGGCGAAGCAGTCGTCGGCGATGCGCGCCGCGATCTCGGCGCCGTAACCCCACGAGATCGAATCCTCGTAGGCGACGACGACGCGCGAGGTCTTCCTCGCCGAGGCGTACACCGCCTCCCGGTCCCACGGCGAGAGCGAGCGCAGGTCGAGCACCTCGACGCTCACCCCCTCCTCGGCGATCTGGTTCGCCGCCGCCAGCGCGCGCTGCACGGTCGCGCCGTACGTCACGACCGTCACGTCCGTCCCCTCGCGCACGACCTTCGCCTTCCCGAACGGGATCATGAAGTTCGGGCCGGGATAGGCGCCCTTGTTGTACGTCTGCCGGTACAGGTGCTTGTGCTCGAGGAAGATCACCGGATCGTCGCAGCGGATCGCCGTGCGCAGCAGCCCGTTCGCGTCGAGCGCCGTGGCCGGACAGACGACGCGGAGCCCCGGCGTGTGCGTGAAGAGCGAGGCGCCCGTCTGCGAGTGGTAGATCGCGCCGCGGATGTATCCGCCGTACGTCACGCGCACGACGACCGGCGCGGCGAAGGCGTTGTTCGACCGCCAGCGCATCGTCGCCAGCTCGTCGCGGAGCTGCATGTAGGCGGGCCAGATGTAGTCGAAGAACTGGATCTCGACGACCGGCTTGAAGCCGCGCAGCGCGAGCCCGATCGCCCGTCCGACGATGTTGGCTTCGGCGAGGGGCGAGTTGTAGACGCGCGCCGAGCCGAACTCCTTCTGCAGCCCCCACGTCACCTTGAAGACGCCGCCCTTCCCCTTGACCTTCTCCTTGTACTGCTCGCGGGAGACGTCGGCGACGTCCTCGCCGAAGACGAGGATCCGCTCGTCGCGCCGCATCTCGTCCTTCATGCACGCGTTGAGCAGGTCGACCATCGTCGTCGGCTGTCCCTCGAACTGCGGGTCGTCCTCCGTGTCGAACTGCTCGCTCGTCGGGTCGACGTCGGGGGAGTAGACGGCGTACTGCACCGTCTCGGGACCCGGCTGCTCCTGCGCGAGCGCGTCGTCCGTCGCGGCGAGCACCTCGGCCTCGACCTCCTCCTGCACCCGTGCGATCTCCGCCGCCGTGGCGTGCCCCTGCTCGACGAGCCAGCGCGGGAACGTCGTGATCGGATCGCGCGCCGCCTCGGCCTCGCGCTCCTCGTCCGGCTTGTAGTTGACCTCGTCGTCGGAGAGCGAGTGCGAGTACGGACGGATGACCCTCGCGTGGACGAGCGCCGGCCCCTTCCGCTTGCGCGCGTACTCGACCGCCTTCTTCATGACGTCGAGCGAGGCGACGAAGTCGCAGCCGTCCACTTCCTGGATGAAGAGCCCGGGGAAGGAGGCGACGAGCTTCGAGATCGAGCCGCCCGCGGTGTTCACCTCGACCGGGACGGAGATCGCGTAGCCGTTGTCCTCGACGAGGTAGACGACGGGCAGCTTCAGGTTCGACGCGGTGTTGAGCGACTCCCAGAACTCCCCTTCGCTCGTCGTGCCGTCGCCGGTCGTGACGAGGACGACCTCGTCGGCGTGGAAGCCGTCGGTGATGCCGAGCAGCTTCGCGCGCAGCGACGCCTCCGCCGAGCCGACCCCCTGAAGGAACTGCGTCCCCGTCGGCGACGACGTCGAGACGATGTTCAGCTCCTTGTGTCCCCAGTGGCTCGGCATCTGGCGCCCGCCGGAGTTCGGGTCCTTCGCCGCGCCGACGGCGGAGTAGAGCATCTCCGCCGCCGTCATCCCGAGCTGGAGGCAGAGGGCGCGGTCCCGGTAATAGAGGTAGAACCAGTCGTGCGAGGGGCGGAGCGCGTGCCCCGCGGCGGTGAGGACCGCCTCGTGTCCGGCGCCGGAGATCTGGAAGAAGATCTTGTTCTGCCGCTTGAGCTGGATCTCCTTGTCGTCGATGCGGCGCGACAGGAGCATCGTGCGGTAGGCGCCGAGGAGCTGCTCGCGGCCGAGGCCAGCGGCACCCTTGCGCTCGGCTCGGGTCTGGGTTGCCATGCGTCTCCAGTAGGGAAAGGGTTCCGACCGAATAACATAGCACGTGCCATCGGGCCCCGCCCCCCGTCCGAGGGCGCGTCGCCGCGCGTGATTCGGACGCGTCTTCGCTCGTCCCACTCCGCACCCCATCGCCGCAGCTCCGCCGTCCGACATCGGGCGCCTCCGGGCGCCGTCACGGGACCCTCATGCGCACTCTCCGCCTCCGCGACGCCGCGGCCGGACTCCGCCGCCCGCTGGCCGCCGCCGGCCTCGCCGCGGCCGCCCTCGCCTGCGGCGAGCACGACGCGGCCGGCCCCGGGATCGCCACCCCCGCGTCGCTCGCCGTCGCACCGGTCTTCGAGAGCGCCGTCGCCGAGGGTCCGGTGATCGTGCTCGACCGCGTCGCGGGGTGGCTCGTCCCGATCCCGCGCGCGGACAGCGCCTACGCGGAAGCGAGGTTCGACGGCGACGCCGCGGCGCTCGCCTTCGACGTCCTCGTCCAGGGCCGGGAGCAGCGCTTCGTCTTCCGGCTCGATGCCTTCGACGCCGAGGGGGAGCGCATCTTCGCCTCGACCGACACGGTGCCCGTGCGCGCGGGGGAGGAATCGCTCGTCGAGGGGATCGCGCTCGAGTACGTCGCGCGCGACGCCGCGGTCGCCGACTTCGCGATCGAGGCGCGCACCTTCGCGCTCGCCGTCGGCGACACGGTGCACCTCAAGGCGCGGGCGTGCTGCGGCGAGGGCGAGCAACTCTTCCCCGTGCACGCGGGGTGGCTCTCCCGCGATCCGCTCGTTGCGGCCGTCGATCGCATGACGGGCATCGCCACCGCCGTCGCGCCGGGGCGCGCCCGCATCGTGGCCACGCTCTTCAACGGCGCCGCCGACTCGACCGAGATCGCGGTCGGCGGCGGGGTCGAGACGGTCACGATCGAGACGCCGGAGGTGCGGCTCGATGCGATCGGCGCGACGGCGCCGCTCGCCGCGGTCGCGCGGGATGCCACCGGCGCGCCGCTCGACGCGACGATCGCCTGGCGCTCTCTGGCGCCGGGCGTCGCGACGGTCGAGACGGCCACAGGCGTCGTCACCGCGGCCTCGAACGGCGTCGCGCCGATCGTCGCCGAGGCGGCGTCGCGGGCCGACACGCTCCTCGTCACCGTCGCGCAGGTCGCGGCCACCGTCGCCATCGCTCCGGCGACGATCACGCTGATGTCGGGCGAGACGGCGACGCTCGCGCTCGAGGTGCGGGACCCCGCCGGCGCGCTCGTGTCCCAGCCGTCGGCCGTCTGGACGTCGGGCGCCACGACGATCGCGACGGTGGACGGTGCGGGGCGCGTCACCGCCGTGGGGACGGGGACGACGACGATCACCGCGACGGTCGACGGCGTCGAGGGGACGGTGACGGTCGACGTCCTCGACCTGGCGCCGCTGGCGCGCACCTGGATCGGCGGCGATGCGGCCGCGCCGACGGCGTGGACGAACGGCGCGAACTGGTCGCCCGCGGGCGTCCCCGCCGCCGGCGACACCGTCGTCGTTCCGTCGGCGGCCTTCGCGCCGGTGCTCGCGGCGGACGCGACGATTGCGACGCTGACGGTCGCGGCGGGCGCCTCGCTCCAGGTGGACCGCACGCTCACCATCGCGGGGAGCGCGACGGGGACGGTCACCGGCGCCGGCACGGTGCGGCTCGCGGGCGCCGCCGGCGATACGGTCGCGGGCGACTTCCCCTCGCTGCTCGTCGTCGCCGACGTTCGCGCGGGCGGCGGGGTGCGCGCGTCGGGACAGCTCGTCGTCTCCGGCCTCGGACGCTTCCGCCCCGCCGGGCACACCATCGTCGTCGGCGGCACGCTCGGCACGACGGGCGGCGGGATGCTCGTCATGGACACGCCCGGCGACTCGGTCGACGTCGGCGGTGCCGCGGACTTCTCCGGCGGCGACTCGCGCGGCTCGCTCGCCGCCGGCGTGCTCGTCGTGCGCGGCGACTTCCAGGCCAGGGGGCTCGAGGCCTTCTCGGCCGATCCGGGGCTCCTCGTCGTCTTCGCCGGCAAGGCGGCGCAGCTCGCGCTCATGGAGATGCCCGGCGCGAGCGCGCAGCACTTCGCCGACGTCGTCGTCGCGAACGAGTCCACGGCCGGCGTGCGCTTCGAGAACGTCCGGATCGCGGGCGCGCTGCGCGACGACGGCGTCCGCCCGGCGCGCCTGACGTTCGAGGGCGGCGCGAGCGGCGTCGACGGCGGTCTCTCGCTCGTCGTCACCGGCGGCGACGTCGCCGGTGCGGGAACGGTCACGGTGGCCGGGGACATCGACGCGCTCTCCTCGACGATCTCGGTGGGCGTGCTTCGACTCGGCGGCGCGAAGGGGACGACGATGATCGGCGCGCTCGGCGCCGGCCACGCGGTGCTCGAGCTGCTCGGGGAGCGGCAGCCGTTGCGCTCGGCGCTCGCGTATCGGGACGTCCGCGTCGCGGGATCGGCGACGCTGGCCGGGCCCGAGGACGTGACCATCGGCGGATCGCTCGTCATCGAGGGCGAGGCGGCGGAGCTCGAGCCCGCCGGGACGCGGCTCGTCGTGGCCGGCGATCTCGTCACGGGGAAGGGCGGCGTCCTCGCGATGCGGAACGACGCCGACGACGTGACGGTGAAGGGCGCGGTGACGATCGATGGCGGCCCGACGGCGCTCGCGCTGCTCTACGGCACCCTGCGCGTCGGAGGCGACTTCGCGGTCGTCTGCAAGACCGCCGAGTGCTTCGCGCCGGGCGCGAACGGCACCTTCCGCGTGGTGTTCGATGGCGTCGAGCAGGAGCAGCGCGTGTCGCTGGCCCTCCCCGGTACGCCGGGGGACGGCGGCGCGCTCCAGCACTTCCGTCACGTGAGCGTCGCGAATCCCGCCGGCGTGACGCTGACGACCGGCACGCCGGTGCTCGGCGACGTGTACGTGGGCGCGAAGGCGCTCGTGACGATTCCCGAGGGCGTCTGGGCGGACGTCGCGGGCACGCTCTCCGTCGAGCGGAGCGGGTCGGAGCCCGGGCGGATCGACAACTACGGCGAGCTGTTCGCCGCCGAGGACGACACCGGCGGCACGGTGAATCCGAACCCGGTGCAGCCGCGCAAGTGAGTGGCACCGGTCATGCGTTCCTCGTCGGCGACGCCGCTCACTCCGCCCGCGAGGATCGATGCCCGACACCACCCGCCACTGCATCTTCTGCGACCTGATCCATGGGGCCGCAGAGGTCTCGGTCTGCTACGAGGACCGAGACGCGATCGCCTTCATGGACATCCAGCCGGTGGCCCCCGGGCACGTGCTCGTCGTGCCGCGCGCGCACTACGAGTCGCTCGTGGACATCCCGCGCGAGATGGCGATGCACCTCTTCGACGTGGCGATGCGTCTCGGCCCCACGGTGAGGCGCGTGAGCAACGCCGAGGGGATGAACATCGTGGTGAACAGCGGCGCCGCCGCGGGCCAGGACGTGTTCCATTATCACGTCCACCTGATCCCGCGGCACACGGGGGATGGCTTCGAGATCCCGCTCCCCTTCCCGGGCTCGGCGCTGCCGGACCGGACCTTCCTCGACGCGATGGCGGCCCGCATCATCGCCGGCACGACCGATCCCCTCGCCAGCATCCCGGCCGAGTCGCGTTACGTCGCGGCGGACTAGTCGTCGCACGGATGGTAGCGCGATGCACTTGCGCAACGCGCCCGCGCGTCGCATGAATACCGCCGTGCCCGCCGGACTGCACCTCGCCGGCGCCGGATGACCTTCCGGAGGGAGATGCGTTTCTCCTCGTTGCTTCGCACGAATCTTCGCTCGCTTCTTCGCCAACACCCCGCACGGGCCGACGGTCCGTGGCGGGGTGTCGTCTTTTCCTAGCGAGGTGTGATGCCGCGTCGTTCGAGCCTCAGCCGTACTCTCCTGCCTCGCGCCCGCGGGCTCTCGCGCCCCCGCGACCGCGTCCTCTCCGCGATGACGAAGCGCGCGATCAAGCGGGCCTCCTTCCGCGACTGCGGCCGCCGCTGCGTGTACTGCGGCAATCCACTCAGCCTCGAAACGGCGACGCTGGACCACGTCTTCCCGGTCTCCAAGGGCGGCGCGCACGCGCCGGGCAACGTCGTCGCCGCGTGCGGCGCCTGCAACCGTCTCAAGGGCGACCTCCTCCCGCACGAGTTCTTCATGCGCTTCCCCTGGGCGGGGGCCAACTTCATCCGCTATGCCCGTACGGTGCACCGCGCGCTCAAGCGCGGCGCGCGCCGCGCGGTGAGTCTCGCCTTCGCGAAGGTGGCCTGAGGGCGGGTCGGCTCGCGCCGGGCCGGGGAGCGCACGCCCCCGGTTCTGGACGTCTCGCGCCTCGTTCCACATGCTAGGGGATGACGACGCGCCGGCGCGCGCTTCCCCTCGTGCTCTCCGTCGTGCTTCTGCTCGCGGACGCGCTCGCCGCGCCCCGCGCGCTCGCGGCGCAGGCGCTGCGCGTGCGCATCGCGGAGGAGGGGACGGGGACGCCGCTCGCCGGCGCCCTCGCGTCCGCGCTCGACGGCGCGGGGCGGACCGCCGGCGAGGGGGTGACGTCGCCCGACGGACGCGGGTTGATTCGGCTCGCCGCGCCCGGACGCTATCGCATCCTCGTGCGGCGCATCGGCTACCGGCCCTTCACGTCGCACGCGATCGTCGTCGGCGCCGGAGACACGGTCGACGTGCAGTTGCGGGTGCCCCCGCGCCACGTCGTCCTCTCCGCCGTCACCACCGAGGCCGCGCCGCACTGCCGCATCCGCGGCGACGACCGGTCCGCGCGGGGCGTGCCGCGCCTGGCGACGCTCTGGGACCAGATCAGCACGGCGCTTCTCGTCGGCGAGCTGACGCGGCGCGACGGCGCGCCCGCCGTCGCCGCGCGCTCGTTCGAGCGGCGACTCGACGCGGACGGCGGGCTCCTCGACATCGCCGTCGGACCGGCGTGGCGGTCGGAGACCCGGCCCTTCCACGCGCGCGAGCCAGCCGAGCTCTCTCACCTCGGCTACGTCCGCCGCCGCGCGGGCATCACCGACTTCTTCGCCCCCGACGAGCGGGTCCTCCTCTCCGACGAGTTCTGGCGCGACCACTGCTTCGGCGTCGTCGTCGGCCGCGGCCCGACGGCAGGGCTCGTCGGCGTCCACTTCGCGCCGGCGCGGGCGCGCCGCGTCCCCGAGATCGAGGGCGTGCTCTGGGCGGACTCCGCGACGGCCGAGCTGCGCCACCTCGACTTCTGGCACGTCGATCCGGACCTCCCCCGCGCGGCGCGCGGTCCCGGTCGCACCGGCGGACAAATCGTCTTCGAGCGCCTCCCCAGCGGCGCATGGGTCGTCGCCGCCTGGCGGATGCGCATGCCGCGCCTCGTCCAGGTCGCGCGGCCGTTCAACATCGGCGCCGTGCAGCTGCGCGGCTACGACGAGGTCGGCGGCGTCACGCTCCCCGCGGATGGTGCGACGCCCGCCCCGCTCGTCGCGGCGTATCTGCGCGAGATCGCGCCGGGCCGCGTCGTCGGCACGGCGCGCGACGATGCCGCCGGTGCGCCGCTCGAAGGGGCGCTCGCCACGCTCTGGCCGCTTCCCCTCGGCGCCGGGCTCGCGCCGGAGTCGCTCGCCGTGCTCGTCGACCACGACGGCGCGGCCGCCGTCGCCGAGACGCATCGGGACCAGCTCGTGACGCTCGTGGACGCCGCGGGCCGGTTCGCGCTCGACTCGGTGCCGCCCGGTCACTGGCTCGTCGAGGTGACGCGCGCCGACCTCGACAGCGCGGGCATCGCGCCGACGCCCCGCGTCCTGCTCGTGCGGCCCGGCGCCACCGCGCGCGCGGCGCTCGCGGTGCCGCCGGCGACGAGCGCGGACGCATGGTGCGGCACGCGCGACGACGGGCGTGGCGTCGTGCACGGCATCGTGCGCGACGCCGACGACCGCGCGCTCGTCGGGAACGCCGTCGTCCTCGTTTCCTGGACCGAGATCGTCGAGGCGCCCTCGCGCGGCCGCGCGTCGGTGCGCGTCGAGCACCGCCGGCTGGAGGCGCTGAGCGACGAGCGCGGCGCCTACCGGCTCTGCGGCGTTCCCGCGGAGCGTTCGCTCACCGTCCAGGCGTTCGGCGGCCGGCTCGCCAGCGGACCGGTCGATGCGGCGCTCGGCGCGCGCCGGATGGTCCGCCGCGACTTCGCGCTCGCGCTCGCCGACAGCACGACGCTCGGCGTCGGGCGGGCGATCGTCGCGGGGAGCGTGCGCGACAGCGCCGGCGCGCCGCTCCCCGACGCGATCGTCGAGGTCGTGGGCGCGCTCGCCGAGGGGCGCACCGACAGCGCCGGCCGCTTCGTCCTCGCCGGCCTTCCCGCGGGGACGCAGACGATCGAGGTGCGGCAGATCG
Organism: Gemmatimonadaceae bacterium; assembly: GCA_036375115.1. Taxonomy (GTDB): domain Bacteria; phylum Gemmatimonadota; class Gemmatimonadetes; order Gemmatimonadales; family Gemmatimonadaceae; genus DASUSM01. The sequence goes on along the minus strand of DASUSM010000297.1, from coordinate 41,936 downwards.
GCCACGCGCCGCTCCGGCGCGCCGTCACGCTGCGGAACAGCGACACGACGCGCGTCGGCTTCCGCCTCGTGCGCGCGCCGATCCTCGAGGAGGTCGTCGTCGAGGCGCCGCGCGACCGGCCGTCCTGGCGGCTCACGCAGATGGAGGAGCGCCACGAGAAGGGGCTGGGCCGGCAGATCTTCCGCGAGGAGATCCACCGGCATCCGCAGCTGCGATCGGTCTTCGAGGCCGTGCCCGGCCTGCGCATCGTCATGCCCCCGCCGCCGCCGCTGCCCGCGCCGCAGCTCCTCCCCGACGGGCACTGGTCGCCGTGGGTCGTCGTCATGAACCGCGGCTTCAGCATCTGCGTGCCGACGTTCTATCTCGACGGACGGCTGCTCCCCGCGCACGACGTCCCGTCGCTGCACCCGCGCAACCTCGCGGGCGTCGAGGTCTTCTCGCGCTCCACGACCGCGCCGGTGGACCTCAACGGCGGCGAAAGGGCCTGCGCCGTCATCCTTCTCTGGACGGAGCAGGCCCCCTGAGGCGAAGTCCCGGCGCCGCGCCGCGGCGCCGGGACCGGTCGGTCAGCGGAGCGCCGGCGCCTCCTCGGGCTCCCCGGCGCCCTCCTCCTCGTCAGACGACTCGTCCATCTCGCCGCCGCCGTTCGCGGCGCGCGCGCGCGCCTCGAGCTCCTCCTGCAGCGCCTGCGTGCGCCGGCTCATGCGCTGGAGCTCGTCCCAGTTCGCGCGCACGAACGCGACATTCTCCTTCGAGATCCCCGGCGGGATCGTGATCTCCTTCCCCGTGTTCTCCGCGTCCTGGAAGGCGACGACGAGCGCCGACTGGAGCATCGCGAGCTGCATCACGACGAACTCGCGAACGGTGAGCCCGGTCCCGGTGATCGCCCCCTTGAGCTTCGGCATCCGCTCGTAGGCGGCGACGATGTCCGAGATCGACTGGTCGGACTCCTCGTCCTCCTCCTCGGCGAGCGTCTCGAGCTCCCGCGCGAGCCCCTCGTCGCGCAGCACGAGCTCGAGCATCCGCTCCGTCGCCTGTCCGGCCTTCTTCAGTGCGGGCATGGTCAGGCGGTAGGCGGCGACGGCCTGTTCGTCCGCGCTCGACTGGGCGGCGGCGGAGCCGGTGACGAGAACGACGGCGGCCGCGCCGAGGAGGCAAGCGCGGACCGGACGGAGGAGCGACGTGGCGGACATGCGAGGCGGGACGGAGTGGGGACGCACGGGGACGAGCGACGGACCTCTCTGGACGACCGGGAGAAGGCGCGGGTTTCCGCTCAGTAGTCCACCGGCCTCAGGTAGGACTCCCCGATCGCCGAATTGCTGACCATGGCCACCGTCGGGAGCCGCCGCTTCCAGTGCGTCCCCTCGAGCCGCCGGCGCACGAGGTCGATCTCGCGCTCGTCGAATCCCCGGCGGCGCAGCTCGACGTCGGCATAACCGGCGAGGATCCAGTTGAGGATCCGGTCCGCGCGCTCGTACGTGATGCCGAAATCTCCCTCGTCCGTCTGGCCGGCGACGAGGTCCGCGGTCGGCGGCTTCGCGACGATCGCCTCGGCGATGCCGAGGTGCCGCGCGAGCGCGAGGACCTGGGTCTTGAACAGGTCGCCGAGCGGGTTCACCGGCGGCGTGTCGTCGGCGTGCCAGGTGAAGTAGCCGAAGAGCCGCTCGCTCTTGTTCCCGGTGCCCAGCGGCAGCGCGCGGTGCTTCGCCGACAGGTCGAACAGCACGATCATGCGCATGCGCGCCATGACGTTTCCCCTCCGACCGTCGTCGGCGCCGGGCTCCAGCGCGAGATAGCCATCCACGGCGCCGGTGATGTCCACGGTGCGCTCCTCGACGCCGAGCATCTCGCAGACGAGCGCGCCGTGGGCGAGGCTCTCGGGGCTCGACGTGCGGTAGGGCATGCGCACGGCGAGGACGTTCTCCGGCCCGAGCGCGCGCGCCGCGAGCGCGGCGGTGACGGCCGAGTCCACGCCGCCGGAGACGCCGACGATCGCCTTCGCGAAGCCGCGCGCTCCCACCTCGTCGCGGATGAAGCGGCAGAGCCACTCCGTCGTCAGGACGGGGTCGATCTCGAGCGTCGGCGGACCGCCGCACTCCACGGCGCCGACGCTGACGACCGCGATCCGGCCGTCGCCGCCGAGGCGGCCGGCATCGGCGCCCGCGGTCGCGCTCGCGGCGGGCGCATCCGGCGTCGCCGCCGCGGAGTCGTAGGCGAGCACCGGCGCCGCGCGCCGCTCGATCCGCTCGAGCGTCCGCACGAGGTGCGGCATCATCGTCTCGAGGTCGGCGATCAGCGGCATGTCCGCGCGCGCGCGCCCGATGTCGGCGAGCGAGGCGCCGGCGACGACGATCGCCTCCTCCCAGAGCGGCCCGCGGGCCCGGAGCTCCCCCTTCGGCCCGACGATCGCCGAGCCGCCGGCGAACGTCTTCCCGCCCTCGGTGCCGACGAGGTGCGCGAGCGAGACGAAGATCCCGTGCTCGTCGGCGATGTCGCGTACGAGGCGCTCCCAGCGCGCGAGGTTCGCCGGCCCGGGCGTCCCGCCCGGATCGCCCTGCGGGCCGCGCGACGGCGCCGCCGCGCAGAGGAAGACGACCTCGGCGCCGTCGAGCGCGGCGAGCGTCCCCGTCAGCGAGTGCCAGGCGTCCTCGCACACGAGCATCGCCGCCCGCCCCCACGATGTCTCGAAGGCGCGCACCTCGCGCCCGCGCTCGACGAAGCGCTCCTCGTCGAACATGCCGTAGGTGGGGAGGAACATCTTGCGGTGCACGTGGCGCACGATCGGCTCGCCCGCGCCGAGTGTCACGTAGAGCGCGCTGTTGTAGAGCCGGTGCTCCCACTCCTCGTAGAAGCCGACGACGAGGTCGATCGGGTCGCCGTGCGGGACGGCGCGACGCCACGCCGCGGCGAGATCCTCGACGAGCGCGCCCGCCGTCATCGCCAGCTCCCGGACGGCGCCCTCGACGAAGTAGCCGGTGAGCGCGGTCTCGGCGAGATGCAGCACGCTCGGCCGCGGCGAGAGCGCGTCGGCGCGGCGGAAGAACTCCTCGAGCCGCGCGAGATTCGCCGCGTAGTCGCCCTTCCGCGGCCGGAACTGGGCGATGGCGAGGTGGACGGTTCGGGGCATGGGGGTAAGATACGATGTCGGGAAGGCAACGGCTCGGGTGACAGGATCGGGGACGGGGTCAGGGTCGGGGACGGCGCTCGAAGCCCCCAGAGGCAGGACCTGACCCGACCCCGACCCTGCCCCTGATCCCTGGGCCTTTCCAGGTATCTTTCCGCCGGCCCCCGTGTACGACCTCGGTCCCAGAACCGCGCCCTCGATGGTCCGACGTCTCCTCGCCAACGGCTCCGCTCTCCTCGTTCTTCTCGCCTCTCCTGCCCTCCCGCTCGGGGCGCAGCAGGGCGACGAGCCCTGGCGCCTCGTCCAGCCGCCACAGTCGTCGCTCGTCTATGCGGCGGACGGCTCGCTCATCGGCGAGATCGGCAGGGAATGGCGGACGAGCGTCTCCATCCGGACGCTCCCGAAGTACCTGCCGCAGGCGTTCGTCGCCGTCGAGGACCAGCGGTTCTACCAGCACGACGGGGTGGACGTCGTCGGCGTGCTCGGCGCGCTGAAGGACGCGGTCACGGGGGACCCGCGCGGCGCGAGCACGATCACGCAGCAGCTCGTCGGGAACATGCACCCCGACATCATCGATCGGCGCGACCGGAGCCTCGACCGGAAGCTCCGCGAGCAGGCCGCCGCGCGGGAGATGGAGAAGCACTACACGAAGGACCAGATCCTCGAGGCGTACCTCAACCAGATCAACTTCGGACACGGCTGGTACGGCGTCGAGGCGGCGAGCCGCCACTACTTCGGCAAGCGCGCCTCGCAGCTCACGCTCGCCGAGGCCGCGACGCTGGCCGCGCTCCCGAAGGGGCCGGCGATCTTCGATCCGATCCGCCACCCGAAGCGCGCGATCGAGCGGCGCAACACCGTGCTCTCGCTGATGGCGGACCAGAGGTACATCACGCGCGCCGAGGCCGATGCCGCGCGCCGCCAGCCGCTCCGCCTCGCCCCGAACGCGGGGATGTCGGCGCACTCGCCGTACTTCGTGGACGTCGTGCGCCAGCAGGCGGAGCGCGCCGGCGTGCCGATCGAGAACGGCGGCTTCCGCATCCACACGACGCTCGATCCCGTGCTCCAGAACGCGGCGACGGTCGCGCTCGTCGAAGGGACGGCGGCCCTCGAGATGCGGCCGGGCTGGCGCCACCCGACCTACGCGCAGCGCACATCCGGCCGCAGCGACTACCTCCAGGGCGCGGTCGTCGCGATGGACCCCTTCACCGGCGAGGTGCGCGCCCTCGTCGGCGGTCGCAACTACGAGGCGTCGCCCTTCAACCGTGCCGTGAACGCGTTGCGCCAGCCCGGCTCCGCGTTCAAGCCGATCGTCTACGCCGCCGCGGTGGCCGACAGCCTCGCGGCGAACGCGCTCGTCTTCGACACCGCGCTCGCCATCCCACTCGACAACGGGGAGGTCTACAGCCCGGAGAACTCGGACGGGAACTTCCTCGGCCCGCTCACGGTGCGCGACGCGCTCACCCGCTCGCGCAACCCCGTCGCCGTCGAGCTCGCGCTCGGGCTCGGGATGGACAGCGTCATCGCCATGGCGCGGCGGCTCGGCCTCGACTCGGAGATCGCGCCGTATCCCTCCAGCGCGATCGGCGCGTCCGCGGTGCGGCCGGTGGATCTCGTCGCCGCCTATGCCGCCTTCGCCAACCTCGGCTCCCGCGTCGAGCCCCGGTTCATCGCGCGCATTGAGGACCGTCTCGGGCGCACTGTCTGGACGCCGCCGCCGACGGGGCTCGAGCTGGCGCTCGACCCGAGGGTCGCCTTCATCGTGCGGGACATGATGCGCGACGTCGTCGAGCGCGGCACGGCGCAGAGCGTCCGTCGCGTGCTCCCGGCGACGATCCCGGCCGCCGGCAAGACGGGGACGACGAACGACAACACGGACGTCTGGTTCGTCGGCATGACGCCCGATCTCGTCGGCGGCGTCTGGCTCGGCTTCGACCAGCCCAGGTCGATCATGCCCGGCGCAGGCGGCGGCTCGCTCGCGGCGCCGATCTGGGCCCAGATGATGGCGCGCTGGTACGCCGGGTGGACGCCGGGCGAGTGGGCGCCGCCCGCCGGCCTGGTGCTCGCGGAGCTCGACCGCGCGACCGGGGAGGTCGCGAGCGCGGAGACGCCGCCCGAGCGCCGCTACACCGAGTACTTCCTCGATGGCACCGAGCCGTTGGCGCTTCGCGTCGACCCCTGGCGCATCTTCGAGTGGGGGCCCATCACCACGTTCTGAGCACGTCGCTCGACCGCCGCGCGGCCGGCGTTCGGCCCGCATGCCTGGCGTGCATGCAACTTGCCCCTCAGACCACTTCGCCGAGAACGGGTCGGCGCGGACGGGGAGCGAGGCGACGATGGCGGACGAGCGGGACGCAGGGGCGCGCGAGCGGGTGGCCGAGCGTGTTCTCACACGAGAGACCACCCGCGACCCGGACCGGGCGCGGGAGCGTGCTCTCGCCGCCGAGCGCTGGGCGCCCCTGCTCGACGAGACGAGCCGCGCGCTCTCCGCCTCGATCGACGAGCAGGAGACGCTTCGGCTCGTCCCGCGCCTCGCCGTCCGCTTCCTCGCCGACTGGAGCATCGTCTACGCCCGATCCGGGAGCCATACCCGGCTCGAGGTGGCCCACGCCGATCCCGCGCGCGAGCCGCTCGTCCGCAGCCTCTGCGACCCGGCGCTCGGGCCGACGCCGGCGAGCCCGCTCGTGCTCGCCGTGCGCACGGGGGTGCCGCAGCTCATCGCCGACGTCGGCGCCGAGCGGCTCGAGACGATCGCGACGAACCCCGCCCAGCTCGAGGCGCTGCGCGAGCTGCACCCGAGCTCCGTGCTCGCCGTCCCGCTCGCGGCGCGGGGGGAGGTGCGCGGTGCGGTGCTCCTCGCGCTCGACGCCGCCGGCGAGCGCTACGGCGCGGACGACCTCGTCCTTGCCGTCGAGTTCGCGCGCCGCGCGGCGCTCGCCGTGGACAACGCGCTCCTCTACAGCGAGGCGCGCGAGCGGATCTCCGACCTCGGCGCGACGCTCGAGGCGACCGCCGACGGCATCCTCGTCGTGGACCCCGAAGGGCGGATCACGTCGTGCAACCGCCGCTTCATGGAGATGTGGGGGCTCGAGCCGGAGGTGCTCCAGCGGCGGGACGACCGCGAGCTGCTCGCCCGCGTGGCCGACCTGCTCGAGGACCCCGTGGCGTTCCGCGAGCGGGTCGACCGGCTCTACGCCGACCCGACGGCGGAGAGCCGCGACATCGTGCGGCTGCGCGATGGCCGGATCTTCGAGCGCTACTCCCGCCCCCGGCTGCTGAACGGGCGCAGCGATGGCCGCGTCTGGAGCTTCAGCGACGTCACCGAGCGCGAACGGCACGCCGCCGAGCAGCGCTTCCTCGCCGAGGCGAGCAGCCTCCTCGCCGCCTCGCTCGACCACGCCGAGACGCTCCGCTCGATCGCGCGACTCGCGGTGCCGCTGCTCGGCGACTGGTGCCAGGTCGAGGTGCTCGAGCGGGACGGACGCATCCGGCACGTCGCGATCGCGCACCGCGACGCCGGACGCGAGCATCGCCTGCGCGAGCTGCAGCGCCGCCACGGCCTCTCGGCGCACCCCGCCTATTCGTCGGCCCGCGTCATCGAGTCCGGCGCGCCGTGGATCGAGAACGAGGTACCGGCGCAGCGACTCGAGCAGCTCGCCGGCGGTGACGCCGGGCTGCTCGCCGAGCTGCGCGAGCTCGCTCCGGCGAGCATCGTCTCGGTGCCCCTCGTCGCCCGCGGCGAGCGGATCGGCGCGCTGGTCCTCGCCCGCGAGACGCCCGGGCGCCCGTACGGCGACGACGAGCTGCGCCTCGCCGGCGAGATCGCCTCGCGCGCCGCGCTCGCCGCGGCCAACGCCCGCCTCTACGCGGACGTCCTCGTCGCCAACCGCGCGAAGTCCGACTTCCTCGCGGTGATGTCGCACGAGCTGCGCACGCCGCTCACGACCGTCATCGGCTATGCCGAGCTGCTCGCCGACGGTGTCTCGGGTCCGGTCACGGAGTCGCAGCGGCAGCAGCTCGGCCGCGTGATGCTGAGCGGCCAGCACCTCCTGCAGCTCATCGAGGAGATCCTCGCCTTCGCCCGCATCGAGGCGGGGCGCGAGACGGTGCGCCTCGATCCCGTGGACCTCGTGGCGATCGTGCGCGAGGCGGTCGCCATCGTCGAGCCGCACGTTCCCGACGGGGTGGAGCTCGTCGTGGACGTCGCCGACGCACCGATCGAGCTGCGCACCGATGCGAAGAAGGTGCGTCAGATCCTCCTCAACCTCCTCTCGAACGCGCTGAAGTTCACGAGCGCCGGGGAGGTCGGCGTCAGCGCCCGCCGCACCGACGACGGGGCGCGGCTGCGCGTCTGGGACACGGGAAGCGGGATCGCGCCCGAGCACTCCGAGCGGATCTTTCAGCCCTTCTGGCAGGTGGAGCAGCTCCAGACGCGCCGCACGGGGGGCACGGGGCTGGGCCTCAGTGTGACGCGCCACCTCACGAACCTGCTCGGCGGCGAGATCGAGCTCGCGAGCGTGCCCGGCGAGGGGAGCCGCTTCACGGTGACGCTGCCGCGCGCGGCGCCGGAGGACAGGGGCTAGCGATGCCGGCGCGCGGCGCCCGGCGCCGGGGCAGGAATGCGCCGCGGCGCCGGGCCGCCGTCAGCCGTGCCGCGCGGCCCACTCCTCCGCGTGCTCCTCCGCCTCCTCCATCTCCGTCTTCTCCGTCCGGACCGGGCGCGGCGGCGGGAGGAGGGCGATGTCGAACACCTCGTCGAGCGTGCTCAGGGCGTGGAAGGTGAGCTGCTCGCGCACCTCGTCGGGGATGTCCTCGAGGTCCGCCTCGTTGTCCTTCGGCAGGATGATCACCTTGCTCCCGGCGCGGTGGGCGCCGAGCACCTTCTCCTTCAGCCCGCCGATCGGGAGCACGCGTCCGCGCAGCGTGATTTCCCCCGTCATCGCGACGTCCTTGCGCACCGGACGTCCAGACATCGCCGAGACGAGCGCCGTCGCCATCGTCGTGCCGGCGGACGGGCCATCCTTCGGGATCGCGCCCGCCGGGACGTGGATGTGCACCTCGATCGAGCCGAGGCGGTCCTGGGGGATCTGGAGCGTGGAGGCGTGCGTCGCGGCGTACGTGAGCGCGGCGCGCGCCGACTCCTTCATGACGTCGCCGAGCTGGCCGGTGAGGATCAGCGAGACGTTGCCGAGTCCGGCGACCTGCGTGACGTCGCCGTCGTTCGCCCGCGTCCCCGCGCCGTGCAGCCGACGGATCGCCGCCTCGACGAACATGATGTCGCCGCCGGCCGGCGTGTAGTACATCCCCGTCGCGACGCCGACCTCGTGCTGCTCGGCGGCGCGCTCGGGGTGCACACGCGGACGCCCGAGGAGGTCGCGCACCTCGTCGACATCGATCGTCCCGTCGTCCGCGGCGCTCCCCTTTCCGGACGCGATCTGCCGCGCGACCTTGCGCGCCACCGCGCCGATCTGCCGCTCGAGCTGGCGCACGCCGGCCTCGCGCGTGTACTCGGAGACGACGCGCATGACGGCATCGTCGGAGAAGACGACGCCCTTGTTCGAGAGCCCCGACTCCTCGAGCTGCCGCGGGATGAGGTAGCGCTTGGCGATCTCCGCCTTCTCGCGCTCGGTGTAGCCCGCGAACTCCACCGTCTCCATGCGGTCGAGCAGCGGACCGGGGATGTTCTGGATGAAGTTCGCCGTCGCGATGAAGATCACCTCGCTCAGGTCGAACGGCACGCCGAGGTAGTGGTCGGTGAAGGTGTCGTTCTGCGCCGGATCGAGCACCTCGAGCAGCGCCGAGGCGGGGTCGCCCTGCATCGAGATGCCGAGCTTGTCCACCTCGTCGAGGAGGAAGACGGGGTTCTTCGTCCCGGCCTGCTTCATCCCCTGGATGACGCGCCCCGGCATCGCGCCGACGTAGGTGCGCCGGTGGCCGCGGATGTCGGCCTCGTCGCGCACGCCGCCGAGCGCGACGCGGACGTACTCGCGGCCGAGCGAGCGCGCGATCGACTTCGCGATCGAGGTCTTGCCGACGCCCGGCGGGCCGACGAAGAGGAGGATCGGCCCCTTCGCCATCGCGCGGGCCTTCGCCTCCTTCGCGTCGGTGATCGCGCGGTCCTCGGGCTCCCCCTCGTGCAGCGACGGGTTCGCGTCGTCCTTGTTCGCGCGCAGCCGCGACGCGGGGAACTCCCCCGTCTTCTCGACCTCGGCGGCGAGCTCCTGCGCGCGCAGCTGGCGCACGGCGAGGAACTCGAGCACGCGGTCCTTCACGTCGGGGAGCCCGTAGTGGTCCTCGTCGAGCACCGTCTGCGCGCGGTTCAGGTCGAGGATGTCGTCGGAGCGCGTGTTCCACGGGAGCTCCGCGACCCACTCGAGATAGGTGCGGATGACCTGCGCCTCCATCGACTCGCGCCCGGCGCGTTCGAGGCGGCCGAGCTCGCGCTCGACCTCGGCGCGCGCCTCCTTCGGCAGCTCGAGCTTGTTCAGCTTGTCGCGCAGCTCGGTGATCTCGCGGCTCTGGTCGTCGTCGCCGAGCTCCTTCTGGATCGCCTTGAGCTGCTCGCGCAGGTACATCTCGCGCTGCCGCTCGCCGAGCTCCTCCTGGACCTGGCTCTTGATCTCCTCCTGCGCTTCCAGCATCCCGATCTGCCGCTGCACGTGCACGAGCACGCGGCGCAGCCGCTCCTCGACGCTCAGCGTCTCGAGGAGCCCCTGCTTCTCGGGGACGCCGAGCTCGATGTAGCCGGCGACGAGGTCGGCGAACTTCCCCGGCTCGGTGACCGAGTCGAGGACCTGGTGCACGACCTCCTCGGGGAGTCCGCGGCGCTCGCCCAGCTCGGCGGCCCGCTCGCGGATCTCCTTGTGGAGCGCCGTGAAGGCGGCGTCGTTCTCGTCCACCGGCCCCATCTCCTCGACCGGCATGACGACGGCGGAGAGATAGTTCTCCGTCGTCGTGTACTGGAGCGCCGTCGCGCGCTGCTCCCCCTGGAGGAGGAGCTGCACGCCGCCGAGGCCGCGCTGGATCTGCCCGATGCGGGCGACGACCCCCATCGAGTAGAGGATCTCCGGCGAGGGCTCGTCGGTGTTGTCTCGCTGCGCGACGGCGAACACGAGCCGGTCGCCCTTGAGCGCGGCCTCGATCGCGCGCAGCGTCCCGGGTCGCCCGGCCGCGATCGGGGCGGTGAGTCCGGGAAAGATGACCGTCCCTCGCAGCGGGAGGACGGGGAGGGTCTGTCGCTGAGCCATGACGTGACCTGTGTGAGTGGCGATGCGTGTGGCGCACCCCAGGGGGCATCCCTGGACGGCACACTCCATTCCAAGCACCGAGCGATGTTGCACGTTCCCGCCGCCTCCCGCCAGCCGTCGGCGCTGTCTCGGCGGCAGCGGCTGCAACCTGGAGCGGCCACCCTGACGTAGTGTCTCTGCCGCGGTGGCGCGCGGCCGGCGAGGAAAGCCGCCGTCGCCTTTTCAGACGCCGCCGCCAGTGCTACACTATGATTTCCCTCCCGCTGAGCCGCCGAGTGCCCGACCCCACACTCCAGTCCTCCGACTCCGAGCTGCGCACGCGTGTGGAGCGCGCGCTCGCGCCGCAGTACGAGCTGGACCGTGAGATCGGACGCGGCGGGATGGGCATCGTCTATCGCGCGCGCGACGCGCGCCTCAAGCGCGCCGTCGCGGTCAAGCTCCTGCCGCCCGAGCTGGCCTACCGCGGCGAGATCCGCTCGCGCTTCCTGCGCGAGGCGGAGACCGCGGCGCAGCTGAGCCATCCGCACATCGTCCCCATTCACGCGGTCGACGAGCGCGACGGTCTCGTCTACTTCGTCATGGGGTACGTCGAGGGGGAGAACCTCGCGCGCCGCCTCCACGAGCGCGGACGCCTCGATCCCGACGAGACCCGCCGCATCCTCTGCGAGGTCGGCAACGCCCTCGCCTACGCGCACGCGCGCGGCGTCATCCACCGCGACATCAAGCCCGACAACATCCTTCTCGAGAAGGAGTCGGGGCGCGCGATGGTCACCGACTTCGGCATCGCGCGCGCCGTCTCGGATTCGAGCGGCGACTCGCGCCTCACCGCCACCGGGACGGCGATCGGCACGCCCGCGTTCATGAGCCCCGAGCAGTGCGCCGGCGACCGGGAGATCGACGGCCGCAGCGATCTCTATTCGCTCGGCGTCGTCGGCTACCAGATGCTCACCGGCGAGCTCCCGTTCACGGCGCCGAACACGCCGATGATGCTCGTCAAGCACATCAGCGAGCGCCCCCTGCCGATCGAGCAGAAGCGCACCGACCTGCCGCCCGACATGGCGCGGGCCATCATGATGCTGCTCGAGAAGGAGCCCGCCGACCGCTTCCCCTCCGCCTCCGCGCTCGTCGCCGCGCTCGAGAGCGGCGAGATGCCGCTGCTCCCGGCCTCGCCGGCCGGCGGAACGCGTCGCGGCACCGGCGCCGCGGCGCTCGCGTCCTCCTCGTCCGCGTACGCATCCACCGCCCCGTCGGGCACGGGCGCGCTCGCCCCGGCCGCGGAGTCGACGTCCGAGGAGATCCAGCGCTGGTACGAGCCGCAGGTGCAGGAGTTCCGGAAGAAGTTCACGATCTACGCCTTCGTCGCGCCGGTCCTCGCGATCCTCGAGCTGACGACCAACGCGGGCCCCTTCGGCTTCTTCGCGATCATCTGGACGATCTTCATCGTCTACAACTACGCCAAGCTCTGGACGAACGGATTCGACTGGCGCGATGTCCTGAAGCAGCCGCGGGACCGGCTCTTCGCCGACGTCGCGAGCGAGGCGATGGACGACGCGCGGGCGCTGTGGGACCCGAACAAGCGGCAGGAGGTGCGCGAGCGCACGCGTCTCCGCCACCGCTCCTCGCCTCGCCTCCCGGCGGGGACGTCCACCGGACGGACTTCGACCGCGGGCGGCGCGCTGCCGGCCCTCGACGCCGCGGTGACCGGCCCGCAGGCCGAGCGCATCCGCCAGGCGAAGCTCGACCGCGACTACATCGTCCAGCTCATCGAGGCGCTCCCCTCCGGGGAGCGCACCCGCGTCGCCGACGTCATCCCCTCCGCGTTCGCGCTCTACGCCCGCATCGTCTCGCTCGCCAACGCCATCCCGGAGGCGGAGCGCGAGGTCGTGCCGGGAGCGGCCGAGGAGGTCGAGCGCGAGATCGAGCGGCTCGAGGCGCAGGCCAACCCGCTCGAGGGACGCGCGAGCGACGAGCGCGTGCGCCGGCTCGCGCAGCTGCGCCGGCAGCGGCGCGCGCTGCGCGACGTGGTGCGCCGGCGGGATGATGCGCGCAGCGCGCTCGACTCGTGCGCGCTCGCGCTCCAGAACATGCGCTTCGAGGTGCTCCGCCTCCGCGCGGGCACGCTCACGCCGCAGGGGATCACCGAGCTCGCGAACCAGGCCCTCGCGCTCGCCCGCGACGTGGACGTCGCCGTCTCCGCGGCCGGCGAGGTGTCGCGCCTCACCCGCTCCTCCACCAACCGCCCCTCGCCGGAGCAGAGGTGACGCGCGGCGGGGCCGACCTCCTGCGCGACCGGGTCACGGCCGCCGTCGGCGACGCGTACGACATCCAGGACGAGATCGGCCGCGGCGCGCGCGGCGTCGTCTATCGCGCCCTCGATCTCCGCCTGCACCGGCTCGTCGCGCTCAAGGTCCTGCCGCCCGACCTCGCCTTCGACGAGGCGGTGCGCCGCCGCTTCCTCCTCGAGGCGCAGACGGCGGCCTCGCTCGCCCACGCGCACATCGTCCCGATCCACGCCGTGGACGAGCGCCGCGGCGTCGCCTACCTCGTCATGCCGCTCGTCGAGGGGGAGAGCCTCGCCACGCGCCTGCGCCGCGAGCCCACGCCGCCGCTCCCCGAGGTGCGGCGCATCCTCCGCGAGGTCGCCGACGCGCTCGCCCACGCGCACGCGCGCGGCGTCGTGCACCGCGACATCAAGCCCGACAACATCCTCCTCGACCGGGAGACGGGGCGCGCGCTGGTCACCGATTTCGGCATCGCGCGCGCGACCGAGGAGGGGCAGCGCCTCACCGTGACGGGCGTCGCGCTCGGCACCCCGGCGTACATGTCGCCCGAGCAGGCGCACGGCGAGCGCGAGATCGACGGACGGAGCGACGTCTACTCGCTCGGCGTCGTCGGCTATCAGATGCTCGCCGGCGAGCCGCCCTTCCGCGCGTCGAGCGGGATGGCGCTCATGATGAAGCACGTCACCGAAGCGCCGCGTCCCCTGCGGGAGCGCCGCCCCGCCATCCCGCCGCTCCTCGCCGCCGCGATCGAGCGCGCCCTCGCCAAGCGCCCGGACGACCGCTGGCCGACGGCGGCGATGTTCCGCGACGCGATCGCCCGCGAGGAGTCGATGCCGCGCGGCGCGGAGGCGCCGCCCGCCCCGGGCCGGCCGGCGTGGCTCCCGCCGCTCGGCCCGCCGCCGGACGTCCACCCGCCCGTCCCGCGGAACGACCGCATGAGCCGCCGGGAGGCGCGGCGCGCGATGCGCCGGGACGAGGAGTCGAAGCCGATCCGCGAGCGCATTCGCGGCTTTCGCCGGCAGCTCATGTCCAACGGCGCCGTCATCGCCGGTCTCGCGACGATCAACGGGCTGACGAGCCCCGAGTTTCCCTGGTTCCTGTTTCCCGCGAGCGGGATGCTCATCGGCCTCGGCGCACGGTGGGCGGGGCTCTGGGCGGATGGCGTCCGCATGAAGGACGTCCTCGCCGCGCCGCCCCGGCCCGCGGAGCTCGACGCGGAGCCCCACGCGGAGCCGGCGCCGCGCGACCGCACGCGCGTCGCCGCGCCGAGCACGCCGCCGCTCCCCGCGCCGCCGCGCGCGGCATCGCTCGGGCTCGAGCAGCTCGTCCCCGTGGACGTGCTCCACGGCGAGCGCGGCGCGGTCGTGCGGCGCGCCGCCGAGGACCGGGTCGCGATCCGCGAGGCCGTGGCCCGCCTCGCGCCGGCCGACCGCGACCTCCTGCCGGACGTGATGCCGACCGTCGAGGCGCTCCTCGGCCGCGTCGCCTCGCTCGCGCAGATGCTCCATCGCATCGACGTCCACCTCCCGCCGGGGACGATCGAGGACGCCGAGTCGCGCCTCGTCTCCGTCGAGCACGAGCCGCCGTCGTCCGAGCGCGACCGCCGCCTCGCGCTCCTTCGCCGCCAGCGCGCCACCCTCCAGGAGCTCTCCGACCGGCGCATCGTCCTCGGCGCCCAGCTCGAGAGCGCCAGCCTCGCCCTCGCGAATCTGCGCCTGGACCTGATCAAGCTCCGCTCCGCCGGCGTCCAGGCGGCCATCGACGAGCTCGCGGAGGCGACCCAGGAAGCGCGCGCGCTGTCGCGCGACATCGGCGTCGCCCTGGACGCGGCGGCGGACATCAAGGCATTGTAGGACGTCCGAAACGGCTCGGAGAACACGGTCGGGGTCGGGGTCAGTCCCGGCGCGCCCCGACCCTGGCCCTGGCCCTGACCCCGACCCCTGAGCCGTACCCATGCGACTGGGCAGACTCCTCGCGCTCCCGCTTCTCCTCGTGCCGGCCCTGCTCGGCGCGCAATCGGCGGTCCCTACGCCATCCGCCGTCATCGGCTTCGAGCCCGGCACCGACCGGCGCCTGCCGAGCTGGACGCAGGTCGTCGAGTACTTCTCGCGCGTCGACGCGGCGAGCCCGAGGCTCACGCTGCGCACGCTCGGCCGCACGACGAAGGGGCGCCCCTTCGTCGCCGCCTTCATCGCCGACTCGGCGACGCTCGCCGACCTGCCGCGCTTCCGCGACATCCAGACGCGCCTCGCCGACGCGCGGCTCCGGCGCGGCAACGCCGCGGCACGCGAGCGGCTCGTCGCCGAGGGGAAGACGATCGTCCTCGTGACGTCGAGCATCCACTCGACCGAGGTCGGCGGCATCATGACGCCCCTCGTCCTCGCCGACCGCCTCGTGCGCGGCGAGGACGAGGAGACGCGCGCCATCCGCGCGGGCACCATCACCATCCTCGTGCCCTCGCTCAACCCCGACGGCGTGGACATCGTCGGCGACTGGTACCGGGCGACGGTCGGCACCCCCGCCGAGGGCACGAGCCCGCCGCAGCTCTATCACCACTACGTCGGCCACGACAACAACCGCGACTGGTACGCCTTCACCCAGGTCGAGACGCAGCTCACGATCGATTCGCTGCACAACGCGTGGCACCCGCAGATCGTCAACGACATCCACCAGCAGGGCGCGTCGGGCTCGCGGATCTTCATCCCGCCCTACATGGACCCGATCGAGCCGAACGTGGACCCGATCGTCACCGCGGGGGTGAACGCGATGGGGATGGCGATGGCCTGGCGCCTGACGGCGGATGGGAAGACGGGGATCGCCGTCAACGCCTCGTACGACGCGTGGACGCCGGCGCGCGCCTATCAGCACTACCACGGCGGCATCCGCATCCTCACCGAGACGGCGAGCGCGCGACTCGCCTCGCCGATCGAGCTCCCCTTCGACTCGCTCCGCCCGAACCGCGGCTACGACTCGAAGGTCTCGTCGTGGAACTTCCTCGCGCCGTGGCCGGGCGGGCGGTGGACGGTCGGCGACATCGTGGACTACCAGACGAGCGCGACGTGGGCGCTGCTCGCCGAGGCCGCGCGCGACCGGCGCCAGTGGCTGGAGAGCTTCGCGACCGTCGCCGAGCGCGCCGTCGCCGGCCGCGAGGCGCCCGGCCGCGGCGACTGGCCGGTGGCGTTCGCCATCCCCGCCGCGCAGCGCGACACGGCGGCGCTGCACGCGCTGCTCCGGATCCTCCAGCGCGGCGGCGTCGAGGTGCACCGCGCGGCGGGCGCGTTCGCGAGCGGGAGCGCGCGGCACGGGGCGGGGACGTACGTCGTCCCGCTCGCGCAGCCGTACGGCGCCTTCGCCAAGGCGCTCCTCGAGCGCCAGCGCTATCCCGACCTCCGCGAGTATCCCGGCGGCCCGCCGAAGCGGCCGTACGACGTCACCGCGCACACCCTGCCGCTCCTCATGGGCGTCGAGGTGGCGGAGGTGCGCGAGCCGATCGACGTCGCGCTCGGCGCGCCGATCCCGATGGTCGCCGCGCCGACGCTCGCCGCCGCGGGGCTGAGCGGGCGCTCGGCGCGCCGCATCGGCCTCTATGCGAGCTGGGCGCCGTCGATGGACGAGGGGTGGACGCGCTGGATCTTCGACCAGTACCGCATCCCGTACACGACCGTCCGCGACCGCGACCTCCGCACCGGCGGTCTCGCGCGCCGCTTCGACGTCATCGTCCTCCCCGACCAGTCGCCGCGCGCGCTCGAGCGCGGCGCGATGCAGAGCGGCTACCCCGATTCGCTGCGCGGCGGCATCGGCACCGAGGGAGCCGCGGCGCTGCGGCGCTTCGTCGAGGACGGCGGCACGCTCGTCGCCTTCAACGAGGCGAGCCGGTACGTCGTGGACGCGCTCGAGCTGCCGGTGCGCGACGTCCTCGAGGACGTCGGCTCGCGCGATTTTTACGCGCCCGGCTCGCTGCTCCGCGTCGAGACGACGCCGCGGCACCCCCTCGCGGGCCGGCTGCCCGCCACGCCGGCGATCTGGTTCGAGGACGGCCCCGCCTTCGAGGTCACCGACCCGTCGCGCGCCACGATCGTCGCCCGGTACCCGGAGGCGGGCGACCCGCTCGTCTCGGGGTGGCTGCTCGGCGGCGACCGCCTCCGCGGCAAGGGCGCGCTCGTCGAGGCGCGGCTCGGCCGCGGCCGCGTCGTCCTCTTCGGCTTCCGCCCGCAGTACCGGGCGCAGAGCATGGCGACGTATCCGCTCATCTGGAGCGCGCTCGCCGGGGACGGGGAACCGAGGTCGCGCCGTTGAGCGGCGGCGCGCCTCCGGGATGACGGGGGCGGTTCGCTAGATTGGCGGGATGCCGTACGCATCACGCCACACGATCGTGCTCGCCGCTCTCCTCGCGGGCTGTGCCGCCGGGGCGGAGCCGACCGGGGACTCGACCGCCGTTCGGCCGGCGGCGCCCGCCGCGCCGTCCGACACGGCGAACCCGGTCGCCCCCGATCCCGCGCCCGCCCCGGTCGCGCACGCCGACTCGATCCTGCGCCCGAAGCCGCCGCTCGTCGCCCCGCCGGAGCCGATGCGCGGCCTCTACGTGAACCGGTGGCAGGCGCTCGGACGCACGAGCATGGGACAGCTCCTCGACGTCGCGCGGCGCACCGAGATCAACGCGCTCGTCATCGACGTGAAGGACGACCGCGGCTACATGCTCTACCGGTCGCGCGTCCCGCTCGCGCGCGAGATCGGCGCCGACGCGGACTCGATCGGCCTCATGTCGCACGCCCGGCTGCGCGCGCTCCTCGACACGATGCGCGTGCACGGCATCTACCCGATCGCCCGCATCGTCGTCGTGAAGGACCCGCTGCTCGCCGAGCGGCGGCGCGAGTGGGCGATCCGGCGCCGCGACGACCCGGCGCAGCCCTGGCTCGACAAGAACGGGCGCCCGTGGCTCGACCCCAACCACCCGGGCGTGTGGAAGTACGCCGCCGACATCGCCGCGGAGGCCGTGGACCTCGGCTTCAGCGAGATCCAGCTCGACTACGTGCGCTTTCCCGACGAGGATCGCATCGTCCGCGAGGCCGTGTTCCCGCTCCAGGGCGGACGGGAGCGCGCGCAGGTGATTCGCGACCAGCTCGAGGCGATGCGGCGAGGCCTCGCGCATCTCGGCGTCCCGTTCACGATCGACGTTTTCGGGCTGACGACGTCGGACACCACGGACATGGGGATCGGGCAGCGCTGGGAGATGTTCGTCGACCGCGCCGACGTCGTCCTGCCGATGACGTATCCGTCGCACTACGCCCCGGGGAGCTACGGGATTCGGAGCCCGAACGCGCAGCCGTACGCGATCATCGACCGGGCGCTCGAGGACGCGAAGCGCCGCTCCGAGGGGATCGAGGGAGCGGCGCGGATCGTTCCGTGGTACCAGGACTTCACGCTCGGGCCGCCCCGCTACGGCGCCGAGCAGGTGCGCGCGCAGATCCAGGCCGGCTACGACAACGGAATCGAGAGCTGGATCCTCTGGAACCCGCGCAGCGCGTACACGATCGGCGCGCTGCGTCCGGCCGGCGCGGCCGCCGCGCCTCGCGACTCGTCGGGGGAGGGGAGGACGGGGGCGGACTCGGCGGCCGCTACTTCCCGTCGTGGCGCTTCAGCGCGTCGCTGATCCACCCGGCTGCCGCCCGCACCTCGCGATAGAGCGTCGGGTTGTCCTCCTCGGTGATGAGAACCGCGTCCTCCATCACCGTGTTCGTCGCGCCCTTCGTGGCCCGCGGGACCAGGAAGCCGGTGACGTCGATGCGCGAGCCGGCGAAGTAGGGCGCCGGCCGGACGCGCACGGAGAGGATCAGCTGCCGGTCCGCGAGCTCGGCCGCCTCTTCGGGGTTCGTCGAGAGCGGGAGCAGGTACTGCGGCACCTTGCGAGGCGCGGTGATGATCTCGCTCGTGCTGACGTCGGTCACGGTGTAGCCGTGGTGTCGCAGCTGGGTCGAGGCGATCCGCATCGCGGTGTCCGCCGGCACGCCGACCGTCGTGGACAGGGTGTCGCGGCCGCTCCAGCCGAACGTCGCGCAGCCGGCGACCAGGAGCGTCGCCAGCGGGATCAGGGGTCGCATCGAGGCCTCCACGAGGATGAGTCTGCGTCGGAGGCGTGATGCACGGGCCAGGCCAGCTCGACCGCGTGACGAGAGTCACAGGAACGCCCCGGTGCGGCTCCCGAGGCGCTCACTCGTCGGCGAGCTCCTCGAGCCGCAGCTCGATCTCGTTCGCCATCCCCGCGTGCCCGTGGCGGTTGGAGGCCTCGACCCCGCGGCGCAGCGCCCCCCGCGCCTCCTCCGTGCGCCCGAGGCGGGCCAGCACCTCCCCGAGTCGCAGCCAGCCGTTTCCCTCGTCCTCGTAGCGCGCCAGGTACGCCTCGAGGTGCTCGCGCGCCTCCTCGTCCAGCCCGGCCTTCATCGCCTCATTGGCGAGGCCGAAGCGCGCGAGCGCGTTGTCGGGGTTCTTCCGCACCATCGCGCGGAACGTCTCGAGCTTCGTCGTCGCGGGATCCGTCATCGGGCGAGCAGGGTCGAGAGGGCCGCCCCGACCTGCTCGGGGGACTCCTCGGGGATGAAGTGCCGGCCGTCGGCGATCACGTCGAGCGTCGCGCCGGGGATCGCCTCCTGCAGGCGCCGGGCGAGCGACGGCGGGAGGAACGGATCGTGGGCGCCCCAGAGGATCGCCGTCGGCGCGACGATCCCGCCGAGACGGGGGGCGAGGGCCGCGGTGTCGGCGCTGTCGAGCGCCGCCAGGTGCTGCATGAAGGTGTCGCGCCCCTCCTCGCTGGCGAAGCAGCGCACGTACATCTCGATCGATCGCGCGCCGAGGTCGCGGTCCGCGTAGCCGCGCAGCAGATCCGTGCGGAGCACGGAGAGGAGCCAGGTCGGCGGCAGGTGCCGCGTCAGCGGCATCATCGCGCGGGCGAGCTTCACATCGCGCGTCGGCCACTCCTCGAAGCAGACGGAGCTCACGAGGAGGAGCCGCGAGACGCGCGCCGGCCGGTGCACGGCGAGCCACTGCGCGATCCCGCCGCCGGCGTCGTGGCCGACGATGCACGCGCGCTCGATGCGCAGGGCATCGAGGAGCGCGAGCACGCGCCGCGCATGTCCCGGGATGCTGACATCGCGTCCGAGCGGTCGATCGCTCCGGCCGTAGCCGAGGAGGTCGAGGACGACGACGCGATGCCCCGCGGGGACGTGCGGAATGACGTCGTGCCACAGGTGCGACCCGGAGGGGAATCCGTGGACGAAGACGACCGGCTCCCCCGCGCCCCGCGTGCCCGCCGCGAAGTAGTAGAGGCGCGCGCCATCGATGTCGAGGAACTCACCCCGCATCGCGCACCTCCTGCCCGCGGCATCCGGAGTCGGGATCGGTCACGAGATCGTCGGGAGGCGCACGCCGGGCAAGATGCAGGCGCCGGGGGCTCGCTCACAAGCCGCGACCGGCCGGCGGCCCATGCCGGACCGCGGATGCACGACGGGCCGTCGGGGAGTCCCGACGGCCCGCCACGCGCTCGTCCGGTGCGTCAGCTGCCGCGCTGCACTCCGGCGCCGCCCTGCCCCTGCCCCCGCCCCTGTCCCCGCCCCTGGCCGTCGCCGCGGCCGCGCCGCTCGCCCTTCGCGCGCCGCTCCGACATCCGCTTCTGGAGCTCCTGCACGTTCGCGTCGAACGTCGTGCGCTGCTCGGCCGTGAGAACCCCGCGGAGCTCCGCGCGCTGGCGCTGCATGATCTGCATCTGCGACGCGCGGATCGCGGCACGCTGCGCCGAGTCGGGCCGCTGCCCATCCGTGCGAGCCGCGCGGATGCGGTCGCGGAGCTGCGTATGCTCCGCGCGATACTTCTCGTTGATCTGCCGCACCTGGGTCCGCTGCTGCTCGCTCAGCTCGATCCCGCGGAAGAGCGCCCGCCCGAGAGCGGGCCCGCCGCGGCGGCCGTCGCGGCGCATGCCGCGCTCGCCCTGCCGCCCCTTTCCATCCCGCTGCTGCTCGGCGCGAGGGCGCGCGCTCGAGTCCGTCTGCTGGGCGAAGGCGACTCCGCCCGTCCCGACCATCATCGCGGCGCCGAGCGCCAGAACGCGTACTGCTCGCATTGCTCCTCCGTATTCGGTCCGGACGCGCACCGGCGCGCGTCTTCGAGCAGATGAGACGCACCAGCGGCGCGCGCGTTAAGGGCTCCCGTGCGAATCGCCCAAGACTTTCGGTTGCATGAAGTTATGTGATCGCCCTAGCGCGTCGCCTGAAATGTGCTATCGTTACGCGCCCGCTCCATGGCCGCCCTCGGTGGATGCTGTAAGTGCGTTGTCTGACAATGCGTTGACACGAGCACCGACCGTGACCGTCCCCTCGCTTCCCGCCGTCTCTCCAGTCGTCCCACCCGCGGCGCCGCCGCCGGTCCGGTTCCCGCTGGGCTGGCTGCTCGACCACGCGGCGCCGCCGATCCAGTATCGCGCGCTGTGCGACGTCGCGCGGCTCGGCGCGAGCGTGTCCGACGAGGTGCGGCGGCTGCCGTACACGTACGCGCCGGCGCTGCGGCTCGCCATCGCGCAGCACTCCGACGGCACCTGGGGGGACGCGATGCTCGCGCTCCCGAACGCGCGCTCGGACTACTTCGAGGGGATCGGCACGATCACCGCCGCGCGGCGGCTGTCGGAGTACGGCTGGGATCGCGAGTCGCCGCCGCTGCTCCGAGCGCGCCGCACGCTCTTCCGGCTCCTCCCCGAGGACGACGACCCGGCGTACCTCTACGAGCTCGGCGGGAGAGGACGGATCGAGCCGGAGATGGTGCATCGCGGACGCGCCGTGCTGCGGGAGGCTGCCGCGGCGGCGCTCGCCCAGGCCGGCTACGAGGGCGATCCTCGGCTCCGCGGCGCGGCGAAGCGCATCACCGAGCGGATCCACGAGTTTCTCTCCTCGCCGCTCGCCGAGAAGCCGTGGATCCGCGTCGGCAACAAGCACGTGCTCGCGCCGGAAGCGCGGCCGCCGTCCTTCCACGCGCTGCTGATGCTCGCCTACATGCCGCTCTTCCGCAGCGAGCACTACATGGTGCTGAACGAGCTGTATCACTACCTGTCGCAGCCGCTCCCGCGGCAGGAGTCGGTGCAGCTCGTCGGAAAGCAGGCGGTGCCGCAGCCGCAGCTCGTGCTCGGGGACATGCTCCCCCACCGCAACGCGCTCGACGCCGAC
This sequence comes from Gemmatimonadaceae bacterium, assembly GCA_036375115.1. Classification (GTDB taxonomy): domain Bacteria; phylum Gemmatimonadota; class Gemmatimonadetes; order Gemmatimonadales; family Gemmatimonadaceae; genus DASUSM01. The sequence goes on along the minus strand of DASUSM010000297.1, from coordinate 20,083 downwards.
GTGCCCTGGGCCCTCACCTGGCTCGAGCTGATGGCGCGGCTCGGCTTCCTCGGCCGCAACGAAGGGTGGAGCAAGCTCTTCGATCGGATGCTCGACGATCGTGACGCGAACGGCGTCTGGCACCCGCACAAGGGGACGGCGGTGCCGAAGAGCACCAACCCCGTCGTCTGGCCGCAGTATCCGCTCGAGGCGGAGCGCGCAGGCGAGGAGCAGCGGTGGAGCGATGTGACGTTCCGGCTCGGGCTCATCGCCCGCCTCGCGGGTCGGCCGATCGAGATCATGTGACGGGACCGCGGGCGCGCCGGCCGGCGGAGCTGTGGCCGGCGGGCGATCCCCGGTACCGCGTGCGGCACGTCTCGGTCGACGGGGCGAGCATCCGTGTCGTCGAGCGGGGCGATCCAGGATCGGCGCCGGCGGTGCTCGTGCCGGGATGGGCGTGCTCGGCCTACGTCTTCCACGCGAACGTCGGCGCCGTGCTCGCCTCTGGGCATCGCGTGGTGATCGTCGAGCCGCGCGGGCTGGGCGCCTCGTCGAAGCCACGCGCGCGCGGCGACTACGCCGCGTCCGCCCTCGTGCGCCATCTCCTCGCGGCGCTCGATGCGCTCGCGCTCGACCGGGTCGCGCTCGTCGGGCTGTCGATGGGGGGCGGGCTCACCCTGCGCCTCGCGCTGGCCGCGCCGGAGCGCGTCACGCGCCTCGTCCTCTTCGATCCGGCCGGCATCGGGCGCATTCCCCTCGCCGCGCTCGGGCGGCTCCCCGCGGCGGGAGCCCTCGCGCGCCTCCTCGCGCGCCTGCCGTCGGCGGTCCACCGCGCGATCGTCGCGCTCGGCATGTGGTCGATCTACGGCGACGCGAGCCGCGTGCGGCGTGAGGACGTCGAGGAGTTCAGGGCGCTGGCCGAGCTGCCTGGCTACTACGAGGCGCAGGCGGCGATGCTGCGCGAGTACGACTGGCGGCCGATCGCGCCGGAGGCGCTCGCCGCGCTCCGCGCGCCGACGCTGCTCGTGCGCGGCACGCGCGACCGGCTCGTGCTCGTGCGGGACCTCGAGGCGCTCCGGCGCTCGCTGCCGCCGTCGGTGCGACTGCTCCCCGTGGACGGCGCCGGCCACGCCGCGAACATGGAGTGTGCGGGAGAGATCGCGGGAGCGGTCGAGTCGTTCCTGCGGGGGGCCGCGGCGGGGTGAGACGGGCCCCGCCGGCGGAGCGCCCCCAGGAGTCCGGTCCGGCGTCTACCCAATTATCCCGCAACGACTTATATTACGGGCACCGCAACCCTGCGCGCGCCGTGACTGCGTCGCGCGCCGGTCCGCGGCCGGGCCGCCCCCGCTGGGCGGCGGGGGGACGCCATTGCGATGGCCCTCCCAGCACGGCGCGACGATCGATCGCGCGTGTGCCGGCGGCGCGGACGAGATCTTCATCACACACGATCGATGCGAGTCGGTCGCGCGCAATGGCGCGGCGCAGCTCGCATTGGATGCGTCGGTCCCGGGAGCACCCCGGGCACGCGGCCCCGGCGCGGCGAGCAGAGACATGGCGACCATCATCGAGTCGGATCAGGTACGGCAGGACGCGCCGGACGAGGCGCGGCACGACCCGCAGGAGATGCAGGAGGGGCAGGACGAGCCGGCGTCCGGCGCCGGGTTCGCGGAGCTCGGGCTCTCGGCCGTCGTCCTCGACGCGGTGCGCGACGCGGGGTACACGACGCCGACGCCGATCCAGCGCGAGGCGATCCCCGTCATCCTGCGCGGCCGCGACGTCATGGGGCTCGCGCAGACGGGCACGGGGAAGACGGCGGCGTTCACGCTGCCGCTCATCGACCGGCTCGCCGGAGGGCCGCGCCGCACGCGCGCGCTCGTCCTCACGCCGACGCGGGAGCTCTGCGTGCAGGTCGAGGAGAGCGTGCGCAAGTACTCGCGCCACGCGCCGCTCGACGCCCAGTCGGTGTACGGCGGCGTCGCCTACGAGGCGCAGGAGCGCGCGCTGCGCAACGGCGTCGACGTCGTCGTCGCGACGCCGGGCCGCCTGATCGACCACCTCGACAAGCAGAACGTCGTCTTCGACGATCTCGAGCTGCTCGTCCTCGACGAGGCGGACCGAATGCTCGACATGGGCTTCGCGCCGCAGATCAACGAGATCGTGCGGCAGATTCCGCCGTACCGGCAGACGCTGCTCTTCAGCGCGACGATGCCCCCCGAGGTCGAGGCGCTCGCGCGCAAGTACCTGCGCAAGCCGATCGTCGTGCAGATCGGCCTGCGGTCGAGCGCGGCGAGCACCGTCTCGCACGCGGTCTACCCGGTGCCGCACCACCGCAAGAGCGCGCTGCTCGTCGAGATCCTCCGCGGGCACCCCGAGGGAACGGTGCTCGTGTTCACGCGCACGAAGCACGGCGCCGACCGCGCCGTGCGCGAGCTGGAGGCAGCGGGGCTCGCCGCCGCGGCGATGCACGCCGACAAGACGCAGATCCAGCGCACGCGCGCGCTCGAGGACTTCAAGGAGGGACGGGTCCGGATCCTCGTCGCCACCGACATCGCGCAGCGTGGCCTGGACATCTCGCACATCACGCACGTCGTCAATTACGACGTCCCGCAGCAGCCCGAGGACTACGTACACCGCATCGGGCGGACGGGGCGCGCGGCGAAGGAGGGGGACGCGCTGACGTTCATGGCCCCGGACGAGATCGCGATGGTGCGGACGATCGAGCGGGTGATCGGGAAGCCGATCCCGCGCGTGTCGGTGCCGGGCTACGACTTCGGCACGGAGGCCGCCGACTGAGGCGAGGTCCCCGGGCCGAACGACGGCGCGGGGTGGACGTCGACCGGGGCGCTCGCCGCGATCAGCGCGCGAGCGCCTCGCGCATCTCGTACGCCAGCGCCAGCCGGCCGAGCTCGACGAGCTCGCGTCGCCGCACCGCCGCGTCGTCGCTCGACGGGCCGGGGCCACGGGCCGGCGCCTCGCACCGCGCGAGCCGCGCCGAGCGCTCGCCGAAGACGCGCGCGCGGCGGGCCGCCGCGCGCGGCGCGAGGCAGCGCGCGCGCGGTGCGCGGGAGGTGGCGGACGGGTCGGCGAGGAGTCGGAGCACGGCGACGCCCAATGCATGGTCAATGCCGCACGCGACCGAGTCGCGAGACGATCACGGTATCGGCGAAGCGCCCCCGGCCGATCGTCAGCCGGGTGTTCGACGCGCCGTAGCCGAGGCCGTTCGGCGTGTAGCGCAGCTCCAGTCGCGTCGCGCCGAGCCGGACCCCGTGCGCATCGCGGAGGTCACGCACGAGGACCGTCTCCGCCGCGGCGAGCACGAGGATCCGTCCGCGCGCCGTGTCCACCCGCACGGTGCTCATCGCGCCGCGCGCGATCGCCGTGTGGCGCGCGGCGACGAGCGTCGCCACGGTCGAGGTGACGGCGGAGCGGACGCTCGCCGCGTCGCCGGCGCTCCGGAGATCCGGCATCGCGAGCCCGAGGATCACGCCGAGCACCACGAGCACGATCGCCAGCTCGACCATCGTCGATCCGGCGGGGAGAGTCGGGCCGCTCGCTCGTCGCACGCATTCCGTCCGTTGGGGGTGCGCGTTATATAGCTCGGTGCCCGCGGCGAGCTCGCATCGCCCGACCGCCGCCGGGCGCCCTCCCTCGCATCGACTGCATGCCGAACCGACGTCCGACTGTGGGTGCCGTGCCCGCCCGGCCGCGGGCGCGCCGCGCCGCCGTGGCCGCTGCGCTCGCTTTCGCGCCGGCGCTCGCCGCGCTTCCCGCGGGGTGCCGCCCGGCGCCGCCGCCGCCTCCGCCGGCACCGATCGCCGTCGACACCACGCCGCCTCCGGCGCCGCCGCCGAACTACGTCGTTTTCCGCGAGGGCCCGCTCGTCGCGTGGGGCGCGCCGCCCGCCGGCACCGCTCGCGAGCCGCGGCGCCGCAGCTTCGACCTCCGGCACCAGATCGTGCGGGTCCGCGCCGACTGGGCGCGGCACGCGATCGTCGGGACGACGACGCTCACGATCGCCGCGCTCGACACGGCGATCCGCGAGATCGCGCTCGACGCCGTCGGGATGAGGATCGGGGGCGTGCGCGGCGCCCCGGGCGGCGCGCTGCGCCACGACTACGACGGCCGCTCGCTCGTCGCGCATCTCGCCGCGCCGCTCGCCCCCGGCGCGACGGTGCGCCTCACCATCGACTACGAGACGGAACGGCCGAAGAAGGGCGCGTACTTCGTGGACCGGCGCCGCGTGCTCTGGACGCAGGGGGAGCCGGAAGACACGCGGCACTGGGTGCCGACGTGGGATCACCCGAGCGACCGTACGACGTGGGAGATCGTCGCCCGCGTTCGACGCGGCGAGAAGGCGCTCTCGAACGGGCGGCTCGTCTCGACGCGCCGCGTCGGCGACGAGGACGAGTGGCACTGGCGGCTCGATCAGCCCGCGCCGACGTATCTGATGAGCCTCGTCACCGGCGACTACGTCGTCCTCCAGGACACCTGGCGCACGGTGCCGATCGCCTACTGGACGTACGCCGACTCCGTCGAGGCGGCGTGGCGCGGGTTCGGGAAGACGCCGCGCATGATGGACTTCTTCGGCGAGCGCACGGGCGTACCCTACCCGTGGGCGAAGTACGACCAGAGCGTCGTTCCCGACTTCGTCTTCGGCGGCATGGAGAACGTCACGGCGACGACGCAGTCGGACGACCGGATCCTGCACCCCGCCTGGGCCGAGCCGCAGGCGAACGCGGAGCTCCTCGTCGCGCACGAGCTCGCGCACCAGTGGTTCGGCGGGCTCGTCACCGCGCGCGACTGGCCGGACATCTGGCTCAACGAGGGGTTCGCGACGTACTTCGCGCTCGACTGGGCGGCGGAGAGCTTCGGCGCCGACGAGGGCGCGTACCGCCGGCTCGAGGCGCAGGAGCAGGCGATCGCGGCCGACCGCGCCGCGCGCCGTCCGCTCGTGCACGACCGCTGGGTGCACGATCCGCTCGAGCTGTTTCTCAGCGGCCACGTCTACCCGAAGGGCGCGGCGGTGCTCTTCATGCTCCGCCGCGAGCTCGGCGACTCGCTCTTCCGGAGCGCGCTCGCGGCGTACGCCCGCGCCCACGCCTACGAGAGTGCGACGACCGGCGACTTCCGCGCATCGGTCGAGGAGGCGACGGGACGCGACCTGGACCGCTTCTTCGCGCAGTGGGTGCACGGCGCAGGATTCCCCGCCTTCCGGATCACGGCGGCGTACGACAGCGTCGCCCGGCGCCTCTCGCTCGTCGCGAGCCAGGTGCAGCCGCGGGACACGCGCACCGGGCTCTTCTCGGCCGACGTGGACGTCGCCGTCGGCGTCGCCGACTCGATCGTCCGCCGAACCGTCTCCGTCCGCGACTCGGTCGCGCGACTCGAGCTCGTCCTGTCGGGCGCGCCGCGCTGGATCCGCTGGGATGCCGGCGGCTGGCTGCTCGACGTCACCGACTTTCCGCGCCCGACGGCGATGCTCGTCGCGCAGCGCGAGGAGGACCCCGACGTCCTCGGGCGCGTCGAGGCGGTGATGCTCCTCGGCGAGCGGCCGCGCGACTCGCTCGCCGTGCTCGCGCTCGCCGACGCGGCGAGGTCGGATGCGTTCCGCGGCGTCCGCGAGCGCGCGGCGACCCGGCTCGTCGCCCTGCTGCGTGCCGACTCGCTCGGCGACGCCGGCCGCCGCTCGGCGGCGCTGGCGGCCGTTCGCGACGCGCTGGACGACGCGGATGCGCGCGTGCGCGTGGCGGCGGCGGCCGGGATCGGAGCCTTCGCGCCCGCGGAGCGCGAGCGGCTCGCCGCGCGCGCGCTCGCCGATCCATCGCGCTTCGTGCGCGTCGCGGCGGTGCAGGCGCTCGCGTCCGCGGACACCGCGGCGGCGATGCCCGAGATCCGGCGCATGCTCGGGACGGACTCGTGGCGGGATGTGGAGCGCGTCGGCGCGCTCGCCGCGCTCGGGGAGATCGAGGGCGGCGACGCGCAGGCGCTGCTCGCCGAGCATCTCGCGGCGGCGCACGGCGGCGCGGCGCGGCGGACGGCCCTCGCCTCGCTCGTCCGCCGCGCGCGCGCCGGTCGCGCCGACTCCGCGAGCGCGGAGCGCACGGCGGCGCTCGGCGCCCTTCTCGTTCCGCTCCTCGACGATCGCGATCCGTTCCTGCGGCAGGATGCCGCTCGCGCGCTCGGCCGGCTCGGCGTGACGTCGGCGATCCCCGCGCTCGAGCGGCGCCGGGCCATCGAGCCGGAGGGGCGCGTGCTCACCGACATCGACGCCGCGCTCGCGGCGCTGCGAGGAGGCTGAGATGCTCCGCTCCGTCCGCGCCCTCCGTTGTCGGCGGCAGGCCGCCGCCGCGCTCGCGCTCGCCCTCGGCGCCTCCGGCTGCGGCGTCGCGATGGATCCGACGGAGAACGTGACGACCGGCGAGGCGATCCTCGGGCTCTCCGACGCGGTCGCCGGACTGCGGGAGGACGACGCGATGCTCCAGGCTCAGCTCGATTCCCTGCGCGGCGTCGTCGCCCGGCAGGACAGCATCATCGCGCGACTCGCGGCGGCGACCGGCGTTCCGCTGCCGTCACGATGATCGGCGCATGGCTTGCACTCCCGCCCCGCTCCGGAGATACATACAGGGAGCGACCACCCACCCCGAGGCGCATGCACATCACGATCGAGTACTGCACCACCTGAAGCTACGAGTCCCGCGCCGTCGGTCTGGCGGCGGAGATCAGGCGTCGCTTCCCGAACGCCGACGTCCGGCTGATCAAGTCGAGTGGTGGTCGGTTCGAAGTGCTCCGTGACGGCACGCCGGTCTTCGAGAAGTCGAAGTCCGGCCGTCACCCGCAGCACGGCGAGATCGTCCGGCTCCTCGAGCGGCAGTAGCTCACCCTCCAATCACTCCGTCCCCTCTCCGACGCAGCACGGCTCAACCGACATGCGCATTGCGATCTCCACCGGAGGCGGCGACGCCCCCGGCCTCAACGCCGTCATCCGCGCCGCCACGCTCTCCGCGATCAACCTCGGCTGGGACGTCCTCGGCATCAAGCGCGGCTTCGCCGGGCTGCTCGGCGAGGACGAAGTCATCCCGCTGACGCGGGAGACGGTGCGCGGGATCGCGCACCTCGGCGGCACGATCCTGCGCTCGACCAACCGCGGGAGCCCGTTCAGCTATCCGGTGCGGCAGCCGGACGGCTCGTACACCGAGATCGACCGGTCCGACGAGCTCGTGGAGAACGCGAAGCGGCTCGGCATCGATGCGATCATCACGATCGGCGGCGATGGCTCGCTGGAGATCGCGCAGCGTCTCGTGGACAAGGGGATGTGCATGGTCGGCGTACCGAAGACGATCGACAACGACGTCAGCGGCACCGTCACGACGTTCGGCTTCGACACGGCCGTGAACACGGCGATCGAGGCGATCGACAAGCTGCACACGACCGCGGAGAGCCACGACCGGGTGATCGTGATGGAGGTGATGGGGCGGGACGCCGGCTTCATCGCGCTCCACTCGGGGCTCGCGGCGACGGCGGACGTCATCCTCATCCCGGAGATCCCGTACGAGGTCGACAGCGTCTGCGAGAAGATCCGGGAGCGCGACGCGGCAGGACGTCTCTTCTCGATCGTCGTCGTCGCCGAGGGCGCCTTCCCGAGGGGCGGGCGCGAGAGCATCCTCGGCCCGTCGATGCCGGGGCAGGCGAGGCGGCTCGGCGGGATCGCCGACGCGCTCGCCCGCGAGATCCAGGAGCGCACGGGGAAGGAGTGCCGCTCGCTGATCCTCGGCCATCTCCAGCGCGGCGGGATGCCGACGGGCTACGACCGCCTGCTGGCGGCGCGCTTCGGCGGCGCCGCGGTCCGCGCGATCGCGGACAAGCGGTGGGGGCACATGGTCGCGCTCCAGTCACCGCACATCGTCACCGTCCCGATCGTCGAGGTGCTCCAGAAGCCGAAGCGCGTCGAGCCCGACCACGACGTCGTGAAGACGGCGCGGGCGACGGGAATCTCGTTCGGCGACTGACCGCGCGCCGGCGTCAGCGGGCCTCCTCCGCGAGCATGCCCATCATCTCCGCCGCGTTCGTCGTCCCGTAGTTCGCGTAGCAGTTGTTGAAGACGACGTGCACCTCTCGAGCGGCGGCGGCGACGGCGCCGATGCGGGGAAGCCACTCGGCGAGCTCGCCGCGGTCGTAGAGGTAGCGGAAGCGCTCCGCGACGCCGACGCCGGGGCGCTCCCACGTGTCCACGCGGCGGCCGTGCAGACGCACGACGGCCAGCCGCGCCGAGGTCGTCGCCGCCATCGGCGGCACGGAGCTGCGGTGCCCCTGCGGCGCGTCCACCATGACGAAGGGAATGTCGTGCTCGGCGAGGAGGCCGAGGGTGCGCTCGCGCAGACGGTCCGAGAACCAGTCGCGGTTGCGGAGCTCGACGGTGCCGGTGACGTCGCCGAGTCGGCGGCTGGCCTCGACGAGGGCGCGGGCGTTGTCGCGCGTCGGCCCGAACCAGCGCGGGTACTGGAGGAGCACGCCGCCGAGCTTTCCCGAGGAGCGCAGCGGCTCGAGCGCATCGAGAAACGTCGCCCAGACGGCGTCCTCGAGCTCGGCGGGGAGATCCGTCGCGTAGATGCGCGCCTTCGCCGCGAGCGCCTCCGGCAGCGCATCGCGCAGCTCCTTCGGCAGCCGCGACACCTCGCTCGGGTGCCCCGTCATGAGGGCGTTCGCCTTCACGTCGAAGGTGAAGTCGTCCGGCGTGCGCTCGGCCCACAGCTCGGCCATGCGGCGCGACGGGAGCGCGTAGTACGTCGCGTCCACCTCGACGAGCGGAAAGCGCGAGGCGTAGAAGCGAAGGCGGTCCTCGGGCGTCTTCGCCGCGTCGGGGTAGAAGACGCCCGCCGCGGTGAGCGTCCGGTCGGTCCATCCCGCGGTGCCGACGAGGATGCGGGCTCCTCCGATGCGGATGGGCTCGCCGTGCGGCGCGCCGGTCGCCACGGCGCGCGTCCGGGCGGCCTCGGGGCCGGGATCGTGCGCCGCATCGGGGCGAGCGGTGCGCTGCGGCTCGTCCGACGATGGACGGTCCGGCGACGGGCTTGCAGAGGGAGCGTTCACGGTGCGAGGCTCTGGTCGGCTGCGGCGAGGGAGAATAGACTACGGGACAACGCTGTCCCGCCGTATGGACAGGGTCTTCGCCGGGTCCCGTCGAAGTTGGTCAAATCGTTGCTGTGCAATGAGTTGAGTTTGTCTCGGCGGGCTCGATGCGTGGCACCCTCCGTGCTCTAGGAGGGGCACCCGTCGGTCCGACGGTTTCCGGAGGAAAATGATGAAGCGCCTTGCATATACTGTCGCACTCGTCGGTCTCGTCGCGATCACCGCACCGCTCTCCGCGCAGGGGCGGGAGACCGAGGTGCCGCCCGGTCACCGTCCCCCGCCGGGAATGTGCCGCATCTGGCTCGACGGCGTTCCCGCCGGCCAGCAGCCGGCGCCCACGGACTGCGCGACCGCGGTCCGGAACCGGCCGTCGAACGGCCGCGTCCTGTTCGGCGACGACTACGCGAAGCCGGGAAGCATCAAGCAGTTCCGCGACGACGAGCGGTCCGGCCGCGATCGTGACGACGACCGCCTCGACCGGCAGCGTCGCTATCCCTCGACGATGCCGGAGATGATCGGCGCGATCCTCATCGAGCGCGGGCGCCGCTCGGACGACGTGACGCGCTGGCTCGGCGACGCCGTGTACCAGGTGCGCTACGTCGATCGCGACCGCAACGGGCTCCCCGAGCGCGTGAGCTGGCTCGACGAGGCGCGGCGCACGGTGCAGGTCTGGATCGATGCGAACGGCGATGGCCGCGCCGACAGCGTCGAGGTCTACGAGAACGGCCGAAAGGTACAGACGATCACGCCGCAGTGACGACGCGCGGCCGGCTCGATGCGGGCCGCGATCGCAGCGCCGCCGGAGGAAGGGCCCGTGCCCGTTCCCCCGGCGGCGTTTTCCTTGCACGTTCCCCCGCGTCATGCTGCGCTCCGTCACCGACCGCTACCTCCCGCCCGACCACGCCGCCTTCGTCGCGGCCGAGCCGCCGACCGGGCGCGTCATCGTCATCGCGCCGACGCGCGCGGCGTGCGAGACGATCGAGCTCGCGATCGGGCTGCGCATCCCGACCTTCCTCGAGGAGCACCACGGCGACGAGGTGCGGCGCCTGGCGCGCGACGGGAGGGGATTCGGGATCGTCGCCGGGACGGGGACGGGGAAGACGCTCGGCATCCGCCTGATGGCGGAGGAGATCCTGCGCACGACGGAGCTCCGCGTCGGCGTCGTCAACCGCGAGCGCGAGGCGACGCCCGACACGCCGACGTGGAACGTCATCGTCGTGACCACGGGGATCGCGCGGCGCTGGTTCCAGGATGGCGACATCCTCCCGACAGACACGCTCGTCGTCGACGAGATCCACCAGACCTCGGCGGAGCTCGAGCTCTGCCTCGCCCTCGGCAAGCGCGTCGGATGCCGCTTCATCTGGCTCTCGGCGACGGTGGATCCGACGTTCTACGCGTCGTACCTCGACTCGGACGCGGTCATCCAGAGCTACGCGTTCGACGAGGACAAGCGCGCCGACGTGACGGTCGTGAACAAGGACGCGCTCGAGTTCCTCGACGACCGCTTCCTCCAGCAGGTCGTGCGGCAGCGGCGCGGCGTCGCCGTCTTCCTGCCGACGCGCGCCGGCGTGCAGGAGGCCGCGCAGCACGTTCGCGAGCGTGCGCCGCGAATCAACGCGGCGTACTACCACGGCGGCGAGCCGATCCGCATCATCCGCCCCTTCCTCGAGGGGACGGAGGAGAAGCCGTACGTCCTCGCGATGACGGCCGCTGGGCAGAGCGCGATAAACGTCCGCGGCCTCGACACCGTCGTCATCGACGACCGCCGCTTCACGAACATCATCGAGCACGGGAAGAACGTCCTCACGCAGCTCCACCTCGGCGCGAACGAGATCCTCCAGATGGCCGGGCGCGTGCACGGCCGCGTCGAGGGCGGGCGCGTCTTCATCCTCTCCGACCGCGACATCGTCTTCTCCGAGCTCCGGCCGACGGCGCCGGAGTTCCAGCTCGCCGGGGACTCCGAGCGCGTCGCGATGACGTGTGCCGACCTCGGCGTGCGCGCCGACGAGCTCGAGCTGCCCGTCCCGCTCGACCGGCTGGCCTACCGCCGCGCGCTCGGGCTGCTCGAGGAGCGCGGCGTCGTGGAGCACGGGAGGCTCACGTCCTACGGCAAGCTCGTCGAGGCGATGCCCGTGGACCGCCCGTGGGCCGAGCTCCTCGTGCACGGCGACGACGAGCTGCTGCCGTTCCTCGCCGTGATGAGCTCCGTCGAGTCGCTGCACCGCATGACGCGGGAGGAGCGCGACCTCGAGGGGCTCGTCGTCCCGGGGAGCGATCATCTCACGGCCTACAACGTCTACGCCGAGGCGTTCCGCGAGCACGGCTCGATCGGCGCGGTGTACGGCCTGCCGCGGCACCTCTTCGACGAGGGGATCGACGAGTGGGCGGAGCGGCGCGGCGTGCTCGTGAAGGCGATCGAGGACGCCGCGCTCGGCATGGCGAGCATCTACCGCAGCGTGGACGTGCCGCTGCCGAACCGTCTGCCGTTCGCGCGCGACCACGTGCACCGGCGCTTCGCCGACCTCCTCGCGCGCTACATGCCGTTCGACCTCGTGATCGACGAGGAGACCGCCGACGGGCAACAGGCGCGCGTCTCGAAGACGAGTGTCTGCGGAAGCTGGGGGGCGATCGCGGGGACGCTCCGCTACTTCGCCGACCGCTTCGGCGTCCCGCGCGCATCGATCGAGGGGACCCAGATCCCGATGGACCTCGTCCGCCGGTACGCGCAGCGCGGCGAGGCGGAGCTCGTCTACGATCCGCAGCGGAAGCACGCGCCGCTCTCGCTGCGCCGCGTCGTGCGCTACTTCGGCTTCGAGCTCGAGCGCGAGGTCGAGGCGCTGGATGTGTTCCCGCCGGAGCTGGCCGCGCGCGCGCGGCGCGTGCTCGCCGAGGCGCTGGCGCGCTCCGAGGCGCGCCACCCGGCGGTGCCGCGGCACCGCGCGGCGATCGAGGAGATCCGCGAGATCTGGCGCCGCTCGGGCGGGACGACGCCGCGCCTCGGCTTCGCGGAGCTCGCCGACCGCTACGAGCGCGCGCTCGGCGACGTGGACTCGGTCGACGCCTTCCGCCGTGCGCCGCTCCACCTGGAGCTCGACGCGCTCGTCTCGGACGAGGACCGAGAGCGCTATCGCGCGCTGCCGGACGAGGTGCTCGTGCGCGACCGCGAGGTGGCGATCGACTACGACGTCGAGGACGTGGACGGGCGGCCGACGGGCGTCGCGCGGCTGCGCCTCCCCGAGAAGCTCGCGCGCACCCTCGCCGAGGCGGAGCTGCCGACGCTCGACCGTCCACTCCGCTTCATGGTGCCACGGGGCCAGCGCGGGTCGGTTCGCGCGGCGACGCTCGACGAGCTCCAGGAGCTGCTCGAGCGGCCCTGGACGCCCGACGAGATCGCGCGCGAGGAGCGCGGCCGCGATGGACGGGGGGCGGGGCGCGGCGGGCGAGCGGGGCGCGGCGATGCGCGGCGGCAGACCGCCCGGAGCGGAGGCGGACGCGCCGGCGGCCGGAGCGAGGGGAAACGCGGCGATGGGGGACGGGGGGACGGCGCCCGTCGCGACGGCGGCCGTCGGGAGGGCGGGCGCGCGGAGCGGGGCGATCCGCGTGGCAGCGAGCGACGTGGCGGCCGGCCGGCCGGGGGCGGGCCGGGTGGCAAGGCGGGCGGAGGGAGAAAGCGTGGACGCCGCGGGCGCTGATCCCGACGCGTGCGCGCACCTCCGCGGAGCGTCGAGAATTCATCCGGGTGTGCAGTAACTGAGCAGCGCGCTTGTGTTTGCCTGACGCGGACTTGGGTCGTCACAGGGCTGCAGACCGACGGTCGGCCACCGCACCCTGCGACGCTCGTCGAGCGACGCGCGGACCGACCCGTGTCAACCACGGACTCCACGCCGCTCGATGATCCGCCGACTCCTCGCCGCCAGCGCGGCGCTGCTCCTCCTCTCCGCGGCCCGTCCGATGCGGGCCCAGTCCGACTACTCCTTCATCGTCGTCGTCAACTCCGCGAACCCGACGACGGCGCTCCCGCGCTCGGCGGTAGCGCAGCTCTTCCTCAAGCGCGCCGCCTGGGCCGACGGCCAGGCGGCGCTTCCGGTGGACCAGCCCGAGGACTCGAAGACGCGGCGCGACTTCACGCAGCTCGTCCACCGGAAGTCGGTGATGGCCATCCGCTCGTACTGGCAGCAGCAGATCTTCTCGGGGCGCGAGCTCCCGCCGCCGGAGAAGAAGACCGACCGGGAGGTGCTCGCCTTCGTGCGCGAGAATCCGAACGCGATCGGCTACGTCTCCGCCGCCGCCGACATCGGGACGGGGGTGAAGATCCTGAATCTCACCTCGCGGTGACCCGGCCGTCCGGGACGACGCGAGCGGACCGCCGATGCTGGCGCGACTGAAGGCGCGCTTCCGCGCGCTCCCGTTCCAGGAGAAGCTGCGCATGCCGGCCATCGTCGTGGCCGGCACGCTCCTGTCGATCGTCGCCATCAACGGGACGTTCGGCGTCGTGAACGAGCGGCGCCTCTCGCGCATCGAGCGGGGCCACTACCCGTCGCTCCAGCTCAGCCGGACGCTCGAGGATCATCTCGAGGACATTCAGCGCTCGCTCCAGGACGCCGCGGCGGCGAGCGACGGCGAGCGCATCGCCGACGCGGACTCGCTGCGCGGGAGCTTCCTGCGCGCCGCCGCCGCCGGGCACGCCATCGCCGGCGTGGACTCCGCGGCGCTCGCGCGGCTCGCCGCCGGCTTCGATGCGTACTACGAGATCGCCCGCCGCAACACGACGCGCATGATCGACGGCGACTTCGGCGAGGACTTCCGCGGCGCGATCGACGCGATGCAGACGAAGCACAACGCGCTGCGCGACGAGCTCGCGGCCCGCACGACGAGCGACGAGGCGGCGATCGAGGCGGCGTTCGGCACGGCGCGGCTGCTCCAGCGCGTCGCGGGGGCGCTGGGCCTCGTCGTCACGCTCGTCTGCGTGGTCGCCCTGTACTGGCTGTCGCGCTTCGCCGCGCAGTCGATCGCCGAGCCGATCGAGGAGGCCGTCCGGGCGGCGAACCGGCTGGCGCGCGGCGACATGAGCGCCGAGATCCGCATCACGTCCACCGACGAGATCGGGACGCTGCTGACGTCGATGCGCGATGCCGTCCGCTACCTGCGCGAGATGGCGGCGGCGGCGGGGACGATCGCCCGGGGCGACCTCTCGGTCGTCGTCACCCCCCGCTCCGACGTGGATGCGTTCGGTCAGGCGTTCGTCGCGATGACGGCCTACCTGCGCGACATGGCGCACGTCGCCGACCAGATGGCGGAAGGGAACCTGACGGTCCGCGTGCGCCCGCGCGGCGGCGACGATGCGTTCGGGCAGTCCTTCGTCGCGATGCGCGAGAAGCTCTCGCAGGTGATCGCCGAGATGCGCTCCGGCGCGCAGGCGATCGCGACGGCGTCGTCGCAGCTCACCTCGTCGGCGCAGAGTCTCTCCGAGGGCGCGGCGGAGGAGGCGGCCGGCGTGCGCGAGACGACGGCGAGCCTCGAGGAGATGAACGCGGTGATCGGCCGCACCGCCGAGGCGAGCAGCAAGGTCGAGCGGATCGCGGTGAGCGGCGCGGCGAGCGCGGGCGAGAGCGCCGACGCGATGGAGCAGACGGTCGCGCGGATGAAGGTCATCGCCGAGAAGATCTCGATCGTCACCTCGATCGCGAGCCAGACGAACCTCCTCGCCCTGAACGCGGCGATCGAGGCCGCGCGCGCCGGCGAGCACGGGCGCGGCTTCGCCGTCGTCGCCGCCGAAGTGCGCACGCTGGCCGAGCAGAGCCAGGAGGCGGCGCAGGAGATCACGCAGCTCGCCGGCTCCGGGCGCACCGTCGCCGAGCGGTCGGGGAAGCTCGTGCGCGAGCTCCTGCCCGCGATCCAGCTGACGGCGGAGCTCGTGCAGGACGTCGCGTCGTCGGCCTCGCAGCAGGCGGACGGAGTGCGCAGCGTGTCGCACGCGCTCGAGCAGGTGGACGACGTCACCCAGCGGAACGCCGCCGCGGCGCAGGAGCTCGCGGCGATGGCCGAGGAGATGTCGGCGCAGGCGGATTCGCTGGAGCGGCTCGTCGGCTTTTTCCGGCTCGCCGACGAGGGCGCGCCGGAGGCGCCGCAGCGACGCGCGGGCGAGTCGGAGGGCGGTCTCCCGACGCCGACCTGGTCGCCGATCATCGGGGGCTCGCCGGCCGGCGTCTGACGCCGGCGTTCGATGGCCGGCGTTCGATGGCCGGCGTTCGGTGGCCGGCGTCCGGCGCTCAGTCGGGGAGCTCGGCCTCGTACGTCTCGCGCCGATACTCGCGGAAGCCGCGCGCGAGGTAATTGGGGAGCGCGGCCGGCGCGTCGAGGGAGCAGGTGTGCAGCCAGACGCGCGTCGCTCCACCCTGCCACGCCGCATCGACCGCCGCCGAGAGCAGCCGCTTCCCGAGCCCCCGCCCGACGAAGCGCGGGGCGAGCCCGAAGTAGGCGATCTCGGTGCCGCCATCATCGGCGTGGCGAACCAGCTCGAAGAAGCCGGCCGGCGCGTCGTCCTCCCAGAGCACGTGGACCTCGACGTCCGGGCGCGCGAGGTGACGTGCGAGCTGATCGTCGGACCACGCGTCGCGATCGCGCCAGTGGTACGCCTCGCCGACCTCGCGGTAGAGCCGGCGGAAGAGCGGCACGGGGCAGGGATCGACGCGCTCGAGGCGGAGCGGTCCGGCCGGCTCGCCCTCCCCGGAGCGCCGTCCGGCAGGCGGCTCGCGCATCTCGAGGTAGACCCGCTCGACGGTCACGGTGCGCATCGTGGCGCCGCGACGGCCCGGCGCGCCGGCGCGATCAGGCCTGGAGCGACGGCGGCGCGGCGCCCCGCCGCTGGCGGTGGCGCGCGGCCTTCGCGCGGTTGCCGCAGACGGCCATGTCGCACCAGCGCCGCCGTCCGTTCTTCGTCGCGTCGAGAAAGACCCGCGGGCAGCGATGGTCGGAGCAGCGGCGAACGCGCGCCAGCTCGCCGGTGATGAGCGAGTCGGCGGCGGACTCGACGATGGGGATCATGAGACCGGCGAAGGCGTCGCCGACGGCGACGAAGCTGCGCGCGAAGGTGCCGTCGGGGCGCGCGTCCACGCGTCGCGTCCCCGCGCTGCGTCCGAGCACGCGGTTGATCTCTCCGAGCGCGTCGGCGCGGACCCCGGCGGCCATCGGACCGCGCTCCGCGAGGTGGCGCAGCGCCGCGCGGACGCGGCGTGCGTCGACGAGCGCCGCGCTCGCCCCGGACGGCTGCTGCAGCGCGCGGCGCCGCATCCCGGTCGCGCGCTCGTGATCGAGCACCGCCGCCGCGGCGAGCCAGGCGAGCATCCCATCGAAGTTCGCGAGCGCATCCACGCGCGCGCCGCGGCGCACGTCGTCGGTGTTCACGAAGTCGAGCCAGAGCCGCTCGCCGACGAACGTGAAGGAGTGCGGGGCCGTGAACGTCATCGTGTCCGAGGGGACCGCGATGAGCTGGACCTGGGTGTCTGCGGCGACGCGCTCCATGGGCGGACAACGTACCCCGCGGTACGGGAGGGCACAAGCGCGCGATGCGATGCACGAGACGACGCGCGATGTTGCGCGGCGTGCCGCGCATGGATAGCGTGCGGCACCAGCCGATATCACATGTTTATCTCGCGCAGATGCCCGAACGCCCTCCTCTTCAGCTCGCGGCCATCCGACGCGTCGTCGTCGGGTCGGCGAATCCCGTGAAGGTGGGCGCGGTGCGCGCCGTCATCGGTCGCATCGCGCCGGACGCGCGCGTCGAGGGACTCGTCGTCGCGTCGACGGTCCCCGATCAGCCGTGGGGAGACGAGGAGACGATCCGCGGCGCGGAGTCGCGCGCAAGCGCTGCGCTCGCGGCGGGGAGGAACGACGGCGTGGAGCTCGCCGTCGGCATCGAGGGAGGCGTGGTCGAGTCCGCCGACGGCGGGCTGCGCACGTGCGCGTGGGCGGCGGCGATCTCGCGCGACGGGCGGCGCGGGGTCGGCGGCTCGCTCTCGATGCCGCTGCCGCCGAAGGTCGCCGCGCTCGTGCGCGGCGGGCTCGAGCTCGGCGCGGCGATGGATCGCGTCGCCGGTGCGCACGACACGAAGCGCGGTCCCGGCGCCGTCGGGCTGCTCACGGCGGGGCTCGTCGACCGGCAGCGCGCGTACGAGGTGCTCGTGACCTACGCGCTCGCACCGTGGCTCGCGCCGGCCGCGTGGGAGGACTGAGCGCTCAGCCCGCGCTCGCCGCGCCCTCCACGGCGACGGGGACGAGCGCGTCCTCCCGGTAGACGAGCCATCCCGTCGTCTCCTCGGCGACGAGCTCGACCTCGGTGCCGATCGGAAGCGTCAGGTTCGGGATCTCGTGGCCCGCGGGGAAGTCCATCAGGACGGGGACGTCGAGGTCGGAGACGAGATCGAGGATGAAGTCCTCGAACTCGTCCTCCTCCGACCGGTCGAGCGAGAGCTGCCCGAAGACGATCCCCCGCACGTGCCGCAGGAGCCCCGCGGCGCGCAGGTGCACGATGCGCTCGTCGGCGACGGACATCGGGTCGCGCGTCTCCTCGAGGAAGAGGATCGCGTCGCGCGTGTCCACCTCGTACGGCGTGCCGATGGTCTGCTGCACGAGCGAGAGGTTTCCGCCGATCAGCCGGCCCGTCGCGCGCCCCGGCCGCACCGGCCGCGCGATGTCGCGCCCGATGCGCGCTGTCGGCCGCGGCGTCGTGAGCGCGGTGAGGAGCGAGGCCATCGTCGGGTCGCGCGTGCCCGGGACCAGGTCGTCGACCGTCGGGCCGTGAAAGACGCGGAGCCCCGCGCGGCGCATCAGCCAGAGGTGGAGCGCGGTGATGTCCGAGTAGCCGACGAAGGACTTCGGGTTGCGGCGGAAGATCTCGGGCTCGAGGTGCGGGAGCATGCGCACGGCGCCGTAGCCGCCGGTGCCGCCGATCACGGCGCGCACGCGCGGGTCCAGCCACATCCCCATGAAGTTCTCCGCCCGGCGCTCGTCCTCGACGCGCTGGAAGCGCCGGCTCACATCGATCTCGGTGTCGAGCACGACGCCGAACCCGGCGCGCTCGAGGGCGCGCACGCCGCGCGCGAGCCACCCCGGCCGCGGGCTGTACGAGGGCGCGACGACGCCGATGAGGTCGCCCTTCTGGATCGCGGGGGGGCGGATGAGGGACGGGCTGGGAGAGCCGTCGTCTGGGGACACGTGTGCGGTGACCAAGGCCTGGGTACTGGGGACCGGCTGGGGACCGGAACGCGGGGACCGGGACAAGAGCACGGCCCCCGCCGCGGACGGCATCCTACCACGGGCAGGCGCGCGAGACCAGCGGCGAGCGGCCTCGGCCGGGTGATGGGCCGCCCTCCTACGGCTCCGGTCCCTGGTGCCCGGTCCCTGGTCCCCAGCCGGTCCCCTCGCCGCTCCACGTCCCTATATTCCCTCCATGGCTTCACCCGACCAGAACGCGACCTACTTCCGGAAGGGCTTCGGGCTCAAGTCGGAGGTCCAGGAGACGCTCGCCGCGGACTATACCGGCGACCTCGTCGACCAGCTGCGCGCCAACGACTTCAGCCTGACCGTCGGCGACGTCACCATCCGGCTCGCGCGCGAGTTCGGCTTCTGCTACGGTGTCGAGCGTGCGGTCGAGTACGCCTACCAGACGCGGCGGAAGTTCCCGGACCGGCGAATCCTCCTCGCAGGCGAGATCATCCACAACCCGCACGTCAACGCTCGCCTCCAGGAGATGGGGATCGAGTTCCTCGTCCCCGGCGCGGCGGGCTTCGACTTCTCCACCGTGCGCGCCGAGGACGTCGTCATCCTCCCCGCCTTCGGCGTCACCGTCGAGGACTTCGCGCGGCTGCGCGCCCTCGGCTGCATCATGGTGGACACGACCTGCGGATCGGTGCTCAACGTCTGGAAGCGTGTCGAGAGCTATGCCCGCGACGGCTATACCGCGCTCATCCACGGCAAATACTACCACGAGGAGACGCGCGCGACGGCGTCGCAGGTGACGCGCTTCCCCGAGGGGCACTACGTCATCGTCCGGGACATGGACGAGGCGCGCGCGGTCTGCGAGTACATCGAGGGGCGCGGCGAGCGCAACGCGTTCCTGGCGGCGTTCGAGAACAAGACCTCGGCCGGCTTCGACCCCGACCGGCACCTCCGGCGGGTCGGCGTCGCCAACCAGACGACGATGCTCGCCCGCGAGTCGCTGGCGATCGGCGAAGAGGTCGGGCAGTCGATGGCGCGCGCGTACGGGGAGGAGCACCGCGCCGAGCACTTCCGCACCTTCGACACGATCTGTTCGGCGACGCAGGACCGGCAGGATGCCGTGAAGGAGCTGCTCGCCGAGCCCCTCGACGTCATGCTCGTCGTCGGCGGCTTCAACTCGAGCAACACGATGTCGCTCGCCGCGCTCTGCGCGGAGCGGGTGACGACGTACCACGTGGACGATCCCGCGAGCATCGACGTCGAGCGAGGCACCATCCGCTACATGACGACCGACACGCACGAGGTCGTCGAGCGCTCCGACTGGCTCCCGGCGGGCCCGCTGCGCGTCGGGCTGACGGCCGGCGCGAGCACGCCGAACAACAAGATCGGCGAGGCCGTCGCGCGCGTCCTCGCGATGCGCGGCCTCGCCCCCGCGCGCGCCGCCGCGCCTTGACGTGGCAGGCCTTCTCCGCCGCCTGACGGGGCGCGGCGCCGCCGCCGTGGCGGGCGAGCCGCCCGGCACGCTCGAGCTGCGCGGCAACGGGACGCGCGTCGTCCTCGTCCCGGCGCTCGGCGGCCGCATCACGGCGCTCGAGATCGGCGGACGCGAATGGCTCCGGGCGGGCGGGATCGTCGACGAGCGCTTCCCGTCGCGCCTCCCGTTCGCCGATGCCGCGGCGGCATCGGGCGCCGAGCCGCCGCCGTCGGAGCCCTCGTCGCCCGACGACGCGGCCGCGCAGCACGCCGAGGTGCACGTCGAGAC
>DASUSM010000296.1:0-17245 GCA_036375115.1 Gemmatimonadaceae bacterium | reverse complement strand
TGTCCTCGAGCGACTCGAGCACCGTGCGCACGCGGCCGCACGGAACGCCCGCACGCTCGAGGCGCGCGATCCATTCGGCGGCCGGGCGCTCGCGCAGCCGGCGCGCGATCGCGGCGACGACGCGGCCGCGCGCGGCGAGGCGGCCCGCGTTCGTCCGCAGCGCCTCTTCGTCGGCGAGCGCGCCGAGCTCCAGCGCGCGGGCGCACGCCAGCCACTGCGGATCGCTCCCGACGGCGACGACCATCGGGCGGTCGGCGGCGTCGAAGAGCTGGTACGGGACGAGGTTCGGGTGCGCGTTCCCCCACCGCCCCGCCTCGCGTCCGGTGACGAGCGCGTTCTGCGCGACGTTGACGAGCGCGGCCGACGCCGACGCGGCGAGGGAGATCGAGATCCGACCGCCGCGCCCCGTCCTCGCGCGCGCGACGAGCGCGGCGAGGATCGCGATCGCCGCGTCCTTCCCGGCGACGACGTCGGCGAGCGCGACCCCGACCTTCATCGGCGGGCCGTCGGCGGCGCCGGTGATCGCCATCCACCCCTGCTCCGCCTGGACGACGAAGTCGTAGCCCGGCCGGTCGCTGAGCGCGCCGAAGCCGCTGATCGTGCACCAGACGAGCCCGGGGCTCGCCGCGAGGAAGCGCGCGGGGTCGAGGCCGAGCCGCTCGAGCGTGCCCGGCCGGAAGTTGTCGACGACGACGTCGGCGCCGGCGACGAGGCGGGCGACGAGCGCTCGGTCCTCCTCGGCGCCGAGGTCGGCGGCGAGGCTGCGCTTGTTCCGGTTGACGCTGAGGAAGTAGGCGCTCTCCCCGCGCTCGTCGAAGGGCGGACCCCAGCCGCGCGTCTCGTCCCCGCCGCCCGGACGCTCGATCTTGACGACGTCGGCGCCCATGTCGCCGAGCATCATCGTGCAGAGGGGGCCAGCGAGGACGCGAGTGAGGTCGAGCACCCGGACGCCGGAGAGCGAGCCGCCATCGGTTGACATTTCGCTATTCTGCCGTCTTTCTGTAGTGTAGGTGGCGCGACTTCACGCCCGCGGAGCGGTCGAACGCCGCGCCAGAGAGGACGCCAAGCCGCATTCGACCGCCGCGAGGGGCGCCGAAGGCGTTGCGGCCGGACTGACGCTCTCTTGCGTAGATCGTGCATATTCATATACTTGCCGCGTTCGCGGCCCACCCTTCCGCGGCGTCCCGGCTGCGTTCGAGCGCCGCTTCCACGGCATCAACCGGCTCCACCCCCGCCTCGCGCGGCCGGAGCATACATCACATGGCGGACAAAGCTCAAGAAAACGACGCCACCGCGCCCGCTCCGGCGGTCGGAGGTGCGGCGGCCGGAGCGGCGCCGAGCACCCCGCGCCGCGGCCATCGCGGCACC
This sequence comes from Gemmatimonadaceae bacterium, assembly GCA_036375115.1. Classification (GTDB taxonomy): domain Bacteria; phylum Gemmatimonadota; class Gemmatimonadetes; order Gemmatimonadales; family Gemmatimonadaceae; genus DASUSM01. Next base: position 15,877 of record DASUSM010000296.1, on the reverse strand, counting down.
GATGCGCGCGATGCTGTCGCGGAAATGGCGGCCCGGGCGCAGGAGATCAGCCAGGAAGCCGGGAGCAAGGTCGCCGCGGCGATGAAGGAGATCATCCTCGGCGCTGCCGGCCTCGCCGGCTTCGCCGTCGAGAGCGCGCGCGACCTCGTGCAGTACATGGTGCGCCGCGGACAGATGACGCCGGAGGAGGGAGACAAGCTGCTCCGCGAGGCGGAGGAGGGCGTCATCCGCACCGGCCGTCCGATCCACAAGCCGGCGCCGGCGCCGCCGCGCCCCTTCTCCTCGCCGCCGCCCGTCGCGACCGTCGCCACGTCGGCGCCGCGCATCGTGCTCGCCGCGCCGAGCGCGTCGGCCCCCGCGGCCGCGCCGGCATCGCGCGCGGCCGCGCGGAGCGCGGCACCGGCCTCGAAGCCGTCCGCCGCGAAGCCGTCCGGCTCGAAGCCATCGGCGGCGAAGGCACCGGCGAAGGGCGCGGCGAAGAAGACGTCCGCGAAGAGCGCGCCGGTGAAGAAGAGCGCCGCGAAGGGCGCGAAGAAGTCCGCCGCCAAGCCGGCGAAGAAGGCCCCGGCGAAGAAGAGCGGCGCGAAGAAGACGGCGAAGCGCCGCTGACCGGCGCGGCGCGGCGCGCGGTCGTCAGGCGCGCCGGACCGCCGCGATCCACTCGAGCAGCTCGCGCATCTCCGCCGGATCGCGCACGACGAACTCCGCGTGCGTGTCGGGGCGCGCGTCGTCCCCTCCGCTTCCCTCGCTCCCGCCGCGCCCGGCCACCCGCACCGTGACGGCGCGCGGCAGCCGCTCGCGCAGCCGGCGGAATGCGTCCTCGTCGGTGCGGTCGTCGCCGGCGTAGAGGAGCGAGGCGTGCTCCCCGGTCGCGCCGAGCCGCTCGGCGAGCGCGAGCACGGCGGTCCCCTTGTCCACGGAGACCGGCGGACGCACCTCGAGCACCTTCTTCCCCTCGGTCACCGGGAGCCCGTAGCGCGCGGCGACGTCGGTCACGACGCCACGGAGGCGCGGGAGGATCTCCGGGTCGGCGAGGCGGTAGTGGATGCTCAGCGTCCACGTCTTGTCCTCGAGGAAGACGCCGTCCACCGCGGCGAGCCGCGGCGTCAGCGCCTGCGCGGCCCCGGCGAGCGCCTCGCGCCACGGCGCGACCGCCGGGTCGATGGTCATCGCGCCCTCGGGCGACATGACCTCGCAGCCGTGGTTCCCGATCGCGTGCACGTTCTCCACGGCAACGAGGCGCCGCGCGTCGGCGGCGGCGCGGCCGGAGACGAGGCCGACGTGGATCTCCTCGCGCGCGGCGAGCGCGGCGACGACGCGCCGCGTCTCAGCCGGCACGGCCGCGTCCTCGGGGCGAGGCGCGATCGGCGCGAGGGTGCCGTCCACGTCGAGCAGGACGACGAGCGGCGTCCCCGCGAGGCGCCGCTCCATCTCGGGGGTGACGACCGCCGGGGTCTCGGTCACAGCGAGGCGCCGAGCGATGGATGCTCGGGGTCCGTCCGGTCGGTGCGCGCGCGGGGGGCGCGGGGCTCCCGCGCGTCCCGCGCGTCCCGCGCCTCACGCGAGCGGGCGTCCGACGCGCGCGCGTCGAGGATCCGCGCGCAGCGCGAGAGGATCGCCTCGAGCCAGTCGAAGATCGTGGCCTCGCGCAGCTGCGCGCGCATCCGGCGCATGCGCTCGCGGCGCTCGCCGGGCGGCATCGCGAGCGCCTCGCGGATCGCCATCGCGAAGCCGTCCACGTTGAACGGATTGATGAGCAGTGCGCCGTCGATCTCCTCGGCCGCCCCGGTGAACCGGCTCAGCACGAGCACGCCGCGCTCCTCGGTCTGGCAGGCGATGAACTCCTTCGCGACGAGGTTCATCCCATCCTGCAGCGACGAGACGAGGCAGAGGTCCGCCGCGCGGAAGACGGAGGAGACGAGCTCCGCATCGATGCTCTGCGTCACGAGGACGATCGGCGTCCAGTCGGGCGTGCGGTGCCGCTCGTTGATGCCGAGCGCCATCGCGACGACCTCCTCCTCGAGCCGGCTGTAGGCCGGGAGGTCCGAGCGCGAGGGCGTCGCGACGACGAGCATCGTGAACTTCTCCCGGAGCTCCGGGTGCCGCGTCCAGAGGAGATCGAGGGCGCGCAGCCGCTCCGGGATCCCCTTCGTGTAGTCGAGGCGGTCCACGCTGACGCCGAGCTGGCGTCCGCTCCCCGCGTAGCGCTCGCGCCAGGTGCCGACACGAGTGGTGCTCGTCGGCGACGCCGCCAGCGTCTCGTACATCTCGACGTCGATGCTGATCGGGAAGGCGCCCACCTGCAGCGTGTGGTCGGTGAGCTGCGCGCAGAGGCGGCGCTCGTCGACGGCGATGTCGGGGCAGAACTGCGAGACGCAGTCGAGGAAGTTGCGCGCGTAGCGCTCGGTGTGGAACTCGAGCAGGTCGTTGCCGAGCATGCCGCGGAGGAGGGAGTCCACCGTCCCCGAGGGGAGGAGGCGGAGGATGTCCGGCGGCGGGAAGGGGATGTGCCAGAACTGGTGGATGAAGGTCCCGGGGACCATCGCGCGGAGCATCTGCGGCGCGAGCGCGAAGTGGTAGTCCTGGACCCAGACGAGCGGCTCGTCGCGGCTGCGGCGCACCTCGTCGGCGACGGCGCGGGCGAAGCGCTCGTTCACCGCCTTGTAGCGCTCCCAGTGCTCGGCGCGGAACTCGAAGTGCTGGATGAGGAGATGGCAGAGCGGCCAGAGCGCGGAGTTGGCGAAGCCCTGGTAGTAGCCCTCGACCTCGCGCGGCTCGAGGAAGACGCGACGGAGCGTGTAGGCGGGCTCGGCCGGCGGGACCGGGAGACGGCCGTCGGCGCCGGTGTGTTCGCGGTCGGCGGACCCGGAGCCCCAGGCGACCCAGACGCCGGCGGTCCGGCGCATCGTCGGATCGAGCGCCGAGACGAGTCCCCCGGCGGGGGTTCGCACGGCGACGCCCGATGCGTCTCCGATGTGCTCGTACGGCTCTCTATTGGAAAGGATGATGAGGGAACGGCGGTCCAGCGGGCGTGGCAAGTCGGGCGTCATCACCCCGTCAGGCGCAACAGCCGTGCCCCGTACCGCTGCGTCACGCGAGGTCGCGGGGTGGCGAACCGCGGGGGTGGAGGTACCTTCACGCATGCTCACCTCCTGAGGAACCGCTTCGGTATGCGACCATACAACCGGCTGCTCCTGCCGCTCGCGATCGCGCTGCTCGCGACGGCCGCTTCGTGCGCGCCGCGCCGTGCCGCGGCTCCCGTCTCCGGCGGCGGGAGCGAGGCGATGCGCCTGCACGACGAGCTCACGTCCATGTTAGCCGAGGGGGCCGCCGCATGGAACCGCGGCGACCTCGAGGCCTTCATGGCGGACTATCTGCCGGGCGAGCGCACGTCGTTCGTCACGAACCAGGGCGTCCTCCACGGGCTCGACGAGATCCGCTCTCGTTATGCGCCGCGCTTCGCCCCCGGCGGGGTGCGCGACTCGCTCTCGTTCGAGCGGATCGAGACGGACTGGCTCGCGCCCGGTGTCGCGTACATGAACGCCGTCTACGTCCTGTCGCGCGGCGACTCCGTCGTGGCGCGAGGGCCGACGTCGCTCGTGCTGCTCCGGCACGAGGGACGGTGGCGGATCGTGCACGACCACTCGAGCTGACGCCGCGCGGTGGGTGAGGATCGGTCGGCCGGGAGCGGCGACCCGCGCGCCGGCTCGCTCGCGCCGCGACGCTCCGTGATCGCGCGCGCGCCGACCCGGCTGGACTTCGGCGGCGGGTGGACCGACGTGCCGCCGTATCCCGTGGAAGCGGGCGGCCTCGTCTGCAACGTGGCGATCGCGCGCTACGCCCGGGCGATGCTGCGTCCCGGATCGCCGGGGTACCACCTCGTCGGCGCGGAGGACGCGCTCCCCCGCGCGGCGATGATCCGCTCGGGCGTGACCGATGCCGCGATGCGTCTCGTCAGCGACTTTCCGCGTGGCGCGGGGCTCGGCGGCTCCTCCGCGGCCGGCGTCGCCGCCCTCGCCGCGCTCGCCCGCTGGCGCGGCGAGCCGCTCGATCGTGCCGCGCTCGCCGAGTCGAGCCGCGCCGTCGAGGTGGAGGAGCTGCAGGTCGCCGGCGGCCGGCAGGACCACTACGCCGCCGCGTTCGGCGGCGCGCTCGCCCTTCGCTTCGGCGAGGGCGTCGTCGTCGAGCGGATCCCGCTCGCGCCGGCGCTCGCCGGCGCGCTCGAGCGGCGGTGCCTCGTGCTCTACACCGGCCAGTCGCGCATCTCCGGCGAGACGATCACCGCCGTGCTCGACGCATATCGGGCGCGCGCCCCGCGCGTCGTCGAGGCGCTCGCGCGCATGACGCGGCTCGCCGAGGAGATGGCGGATGCGCTGCGAGGCGGCGACGTCGACGCGCTGGGGACGCTCGTCGGCGAGCACTGGACGCACCAGCGCGCGCTGCACCCGGCGATCACGACGCCGCGCATCGACGAGATCGTCGCGCGCGCGGCGGCCGCCGGCGCCCTCGGCGCGAAGGCGCTCGGCGCCTCGGGGGGCGGCTGCGTCCTCGTCGTCGCGCCGTCCGGCGGCGAGTCGCGCGTGCGCGCGGCGCTCGACGGGCTGGGCGAGCCGGTCGCGTTCACCATCGATCACGAGGGCGTCCGTGTCGACGAGACTGCCTGACGAGATGCCGGCGGCGGGCGACGCGCGCGCCCTCCTCGCGCTGCTCGTCCGCCAGGACTCGCGCAACCCGGCGCTCGTCGCCGGCGGACCCGGCGAGGGTGGCGTCGCGCGCTGCCTCGCCGATGTGCTCGCGCGGTGGGGGCTCGACGTCGAGCTCCAGGAGGTGCGGGCGGGACGCCCGAACGTCGTCGCGCGCACGCCGGCGGCGCGCGCGGGGCGCGGCCCGGTCCTCATGCTCAACGGCCACCTCGACGTCGTCGGCGTCGAGGGGATGATCCACGCGCCGTTCGACGCGGCGGAGCGCGACGGCCGGCTCTACGGGCGCGGCGCGGCGGACATGAAGGGCGGGATCGCGGCGATGTGCGCGGCGACGGTGCGCGCGCTGCGAAGCCGGCCCGAGCTCGCCGTCGTGATCGCGGCGGTGATCGACGAGGAGTGGGAGAGCGAGGGGACGCGCGCGCTGGTCGAGCGCGGCGTGCGCGCGGATGCGGCGATCGTCACCGAGCCGACGCGCCTCGCGATCGCGCCGGCGCACCGCGGCTTCGCCTGGCTCACCCTGACCGTGCGCGGGCGCGCCGCGCACGGGAGCCGCTGGGACATCGGCGTGGACGCGATTCGCGGCGCGGCGCTCGTCCTCGCGGAGCTCGACCGCCACGAGCGCGAGGCGCTCCCGGCGCGCACGCACCCGCTCCTCGGCCGCGCCTCGCTGCACGCCTCGCTCATCGAGGGGGGAATCGGCATGTCCACCTACCCGGACCGGTGCGTCGTGCGGATCGAGCGGCGGACGATCCCCGGCGAGTCGGCGGAGACGGCGGTGCGCGAGGTGGAGGATGCGTGCGCGCGCGTGCGCGCGGCGCGCCCCGAGCTCGACGCGACGGTCGCGCTCGACTTCGCGCAGCCGCCGAGCGACGTCCCCACGGATGCGCCGATCGTGCGGGCGCTGTCGCACGCCATTGAAGCGACCGGCGAGACGCCGCGCATCGAGGGGCTCAGCGCGTGGACCGACGCGGCGATCCTGAACGAGGCGGGGATCCCCGCGATCTGCTACGGTCCCGGCGACATCGCCCTCGCCCACGCCGCGGAGGAGTGGATCCCGCTCGACGAGGTGCGGAGGGCGACGGAGGTGCTGGAGGGAGTGATGGTGGGGTGGGGTGGGGGGGGACCGGGGACCGGGGACCGGGGACCGGCTAGAGGGACCAGGGGCCAGATGAAGGGACCAGAGACGGGATGAGCGCCGTCCGGTCCCTGCGTCCGGTCCCTGCGTCCGGTCCCCGGTCCCTGGTCCCCGGTCCCCGTCCTTATCTTCCGCCCATGGCCCACCTCTCCCCCACCCAGTACGACTCCCTCGAGCGCGCCATCACCGATGGACGCAGGCTCTCGGTCTATCGGCGCGGCACCGAGTACGTCGTCGTCCCGATGCGGCTGCGGCTCTCCGACGGGCGCGAGGCGATCGAGGCGCGGCATCCGACGACCGGCGAGTCGATCACTCTCTGGATCGACGAGGTCGACAGCATCGAGGTCGTGCGGTGAGCGCGCCGATCGCACCGGCGCGGCCGCTCGTCGCCGTGTATGCCGACGAGTCGTGTCTCGGCAACGGCCGGGAAGGGAGCAATCCGGGCGGCGCGGCTGGGCTCGTCGAGTTCACGCGCGCGAACGGGGAGCTCGTGCAGCGCGACTACTGGATCGCCGAGCCGGCGACGACGAACAACCGGATGGCGCTGCGCTCGGTGATCGAGGCGTTCCGCGCGCTCTCGGCGAAGGGGCGCCCCTGCGACGTCGTCTTCACGAGCGACTCGCAGTACATCGTGAAGGGGATGACCGACTGGGTGCACGGCTGGCGCGCGCGCGGCTGGCGGCGGAAGACGGGGGTGATCGAGAACCTCGCGCTCTGGCAGGAGGCGGTCGCGCTCGTCGGCGAACATCGCGTGGAGTGGCGCTGGGTCCGCGGCCACGCGGGGCACATCCAGAACGAGTACGCCAACGACCTCGCCGTGCGCGCGGCGACGACGCAGACGAGTTCGGGCGGGCTCGTCGAGTCGGGATTCGCGGCCTGGCTCGCGGCGCAGCGGGAGCGCGGGAAGATGACGTCGCCGCCCCTGCCCTTTCCCACGGCGGAGGGCTTTCGGCCGGCGCGCGCGTTACCGCGTGCCGCGGCGCCGCGTCCATCCTGAAGACGCACCGAAGCGCCCCCTTCCCTCCCTCTCATGTACAAGTTCCTCTTCGCCCTCGTCATCGGGCTCGCGGCCGGCTACTTCGTCGGCTTCAAGGACGCGCAGAAGAATCGCGAGCACGTCGTTGCCCGCATGGTCGCGCGCGTCGGCGGCGACACCCGCGAGCGCGTCAAGACCGACTTCGAGAAGACGGAGCGGGAAGCCGAGCGCCGCTGAGCGGCGCGGGCACGCCCCGGGGCCGGTCGCGCAGGTGCGCGGCCGGCCCCGCTCGCGTTGCGGGGCGCGTGCGCTGCATCACGCGCGGACCCGCTGTCCGCCGTCCGGGTACGAGCCATGCCCCTTGCGGGAGGCGACCGCGTCCGTGTGATTATCGCACGGGCGATCCCAATGGACGAGGCGACGACGCTATGGACGATCTCGACCGCATGCTGCGACGGCTCGTGCAGGCGCTCCGGACGAACCACCCGGAGTACCTCACCCGCCCCTTCGAGGTGGGAGAGCTGTACCAGCGCATCATTCCCTACCGCCACAACCGGCGCGAGCTCGGCCTCGACACGAACGAGGACTACGAGCTGCTGATGACGCGGCTGCTCTCGGGGGAGCGCGGCTACCTCACCGGCGACCAGCAGCTCCAGGACGCGATGCGCGAGACGCTCGCCTCCTCCAACCCCGACACGACGACGTTCCGCGCCTTCGCCGACGCGCGCGTGCGCATCACCGAGGAGGGACTTCGTCAGGCGGACATCCCGGGGCTGCCGATGGACGACGTGCGGCTCTCGCCGCGCGCCGACGCGTTCGCCGCGCCGCTCCCGCCGCCGGCGCCGATGGCGCCTCCCGTTCCGCTGACGCCCCCCGCGGCCTCGTCGCCGGCGTCCGACCCGTTCGCCGCCGCGGATGCGGGGACCCTGCGCTTCCGTCCTTCGGCCGCGCCGCGCCCCGCCGCGCCCGCACGCCCGCCGGCGCCGGCGCGTCCGTCGGCGCCGCCTCCTCTCCCCTTCCCCGAGCCCGCGCCGAGCGTCATGCCGCCGAACACCCGTTCCGTCTCGCCGAGCGCGCTCGGCGGCAGCTGCCGCTACTGCGGCGGGACGCTCCCCGAGGGGCGGCGCTACACCTACTGCCCGCACTGCGGGCAGAATCTCACCGTGCAGCACTGCCCCGCCTGCAACACGGAGCTCGAGATCGGCTGGAAGTTCTGCACGACGTGCGGCCGGTCCGTCGGCGACGCGTGAGCGACGGGCGGGCCGAGTCGATTTCTGCGAACGTCGCGCGCCGCACGCTCGCGGCGCTCGCCCTCACGGCGCTCGCTCTCCCCGTGCTCGCCTGCGGCGGCGGCGGCGACCGCGACTTCGGACGCGCCGACACCGCGGCGCTCCTCAGCGATTCGCTCGCCGACCTCGTCGCCGACTCGCTCCGCGCCGACTCGGAGGGACGCGACTCGCTCGCCGGCGACTCGCTTCCGTCCGACTCCCTCGGCGGCGACTCGCTCGCCGCCGGCGGGTCGGTCCTGCCGAGCGTCGTCCTGCGCGCGGACAGCGCCGCCGGCGACGTCCTCTTCCACGGGCGCGGCGGCTGTCTTACCTGCCACGCGCTGAACGGCGCCGGCGTCCCCGGGCTCGGACCGAGCCTGCGCGACTCCGTCTGGCTGCACGGCGACGGCTCGCCGGCGATGATCGCGCGTACCGTGCGCGAGGGGGTGGCGCAGCCGAAGTCCGTCGCCAATCGGATGCCCGGCTTCGCGGCGGTCTTCGGCGAGCTCGAGATCGGCCGCATCGCCGCCTACGTCTTCGCGATCTCGCACGCGAACGGGACGGTCGCCGACACGACGACGCCGTTCCCCGGCGACTCCGTCTTCGTCATCCCGCCGCCGGACGGCCCGACGCGCTGAGCGGGCGGAGCTCCAGGCGGGAAGCGGAGGTGAGAGGAGAAGAATCCGGCACGCCGTCGTCGTGGACCGGCGATCCCGGCTCCCGTCCGCTGCGTCCCGCATCCATCTTACGGGCATGACACACTCGGACTCGGTCGTCTTCCTCTCCGGCGTGCGCACGCCGTTCGGCGCCTTCGGCGGCGCGTTCCGCGACGTCTCGGCGGTGGACCTCACCGTGCACGCGGCCAAGGCCGCGATCGAGCGCGCGGGGATCGCGCCCGCCGACGTGCAGCACTCGATCTTCGGCAACGTCATCCAGTCCACGTCGGACACCGTCTACTTCGCGCGCCACGTCGCGCTGAAGGCGGGGTGTCCGATCGAGACGCCCGCGCTCACCGTCAACCGCCTCTGCGGCTCCGGCTTCCAGGCGGTCGTCAACGGGGCCCAGGACATCCTGCTCGGCGAGGCGGAGGTCTGCCTCGTCGGCGGCGGTGAGTCGATGTCCACCGTGCCGCACGCGGTGCGCGGCGCGCGGTGGGGGATCAGGCTCGGGCAGGCGCCGCCGCTCGAGGACATGCTCTGGGAAGGGCTCACCGACCGCTACGCCGGCTGCTCGATGGGGCAGACGGCGGAGAAGATCGCGAAGCAGTACGGGCTCGACCGGGCGGCCGCAGACGAGTTCGCGCTCCGCTCGCAGACGCTCGCCCGGGACGCGTGGGCGGCCGGCGTCTACGACGACGAGGTTATCGGCGTCCCGGTGAAGAACCCCAAGACCGGCAAGGTCGAGGAATTCCGCCGCGACGAGCACATGCGTCCCGAGACGACGGCGGAGGTGCTCGCGAAGCTGAAGCCCTCCTTCAGCGCCGACGGCGCCGTCACCGCGGGGAACGCCTCGGGGATCGGGGACGGCGCCGCGGCGCTCGTCGTCGCGAGCGCGGCATGGGCGACGCAGCGCGGCCTGACGCCGCTCGCGCGGCTCGTCTCGTGGGGCGTCGCCGGGGTGGACCCGACGATCATGGGGATGGGCCCCGTTCCCGCCGCCCGCATCGCGCTGAAGCGCGCGGGGATGACGCTCGACCAGATGGACCTCGTCGAGGTCAACGAGGCATTCGCGCCCCAGGCGTGCGCCGTCGAGCGCGAGCTCGGGATCCGGCGCGACCGCCTCAACATCCACGGCGGCGCGATCGCCCTGAGCCACCCGCTCGGCGCCTCGGGCGCGCGGATCACGGCGCACCTCCTGCACGCCCTGCGTCGCGACGGAAAGCGCTACGGCCTCGGCAGCGCCTGCATCGGCGGCGGCCAGGGAATCGCGCTGATCGTCGAGGCGATGTGATCGATGTCGTGAGCGCGGCGCGCCATCGCGCCGCGCCGGCCGCGCGAGCGGCCGATCGTCCCGGGCACCCTGGAATCCCATGACCACCGCGCTCCGTTCGCTCCGGCGTCACTCGTCGCTCGTCGCCCCCTTCGTCGCCGCGCTCGCCATCGCCTGCGCCTCGTCGCCCGGCGCCGACCCGGCGCCCCAGCCGGAGGCGGCGGGACAGGGCGTCACCGGGACGCCGGACCAGCCGTGGCCGGTGAAGACGCGCTACGTCGCCGACCTCTGGCTGCACGGCTACGCGATGCTGCTCCAGGACACGTCGCGCATCCCGCTCTTCGCCCGCGGCTACCGCGACCGCATGGTCGTCCGGAAGAACCAGTCGAACATCACGACGATGCTCGACGCGAACCGCGAGCAGCTCGCGCGCCGGCTCGAGACGACCGCGGCGCTCCAGAACTCGCAGTTCCTCTCCCTCTACTTCGGCACGTGGGACCAGCTGAAGGACGCGATCGCGCTCTTCCAGCGCGCCGAGGGGGAGCCGCGCCGCGCGTCGAACCAGCAGTCGGCGCAGCTCATCGCCTTCCTCGCCGCGAACTTCCCGACCGCGGCGGACCGGGAGTGGCTGCGCCTCTTCACCGTCTCGCTCGAGGACGAGGGGGAGAAGTTCTACCAGTCGTACTGGACGCAGACGCAGCGCGAGCGCTCCGCGGTCGTCACGGCGGTGGACTCGCTCTGGCAGCGCGTCTACCGCCCGCGCTTCCAGGGATACCTGAACAACTCGCGCCAGGCGGGGGGCGACTTCTACCTCTCGCTCCCGCTCGACGGCGAGGGGCGGACGGTGCGGCAGAGCGAGCGCACGAACGTCGTCGCCGTCGCCTTTCCCGAGCGCGCCGACAGCGCGGTCACGGCGATCTACGTCTTCGCGCACGAGGTGTCGGGCGAGGTGACGAGCCTGGCGGTGCGCGACAACCTGACGCCGGCGGAGGTGCGCATGGGAGCCGGCACGAAGCTCGAGGCGGCGGCGCTCGTGCGCGGCGGCGAGATGCTCCTCGCGCGGCTCGCGCCGGAGCTCGCCGAGGGGTACGCGCGCTACTATCTGAGGAGCGCCGGGCTCGACGCGTCGGCGAGCGACCCGCGCGCGGCGCTCGCGGCGGCCTTCCCGCTCCCGGACACGATCCGCGACGCGATCGAGCGACAGATCGAGATCACGATGGGCGGGATCTGAGCCGCCGCGCATGGCCGACCTCCCCGCCCGCCAGGACTCGCGCAAGCTCGAGCGCGCCGCGCTCGAGCGGGTGCTCGCGCGCGCGGCCGAGCTGCAGATGGCGACGGGGGAGCCGACGGGCGAGCTGACGGAGGAGCAGATCGTCGAGCTCGGGCGCGAGGTGGGGCTCTCGCCGGCGAACATGCGGCAGGCGATCGCCGAGGAGCGGACGCGCGTCGCGCTCCCGGCGGCGCAAGGGCAGCTCGGCGGCGCGTACGGGCCGATCCAGGTGACGTCGAGCCGCACGGTACGCGGCCGCCCCACCGAGATCCTCGCCTCGATCGACCGGTGGATGCAGCGCGAGGAGTGCCTCCAGGTGCGGCGGCGCTTCGAGGAGCGGATGACGTGGGAGCCGCGGCGCGATCTCGTCGGAAGCATCCGCCGCGGCTTCAACGTCGGCGGGCGCGGCTATGCGCTGAGCCGCGCCGACGTCGTCGGCGCGACGGTCGTCGCGGTGGACGAGGGGCGCGCGCTCGTGCGCCTCGACGCGGACGTCTCGGCGACGCGCCGCCGCGCGATCGGGGCGAGCGGCGCGAGCGCGGGGCTCGGCGTCGCCTCGGGGGTGGCGGTCGTCGGGATCGCGATCGCCTCGGGCGGCGCGGCGGTCGTCGCGGGCGCGATCGGCGCGGCGACGCTCGGCGTCGGCGCGCTCGCAGGGTGGGGCTTCGCGCACGCGCAGCGCAGCCTCGCGACGCGCGTGCAGCTCGCGCTCGACCAGCTCCTCGACCGGTTGGAGCACGGGCCGCTGGATGCGACTCCGATCTCGATTCTCGGTTCGCTGCTGGGACCGCGGCCGTGAGAGCGGCGGGCGCTCGGCGTGCGTGGAGAGCCCGGTTCGCCAGACGACTTGGCGCGCGCGGCGCGAGACGAGGTATCTTGCTCGGCACCGGCATGAAGAAATTTGGATGGCACACCGCAGCCACCACCACGCCGAGGGCCGAGCGCCGAGCGCCGAGGACCAATGACTCAGCCAACGATGCCTGACATCACGACCGTAGGCGTCCTCGGCGGCGGACTGATGGGGAGCGGGATCGCCCAGGTCGCCGCGCAGGCCGGCTTCACGACGATCGTCCGCGAGGTCTCCGACGCGCTCGGCGCGAAGGCGCGCGGGGCGATCGAGAAGACGCTCGCGAAGGGGATCGAGAAGGGGAAGGTGACGCCGGAGGCGCGCGATGCCGCGCTCGGACGGATCTCGACGACGACCGACGTCGGCGCGCTCGCGCGGTGCGACCTCGTCGTCGAGGCCGTCGTCGAGGAGCTCGAGGTGAAGAACGCGCTCTGGCGGGAGCTCGACGGGATCGTGCCGGCGCACGCGATCTTCGCGTCGAACACGTCGAGCCTCACGATCGCGGCGATGGCGGCGGCGAGCGGGCGCGCGGACCGGATGGTCGGGCTGCACTTCTTCAACCCGGTCCCGCTGATGAAGCTCGTCGAGGTCGTGCGCACCGTGACGACGAGCGACGCGACGTTCGCGGCGACGATGACCTTCGCGCGCCGGCTCGGCAAGGAGCCGATCGAGGCGAAGGACAACTCCGGCTTCGTCGTCAACCGGCTCCTCGTCCCCTACATGCTCGACGCGATCGTCGCCCTCGAGCGCGGCGTCGGCACGGTGCGGGACATCGATCTCGGGATGCAGCTCGGCGCCGGGCACCCGATGGGGCCGTTCACGCTGCTCGACTTCGTCGGGCTCGACACGACGTACCGGATCGCCGAGATCATGTTCGACGAGTACCGCGAGCCCCGCTTCGCCCCGCCGCCGCTCCTCAAGCGGATGGTGATGCTGGGGATGTACGGACGGAAGTCGGGGCGCGGGTTCTACGACTACTCGGTCGAGCCGCCGGCGCCGGTGGAGCTCGGGGTCTGAAACGGCCCAGGTGACGGGGTCAGGGACAGGGTCGGGGTCGGACCTGCCTCGAGATGCTTCTCCGCGCCGCCCCTGGCCCTGACCCCGACCCTGGCCCTGTCACCCGAGCCGTTCAGCAATCCTCTCTCACGCCACGAAGCGTCGTACGAACTCCTCCATCTTCCCCAGATCCAGCGCGGCGTCCTTGCACGGCCCGTTCGGCAGCGTCATGGTGAGGCCGAGCACGGGGATCTTCCCGGCGACGTCGTGGAGGCCGCTGACCATGTCGCGCTCGCAGGCGACGGCGACGACGGCGCGCGGGCGGCGCTCGCGGATCACGCGGCGCGCGAGCTGGCCGCGGGTGGCGACGAAGGCGGCGACGTTGTAGCGCTTCGCGATGTCGAGGACGCCGTCGAGCGACTCGCGCGAGAGGCAGCGGGGGATGAGGATCAGCAGCTCGTTCGACGTCACCTTCCGCGCGCGCGCCCAGGCGAGGCGGTCGAAGACGACGACCGAGGCGTGGCCGGTCCAGTCGCGCTGCACGCCGAACAGCTCCCCCACGCGCGCCGCGAGGTACATCGTCTTCAGGAACGGTCCGCGCTCGGCGAGCCGCTCCGGGAGCACCGAGCGCCCCGTCCGGTAGGCGACGCCGACGAGGGCGAGCCAGACGAGCGAGACGGCGGCGAGCGCGCCGACGATGCCGTGGAGCGCGGCGGGCAGCGACGCCGCGATCTGCGCGAGGCGGGGCGCGAGCAGGAAGATGCCGAGCGAGAGGATCGCCGCCGCGCCGACGATCCCGACGGCGGTGAAGATGAAGTACCGTCCGGCGCCCGTGCGGAAGTCGCCCCCGTTCGCCAGGGGCGTACCGTCCCACTCGTCCCACTCGTGCCCGAGTCGGCGGTCGGTCTCGATCTTGATCAGGAGCCCGGACTGCCGGGGAGAGTCTGTCGTCGCCATGAGGGAACGAAGGATGCCGACTTCGCGAGACCGTTGTCAACGGAGCGCGACGATCCATGGCGCGCGCCCGCGCTCCCCCGGCCGATTCTTCTCCCCTCGCTCGCCCCCGCGCCCGACGCGCGGTTGTGAAATGACCGAAGCGGGCCCAACGTGATCCGCATGGACTCGCCCGAGGGCTTCCGCGGGATCTTCCGCGACGACGACGAGGCGCGCGCCGTCTACAGCGAGGCGGCGGGGATCGCGCGCATCCTCCCGCGCGCCGTCGCCGTCCCCGCCGACACGGCCGACGTGCAGACGCTCGTGCGCTGGGCGCGCGCGACGGGGACGCCGCTCGTGCCGCGCGGGTCGGGGACGAGCATGGCGGGCGGCGCCGTCGGTCCCGGCGTCGTCGTCGACCTCGGCCGGCTGCGCGCGATCGGGGCGGTGGACGCGGCGGCGCGGCGCATCGCCGTCGGACCGGGCGCGCTGCGCGGCGAGGTGAACGCCCGGGCGCACGAGCACGGGCTCCGCTTTCCCGTGGACCCGTCGAGCGGCGCGTTCTGCACGATCGGCGGGATGGCGGCGACGAACGCGGCGGGCGCGCACACGCTGCGCTTCGGCGCGATGCGCGCCTGGGTCGAGGCGCTCGACTGCGTCTTCGAGGATGGGTCGCGGGGGACGGTGCGGCGCGGCGAGCCGCCCCCCGACGTCCCCGCGGTGCGCCGCTTCCTCGAGCGGGCGGCGCCGGTGCTGCGCGGCGACGCCGCCGTCGCCTCGCTTGCCCACGACGTGCGGAAGGAGTCGTCGGGGTACGCGGTCGCCGAGTGGCTGCGCACGGACGACCTCGTGGACCTGCTCGTCGGGAGCGAGGGGACGCTCGCGCTCTTCGTCGGCGTCGAGCTCCGGCTGCTCGAGCGTCCCGGCGCGACGAGCTCCCTCCTCGCGGCCTTCGCCTCGCTCGACGACGCGGTGCGCGGCGCGGCGCTCGCGCGCGACGCCGGCGCCAGCGCGTGCGAGCTCCTCGACCGGACCTTCCTGGACGTCGCGGCGCAGGGCGGCGGCGGCCACGCGGCGCTCGTCCCCGCGGGCGTGGAGGCGGCGCTCCTCGTGGAGGTCGAGGGGCCGGACGCCGCCGCCGCGGCGGCGACGGCGGGGATCATCGAGCGCGCCGTGCGCGACGCCGGGGCGAGCACCGTCAGGCTCGCCCTCGACCACGTGAGCGAGCCGGCGCTCTGGTCGCTGCGCCACGCGGCGAGCCCGATCCTCGCGCGGCTCGACCCGGCGCTGAAGTCGATGCAGTTCATCGAGGACGGCGCCGTCCCGCCGGAGCGGCTCGCCGACTACGTGCGCGGGGTGCGGCGCGCGCTCGACGCGCGCGGGGTGCGCGGCGTCATCTTCGGCCACGCCGGCGACGCGCACGTGCACGTCAACCCGCTCGTCGACGTGCGGCGCCCGGACTGGCGCGCGGTCGTCGCCGGGCTGCTCGACGAGGTGACCGGGCTCGCCGCGGAGCTCGGCGGGACGATCGCCGGCGAGCACGGCGACGGCCGGCTGCGCACGCCGCTCCTCGACCGCGTCTGGCGCTCGCCGGCGGCGGCGCTCTTCCGCGCGGTGAAGGAGAGCTTCGACCCGGCCGGCATCCTGAATCCCGGCGTGAAGGTCCCGCTCGCCGAGCAGCTCCCGATCGAGGCGATCAAGTACGACCCCGAGCTCGCGCCCCACCCGCCCGCGGCGCGCCGAGCGCTGGAGATCGTGGAGCGGGAGCGGGCGTACGCGCGCTTCCGGCTGGAGATGCTGGAGACGCCGGGGTAGCTTTC
>DASUSM010000295.1:0-52198 GCA_036375115.1 Gemmatimonadaceae bacterium | reverse complement strand
GGCCAGCCGGAACATCTCCGACTCCTCGCCGGCGCCCGGGGTGGCGAAGAGCGCCGCGACCATCGTCAGCGCGCCCTCGTGGTGGCGGATCATGAACTCGAGGAGGAGCCGGTCGAACGCCTCGTCTCGCGCGGCGGCGAGGCGGTCCATCTCCTCCGCGGAGAGCATCCCCGGCATGCGCGCCGCGCCGCCGGCCATCTCGTGCTGCGCGTCGTGCCGGTGGTGCGCCGGCGCCGCGGAGTCGGGCAGCGCCTCGCCGCGCGCCCGCAGCCAGCTCCGCATCATCGCGATCTCGGTCCGCTGCGTCGTCTCGATGCGCTCGGCGAGGAGGCGCATGTCCGCGCGCCGCGTGCGCTCGGGGACGAGCGCCGTCATCGCCAGCGCCTGCGCGTGGTGCGCGATCATCTCGCGCACGAAGCGCACGTCGGCCTCGGTGTAGGCGCGCCGCGCCGGGCTCGCCGCCGGCGCCGGCGACGGGGCGGGGTCGGGCGCCGGGCCCGGCGCCGCGGTGCACGCCGAGACGGCCAGGAGGGCGAGCGGCCAGGCCGCGAGACGGCTCGGGGACATGTCGTGAAGGTAGCGCGCATGTGGGCCTCGCCGGAAGACGGCGGGCCGAGGCTGGCACGGGATGTGACGCCGCGTTCCTGTTCGCGTTCCGTAAGCGAAGAGCATATCGCGGCTCGCCCTCGCCGGCGGCGCTGCCTCGTCACCGGAGACCACATGCTGCTGAAGGATCGTACGGCGATCGTCACCGGCGCCGCGTCGGGGATCGGCCGCGCGGTCGCCCTCGCCTACGCGCGCGAAGGCGCCCGCGTCGTCGTCTCGGATGTCGCCGAGGAGGGCGGGCGGGAGACCGTGCGCCTGGTCGAGCGCGCGACGAAGGGGGCGCAGGCCGTCTTCGTGAAGGCCGACGCCGCGAGCCCCGAGGACCACGAGCGGCTCGTGCGGACGGCCGTCGACCGGTGGGGCGCGCTGCACATCGCCTGCAACAACGCCGGCATCGGGGGGGAGATGAACCCGGTCGCCGAGATGAGCGTCGCCGGCTGGCAGCAGGTGATCGGGATCAACCTCTCGGGGGTCTTCTACGCGATGCGCGCGCAGATCCCGCGGATGCTCGAGGCGGGCGGCGGCGCGATCGTGAACATGGCGTCCATCCTCGGCCAGGTGGCGACGCGCGGCGCCGCGGGATACGTCGCGGCGAAGCACGGGCTGCTCGGCCTCACGAAGACGGCGGGGCTCGAGTACGCCGCGCGCGGCGTGCGCGTGAACGCCGTCGGACCGGCGTACATCGACACGCCGCTGCTCGAGGGGCTGTCCGCGAAGGTGCGCGAGGGGCTCGTCGCGCTCCATCCGGTCGGGCGGCTCGGACGCGCCGAGGAGGTCGCCGAGCTCGTCGTCTGGCTGAGCAGCGACGCGGCGAGCTTCGCGACCGGGGCCTACTACCCGGTGGACGGCGGCTACCTCGCGCAGTAGCGCCGCCGCCGGATGCACGACGCCCCCGGCGGAGCGATCCACCGGGGGCGTCGGCGTTCGGGCACCGCGCGCGGCGGTCGCCGCGCGCGGTCAGGCGATCACGGCACGTCCCACCAGACCGTGTCGTTCAGCGTCGCGCCGCCCTGACGCGTCTCGGCGGCCTCGATGTTCGCGCCGTTGAGGCTGTACTCGCGCTGCGGGTAGGTCAGCCGCCGCGGAATGTCCCCGTCGTTCAGCGCATCGGGGCCCGGCAGGAGAGCCGGGACGCCGGTGCGGCGCCACTCGGACCACGCCTCGACGCCATTGCCGTAGAGGGCGATCCACTTCTGGAGGCCGATCTGTGCGAGCGGCGTTCCGAGCGGGTCGTACTGTATCTCCGCCTGGGCGAGATAGGCGTCGATGTCGCCGGAGGCGACGCCGACCTGCTCCATCGAGGCGCGGATCGCGGCGGCGTAGAGCGCCGCCGCGTCCTCCGTCGTCCAGCCGCGCTCGGCCGCCTCGGCGCGGAGGAAGAGCACCTCGGCGTACGTCATCACCCACACCGGCGCATCGGGATCGGTGAAGAACGAGCCGATCTTCGAGATCGCGGTGAGGGCCGGCTGCGCGAGGCTGCCGTTCGGCTGCCCGACGTACGTCCCGGCCGCCGTCGGGTTGGCGTAGATCGGGAGGCGCGGGTCGGAGAGCGAGAGCAGCGTGTCGACGAGCGTCTTGCTGACCGAGTGGTCGTCGCGGTCCCGGACGTACGCGTGGAGCGGATTGAGGTTGGTGCCGTTGTCGATGTAGTCGAGCCGCGCGGCGTCGGCGTTGCTCTCGAAGACGCCGTCGGCGAGCGCGGCGGTGAACTCCGACGCCCCCTGCGTGGCGTCGACGTTCGACAGGCGCATCGCGAGCCGGAGGCGGAGCGAGTTGGCGAACTTCCGCCAGGCGTCGGTGTCGCCGCCGTAGAGCAGGTCGGCGCCGACGAGCTCGCGCCCGCCGGGGACGAAGTCGCCCTGCGCGTCGGCGAGCTCGGCGAACAGCGCGTCGTAGATCTCCGACTGGGGGTCGAGCGCCGGCGAGCTGCCGGACGTCGGGTCGCGCCCCTGGAGCGCCTCGGAGTAGCCGACGTCGCCCCAGAGGTCGGTGACGATGGAGAACGTCCAGCTCTGGAGGATCCGGGCCTGGGCGGCGGCGTTCGGGCGGTCGTCGGCGACGCTGAGGGCGATCGTCTCCTGGAGGTCCTGGAGCGGGCCGGCGTAGAAGCCGGACCAGTGGCCGCTGATCAGCCCGTCGGCGATCGAGTAGCGGTCCTCGAGGCTGAAGCGGTGCTCCGCGTAGTGCTGCGCCCAGAGCGCGGTGATGTCCATGTGGAGCCCCGCGCCGAAGACGCGGCTGATCGCCGCCTCGGTGGCGTTGGCGAAGAGGAACTCCGGCGTCGCGACGTCGGGGCTGTTCGGGTTCGTGTTCAGGTTCGTGATGCCGTTGTCGCACGCGCCGATGGCGAGCGCGACGGCGGCGATCGCCGCCGGCGTCCGGATCGTTCGAAGCTTGTTCATCACGGGGTCACCGAAAGGTTGAAGCCGATGCTCCGCGCGGACGGCATCTGGCCGTATTCGTATCCCTGGACGTTGCCGGAGTTGAACGCGGTCTCCGGGTCGATGTGCGGCACGTCGGTCTTGAGCCACAGGTTGCGGCCGACGAGCGCGACGCGGAGCCCGCTGACGCCCCAGTTCGAGGTCAGCGCCGCGGGCACGTCGTAGCCGATGCGCAGCTCGCGCAGCTTGATGAAGCTGGCGTCGTACGTGAACTCCTCGGCGATCGGGTTCGTCCCCGTGATGCCGCGGTGGTACGCCGTCGCGCTGATCTTCCGCGTGTTCGGCACCGTGTCGCCGGCGACGACGGTCACGCCATCGACGACGAGGCTGTCGAAGGGCGTGTTCTCGCGGCCCTCGAGCGACTCGATGAGGTTGCCCGAGCGGCGGCCGAAGTTGGCGGTCTGCGAGTAGATCACCCCGCCGGCGCGGATGTCGAGGAGGGCGCTCACCTCGAAGCCGCGGAAGCGGACCGTGTTGGACAGCCCGCCGATCCAGTCGGGGTTGTAGTTGCCGAGGTAGCCGAACGGGTTGGAGGAGTTGTTCAGCGGCACGCCGTTGCTGCCGACGACGATGTTCCCCTGGCCGTCGCGGGCGTACTTGCGGCCGTACATCGCGCCGTAGCGCTCGCCCTTCCGCGCCTGCACCGAGACGTTGTAGTAGGTGCCGAGGGTGATCGTCTCCATGTCGCCGTAGAGCTCGTCCACGGTCGACCGGTCGTGCGAGTAGTTCGCTCCGATCGTCCACTCGAAGCCGTTGTCGAGCATCACCGGCGTGGCGTCGACCATCACCTCGAGCCCGCGGCCGCTGATCTTGCCGGCGTTGATGTAGCGCGAGGTGAAGCCCGTCATCGCGCTGATGTCGAGCGTGAGCACCTGGTTCGTCGTCGCCTTGTCGTACCAGGTCGCGCTGACGCCGAGCCGGTCGTCGAGGAAGCGGAGGTCCGTCCCGATCTCGAACGAGGCCGTCTGCTCGGGCTTGAGGTTGGCGTTGCGGAGGAGGTTGCTCGCCGTGAGCCGCGGCGCGCTGCCGAACGGCGTGTCGAAGCCGTACGGATCTCGGAGCTGGTAGGGCGGGGCGTCGTTGCCGACCTGCGCCCAGCCGGCGCGGATGCGCCCGAAGGACATCGACGGCAGCGCGACGAGCTCGCTGAAGACGAGGGAGCCCGAGACGGCGGGATAGAAGTACGAGTTGTTGTTCTCGGGGAGCGTCGACGACCAGTCGTTGCGGCCGCTCACGTCCATGAAGAGCAGGTCGCGCCAGGCGAAGCGCGCCTGGCCGTACAGCGAGTTGACCGCGCGCTCCTCGCGATAGTCGCTGGAGATCGGCGACTCGAGGTAGTTCGAGTAGCTGTAGATCCCCGGGATGGCGAGGTCGCGGATCCAGATGTCGCTGCCGCGGTAGGTGTTGTCGCGGCGGTTGCCGCCGAAGTCCACCTCGATCGCGACGTCGCGGTACGACGGAAGCTGCGCCCGGAGGAGGAAGTCGGAGTTGGTCTCCTGCCGGAAGGCCTCCTCCGCGCCGAGCGCGCCGTTGTCACCGACGTCCAGCTGCATCGAGTAGAGTCCCGACGCGAACTGCATGCGCCGGCTCTCCTCGTACCAATCGGTGCCCGAGCGGACGGTGGCGTTCAGCCAGTCCGTCACGTCGTAGCTCAGCGACACGTTCCCGATGATCCGGTCGCGCTCGTCCTTGTTGAGGTTCTCGCGCGCGAGGAAGTACGGGTTGTTGTTCCAGATGTTGTTCCAGTTGAACTGGCTGCCGTCCTCGTTGCGCGTCCGCTGGGAGAGGATGCGCGTGTCCACCTGACGGCCGAACCAGATGAACTGCCACATCGGGTTCGCGCCGCCGTAGCCCTGCGACGGACGGTTCCGCGCGCCGGCGTTGATGTACTGGACGGAGGCGTCGGTGCGCAGGTTGGCGGTGAGGTTGCTGCCGCCGTGCAGCGTGAGATTCGTGCGGTCCATCTCGAAGCCCGGCATCATCCCGTCCTGCTCCATCCGCGAGAGCGAGAGGCGGACGTTGGCCGCCTCGCTGCTCGTCGCGAACGCGGCGCTCGCGTTCGTCGTCTTCCCCGTCTCGAAGAAGTTCTCGACGTTGTCCGGGTGCGCGACCCACGGCGCCGCCTCGCCGTTGCTGAAGAACTGCGTGCACGGCGCGAGCGGGTCGTAGGTGAAGGGCGCCGAGGAGTCGTAGCGCGGGTCGGAGGACGGGATGTAGCTGCACCCGTGCGTCCGGCCGTCGAGGCGCGGTCCCCAGCTCTCGTCGTAGTCGTCGTTGACGCCGCCGCCCTCGCCGTCCACGTACTGGAACTGCCCGTTCCACCCCTGTCCGTAGGAGTTCTGGTAGTCGGGCAGCTTGAGCGGCGACTCGTACGTGATGCCCGTGCTGGCGCTCACCTGTTGCCCGCCGGCCCGGCGGCCCGACTTCGTCGTGATCAGGATCGCGCCGTTGGCCGCGCGCGAGCCGTAGAGCGCGGCGGCGTTCGGGCCCTTCAGCACCGAGATCGTCTCGATGTCGCTCGGGTTGATGTCCTGGATCGCGTTGCCGTAGTCGATCGCGTTGTAGCCCGTCGAGCCGCTCGTCGGCGCGGCGTTGCTCACGGGGACGCCGTCGACGACGAAGAGGGGCTGGTTGTTCCCCGTCAGCGAGTTCGCGCCGCGGATGACGATGCGCGCCGAGCCGCCCGCCGTGTTCGAGTTGGTGATCTGGACGCCGGCCACCTTGCCGGAGAGCGCCGCCACGAGGTTGGGGTCGCGCGCCTCGGTGAGCTCCGATCCCTGCACCGTCTCCACCGACGTCGAGATCGAGCGCTCCTCGCGCTCGATGCCGAGCGCGGTGACGACGACGCCCTCGAGCGAGGCGACGGTCGCCGTCATCGCGATCGCCATCTCCGCGGTGCCGCCGGGCATCACCGTCGCCTGCCCCTCGAACGCCTCGTAGCCGATGCGCACCGCGCGCACCGACTGCGTGCCGGCGGGGACGTCGCCGATGAGGAAGCGGCCATCGTCCGTCGTCCGGGTGCCGAGCGCGGTGCCGATGACCCGCAGCTGGACGCCGGAGAGCGGGCGCTGCGTCTCGACATCGACGACGCGGCCCTGGATCGTGCCCGTGCTCTGCGCGGCGGCCGGAGCCGCCGCGGCGGCGAGCATGCCGACGAGCGCCGCCGTCAGGCGCCCCGCACGCTGCCATCGTCCGAGTGAGTTCGACAGGCGCCGAACGCCGAACATGGATCGCGTCATCAACAGGTCTCCGTGTGATCGTTGTGGTCGTGGCGTGGTCCGGACCGGGCGCGGCCGTGCGGACGCGACATTCCGGCGCGGCGAAGCGGGTCCGGCCCATGGGGCCGATGCGGGGAACGGTTCGCTCCGGGGGAACAGCGGGGAGCGGCGAGCGGTGGTACCACGGGCTGGGAGAAGCCACACTAAGTATCCCGCCAGCGGCGACGGCGCAAGATCGGCCCGTGAGCCGCACGCCTCTTGCACGGGCGCGGACGCTCGGGAGATGCAGGGACTCCCGCCCGGCACCGCCCCGACCGACCCGACTCACGGAGGACGGCGTGATCTCCTTCCCCGCAGGTGCCGCCTGACGGCGGCGCGGCGCTGACCGCCGCCTCGTCGATGTTCTTCGATGGCTGGGAGCCGATCGGCCGCGTCGTCCTGATGGCGACCCTCGCCTACGCCGCGCTCGTCGCCGCGCTGCGCGTCGCCGGCTCGCGCGCGCTCGCGAAGATGTCGGCCTACGACCTCGTGATCACGATCGCGCTCGGCTCGCTGATCGCCAGCGTCCCCCTGCAGCAGTCGGTCACGCTCGCCGAGGGGCTCGCCGCGATCGGGACGTTTCTCCTCCTCCAGCGGCTGGTCAGCCTGCTGGCGAGCCGCTGGCGCGCGTCGCGGGCGGTCGCGAAGGCGAGCCCGACGCTCGTGCTCTGGGACGGTCGACTGCTCCGCGACCGCATGCGCGACATCCCCGTCACGGACGCGGAGGTGCACGCGGCGCTCCGATCGAGCGGGATGGGCTCTCCCGCCCAGGCGCAGGCGGTCGTGCTCGAGAACGATGGCAGCTGGTCGGTGATCGGCCGCGGCCAGGCGGGCGACCTCTCGGCGCTGCGCGAGCTCGACCTCCCGGCGTCGCGCGAGGGCCGGGAGGGCGGCGGGGGACGGCCGGCGGAAGGCGGCCCCCCGCCTCCCGGCGTCACGTGCCCGGGTGGCTGAGCGAGTAGACGTACGCGGCCACGGCCTGCAGCTGCGGGTCCGTGAACCCGGCGAAGGGCGGCATCGGGCCCGGGTACTGCTTCGGCTGGAGCACGCCGGTGCGGACGATGTTCGCGATCGCGGCGCGGCTGCCGTCGATGTTGATCCACGTCGCGTCCGTCAGGTCGGGGGCGAGCGCCGTCCCCTTCGCGTCGGGACCGTGACAGGTGAAGCAGATGCCCCCGGCCGCGCGGCCGTGGAAGATGCTGTCGCCGAGCGCGAGGAGCTGCGGCGTGGTCGCGGTATCGGCGGCTCCGGCGCCCCCCGTCCCGCCCGCGCCCGCAGCGCCGCCCGCGCTCCCCGCCGGCGTCTGCGCCAGGCTCGTATCGCCCCCGGCGGAGCCTTCGCCTCCACCGCCGCATGCGGCGACGAGGAGCGAGAGTGCCAGGACGGTCGCCAGCCCGGTGGGACGAGAGCGCGATGCGAGGACGGCGTGTGACATGAGACCTCCGCTGTCGGGAGTGTCGTGGAACGCTCGGCGCGCGCGACTCCGGCGTCGCGTGACGCGGGCGGTCGAGGGGACCGCAGACTTCATTCCGCTCGCCGGCCGGCCGCCGGGCCGCCCGCCGTCCGGCCGGCGGGTCACGCGCCTTCCCGCTGCCGGTTCGCGCCCGGACGCGCTCGGTGCCTCAGCGCTCCGGCCGCAGGGCACGCATGCCGTTGGCGACGACGAGCAGCGACCCGCCCATGTCCGCCGCCACCGCCATCCAGAGCGTCGCGACTCCGGTCGCCGCGAGGACGAGGAAGACCGCCTTGATCGCGAGCGCGACGGAGATGTTCTGCTTGATGATGCCGAGCGTCTTCCGCGAAAGGCGGATCGCGAGCGGCAGCTTCTCGAGGTCGTCGGCCATCAGGGCGATGTCGGCGGTCTCGAGGGCGACGTCCGTTCCCGCCGCGCCCATCGCCACGGAGAGCCCCGCCGCCGCCATCGCCGGCGCGTCGTTCACGCCGTCGCCGACGAACGCGACGTGCGCGCCCCGCGCCTCGAGCTCGCGCACGACGCGCACCTTGTCGTCGGGGAGGAGGGCCGCGTGCACCTCGTCCACGCCGACCGCCGATGCGACCGCCTGCGCCGTGCCGGCGTTGTCGCCCGTGAGCATCACGACGTGCCGGATGCCGCACTCGCGCAGTGCGCGGATCGCCGCGGCGGCGTTCGGCCGGATGCGGTCGGCGATCCCGAGCACGCCGATCGCCCGCGGCGCGCCGCCGGCCGCCGGCGCGACATCCCGCGCGACGACGACGACGGCCGTCTTCCCCTCGGCCTCGAGCCGCGCGAGCGCCGCGGACAGCTCCGGACGGACGAGCCCCTGCTCGTCGTGGTGCCGGTCGTGCTCGAGCCCGACGAGCTGCCCTCCGACGCGCGCCCGGGCGCCGCGGCCGGGGAGCGACTCGAAGTCGCGCGACGCCGGCGGAGCGATCCCGCGCCGCGCGCCTTCCGCGAGCACCGCGACGGCGATCGGGTGCTCCGACCAGCGCTCGACGCCGAGCGCGAGGCGAAGAAGCTCGTCCGGCGGGACGCCGTCGAGCGGGACGACGTCGGTGACCGCCGGGCGCCCCTCGGTGAGCGTGCCGGTCTTGTCGAAGGCGATGGTCGTCGTCCGCGCGGCGCGCTCGAGGAAGGCGCCGCCCTTGACGAGCACGCCGCTGCGCGCGGCGCCGGCGAGCCCGCTGACGATGGCGACCGGCGTCGAGATGACGAGCGCGCAGGGGCAGGCGACGACGAGCATCGCGAGCGCGCGGTAGATCCACGACTCCCAGCTCCCGAGCGCGAGCAGCGGCGGCACGACCGCGATCAGCACGGCGGCGGCGACGACGAGCGGCGTGTAGACGCGCGCGAAGCGGTCGACGAAGGTCTGGCTCGGCGCGCGCGAGGCCTGCGCCTCCTCCACCGCGTGGATGATCCGCGCGAGCGTCGTGTCGCTCGCCGGCCGCGACGATCGCAGCTCGAGCACGCCGTGCCCGTTGATGCTCCCGGCGAAGACCGCGGCGCCGGACTCCTTGTCCACGGGCATCGACTCGCCGGTGATCGGCGCCTCGCTCACGCTCGAGCGTCCCGCGACGACCTCACCATCCACCGGGATCTTCTCTCCCGGCCGCACGACGATGCTCTCGCCGACCGCGACCTCGGCGACGGGGACGCGGCGCTCGACGCCGTCGCGGCGCACGCTCGCCTCCGCGGGCGAGAGGTCCATCAGCGCGGAGATCGCATGGCGCGCGCGATCCATCGACCGGCTCTCGAGGAGCTCGGCGATGGCGAAGAGGAAGAGCGTCGCCGCGGCCTCCTCCGGCTCGCCGATCGCCCACGCGCCCGCCGCGGCGACGGACATGAGGAAGTGCATGTCCAGCGCGCGGTCGCGTGCGGCGCGCAGGCCGCGCGGGACGACGTACCAGCCGCCGGCGACGGTCGCGACGCCGAGCAGGGCGAGCGAGAGCTCCGCCGGGAGCGCCGTCCACTTCGCGGCGAGGCCGAGGACGAGCGCGAGGCCGGCGACGATCGCCGGGCGGAGCGGCTCGCCGCGACCGGGCGCCTGCGCGGCGCGAGGCCCCTGCTGCGCCACGCCGGACGCGGCGGCGGGCGCATCCTCCTCGACCGCGTAGCCGGCCCGGCGGATCGCCCCGGCGAGCGCGCCGCGCGAGACGGCGCCCTCGGCGAAGCCGACGCGGACGCGTCCGCCGACGACGTCGACGCGCACGTCGCGCACGCCGTCGAGGCGGCGCAGCGACCGCTCGATCGTCGCCGCGCAGCTCGCGCAGTCCATCCCGGCCACGCGGAGCTCGCACGCGGTGGCCGCGTCGGATCGCCCGCTCATGGCGATCCGCCGGGACGCGGTCTTCTCTGGACGATCGCCGTCGCGCCGAGCGCGGAGCGATGGGTGAGGACGTGAAGGGTCATCTCCATCCAGCGTAGGCGCCGACCCTGCGCCGCGTCAACGTGCGGCTCGCGGCGGTCCGGATCTGGCTCATGTGAAGGGCGGGCCCGTCCGTGGCGCGACCGCCGGGGGAGCCCGCACGGCCGCGCTCGGCGTTCGCAACCGTCAGGCAATTCAGGAGATGCACGATACATGAGCGATACGATGTCCAGCCCGTCGAGAGATTCCCGAGCCCGCCGGCCCCGGCGGCCCCGGCCGCGCTTCGCCCCGGGATCGGTCCTTCTCCCGCTCTGCCTCGCGCTTACGGCCCTCCTCGCCGCCTGCGGCGGGAACGGCCGGGTGCACTGGGAGGAGGACGAGGGCGCGATCGCCGAGACGTGGAGCCCGGCCGGCCTCGAGCGCGTGATGGGCGTCGAGGTCGTCGCCCTGCGCGCCGAGCTCGAGGAGCGGCTCGGCCTGACCGACAGCGCGACGCTCGCCCGCCGTACCGGCGAGCGCGACCGCCACATGCTCGTGCTCTACGGCGCGTACGGGAACGTCCCGCTCTGGCTCGATGAGGACGGGCTGCGCGAGCGCACGCACGAGCTCGTCAACGCGCTCGAGTACGCGCACACCGACGGGCTGCGCATCGACGCGTACCCGATCGCCGAGCTCCGCCGCACCCTCGGCGCCCTGCGCGAGACCGACGCGCCCACCGCCGAGCAGCTGGTCGAGGCCGACCTCCTGCTGACCTCCGCCTACGTCGCCCTCGGCACGGACATGTTCACGGGGCAGATCGACCCGCGGTCGGTCTCGCAGGGGTGGCACATCGATGCGCAGGAGATGGACGTGGACAGCGCCCTCGTGCGCACCCTGCGGATGGAGCCGCTCGACCGCGGGATCGCGCGGATGCGCCCCCAGCGCGAGGAGTTCGACGAGCTCCGCCGGATGCTCGAGCGCTACCGCGAGATCGCCGCCGCGGGGGGATGGCCGACGGTGCCGGAGGGAGAGGTGCTCGAGCCGGGCGACACGGCCGCGGTCCCACGCCTCGAGGCGCTCCTCGCGCGGCTGCGGGTGGAGGAATACGTGGACGATGGCGTGCGCGCGACGCCGCTGCGCGACTCGACGGGGCAGGAGATCGATCGGGCGGTCTACGATGCGCAGATCGCCGGCGCCGTCGCGCGCTTCCAGGCGCGGCATTCGATCGTCGTGGACAGCATTCTCGGCGGCGGGACGCTGGCGTCGCTCAACACGTCCGCCGAGTTCCGGCTGCGGCAGATCGCGGCGAACCTCGAGCGCTACCGCTGGCTGCCGCGCCAGCTGGGGGACCGCTACGTCTTCGTCAACGTCCCCGCCTTCCGGCTGGAGGCGTACGACGGCGGCGAGCCGGTGCTCGACATGAAGGTCATCGTCGGCTCGGAGTACGACGACCGGTCGACGCCGGCATTCAGCGACTCGATGAGCTACGTCGTCTTCCGGCCGTACTGGAACGTCCCGAAGAACATCGCGCTCGACGAGATCCTCCCGAAGGCGCAGGCGGACCCGGGCTACATGGCGCGCAACGGCTACGAGGTCGTGCGCGGGCAGAGCGAGCGCGCGCCGGTGCTCGGGCAGTACGCGCCGTCCTGGTCGGCGATCGAGTCGGGGGCGCAGCGCATCCGGCAGCGGCCCGGCGGGGAGAACTCGCTCGGACTGGTGAAGTTCATGTTCCCGAACGACTTCGCCATCTACCTGCACGACACGCCGGCGCAGGGGCTGTTCGAGCGCGATGTGCGCGCTTTCAGCCACGGGTGCATCCGCGTCGAGCAGCCGGCGCGGCTCGCGCAGTACGTGCTCGGCTGGGACCTGCCGCGGATCGAGGCGGCGATGGCGTCGGGCCCGAACGCGCAGCAGGTGACCCTCGAGCGGAAGATCCCCGTCTACATCATGTACCTGACGACGTTCGTGCGGGACGGAGAGCTGCACTTCGGCAACGACCTGTACCGCCGCGACGAGACGCTCGCGCGCGCGGTCGCCGGCGCGGCGATGCCGGACGAGGCGGCGCTGGTGGAGGTGCGGGCGCTGCGGGAGGTGGTGGAATAGGGCGGACGCGTCACGAGACGGACGTCCTGCGAGGACGTGCGGTGGCGAGCCGAGCGCGGCCGGGACACCGTCCCGGCCGCGCTCGGCGTTCTGCCCCCCGCCTCCCGGAAGGGAGCCGTTGACATACCCCCTAGGGGTAGCTACTATACCCCCAGGTGGTATCACGATGCCGTGCCCGCCGCGCAGCGCACCCCCCATCGACGGACCGATCATGCGAACCCTGCCGACCGCCTCGCTCGCCGCCTTCGCGGTCCTGCTGGCCGCCGCGCCACGCGGCGCCCTCGCCCAGCAGGGCGACCATCACGAGGACCATGCACCGCCGCCGCCGTCGACGGCGCCGCAAACCCGCGCCGCAACGTCCGACGCCGTCCCCCACTCGATGTGGATGCGCCCGATCGGCGACGGATGGGCCGTCATGGGCATGGCGCAGCTCTTTCCCGTCGTCACCGCGGCGAGCGACCGCCAGGAGCGGAGCCTCCTCGGCACCGCCGGGCTGTACGCGACGCAGCCCGCCGTCATGCTGAACGTCGCGAGCCCCCGATCCCGACTCGTCCTCCGCACGACGCTGAACTTCGAGGAGCTGACGCAGGAGAACGGGGAGCTGACCTACGGCGGATGGGGGGAGGGGTTCATCGACAGCCGCCACCCCCACACGCTGCTGCACGAGGCGATGCTCACCGCGAACTGGTGGGACACCGGCGGAGGCGTGCTCTCGATCTCGGCGGGGAAGGGCTTCGCGCCCTACGGCACCGACGACCCGATGGGGCGCCCGGCGCTGAAGTTCCCGACGAACCATCACCTGTCGCAGGTGCTCGAGCGCTGGACGCTGAACGTCGCGTGGCTGCGCGGCGGCTGGGGGCTCGAGGGCGGGCTCTTCGGTGGCGCCGAGCCCGAGGATGCCTACGACCTGAGCAACATCGAGCGCTTCGGCGACTCGTGGTCGGCGCGGCTGAGCAGGCGCTTCGGCGCGGCCCGAGGCTCGGACGGCTTCGGTCCCTTCGCGCCGTGGGAGCTCTCCGCCTCGTACGCCCGCATCATGGAGGAGCACCACGGTACGGCGCTCCGCACGGAGCTGTACAACGCCGCCGCGCGGCACGACGCCGACTACGCCTTCGGGCGGCTCTACGCGCTCGCCGAGGCGTCGCGCAGCGAGCCGCAGCGCGGGGAGGGGCACTGGTCGGTGCTCGGCGAGGCGCTCCTCGCCCTCGGCGACGGGCGGCGCCACGCGCCGTACGCCCGGCTCGAGTACGCGACGCGCCCGGAGTACGAGCGTGAGGGGACGCCGGGTACGCCGGGCTTCTTCCGGTACGACCACGACGCGCACGAGATCGGCGCGACGCGCTGGCTGATCGCCACCGTCGGCTACGGGTTCGAGACGAGCGCGTACCCGGTGAGCGTGCGCCCCTTCGTCGAGGTGCAGCGGAACCGGGTGACCGCGGAGCGCGGCGGGATCGACCCGCGCGCGCTGTACGGGAGCCGTCATTTCTGGAGCGTCTCCGCCGGCGCGCGCCTCTTCCTCGGCGGCGGACCGATGCGGATGGGGAGCTACGGCGCGCTCGACCCGATGACCGCCGCGATGCGGCCGTCCTTGCAGGAGAGGGGAGGGCACCATGGACACGACTGATCGGCACGCCCACCATCACGGGATGCGAGCGCTGAACGACCACGGAGAGCACGAGCACGGTGGCCACGGCGGGCACGAGCACGACGGTCGCGCGCCGGCGGAACCGGGCTTCCCGGAGCACCCCGAGCTCGCCGGACGGGGCGAGGCGACGGAGCACGCGGCACACGCGCACGGCCATCACGCCACGGCCGGCGCGGCCCACGCCGGACACGCCGGCCACGACAAGCATGCCGGCCACTCGGTCGCGATGTTCCGCGACAGGTTCTGGATCTCGCTCGCGCTGACGATTCCGACGCTCGTCTGGGGGCACATGCTCCAGCGCGCCCTCGGCTACACCGCGCCGCACTTCCCGGGCGCGATGTACATCCCGGCGCTCTTCGGGACGGCAGTCTTCCTCTACGGCGGACGGCCGTTCCTCCAGGGCGCGGTGCAGGAGCTGAAAGACCGGCTGCCGGGGATGATGACGCTCATCGCACTGGCCATCTCCGTCGCCTTCCTCTTCAGCGCCGCGGTGACGCTCGGCTACGACGGGATGCCGCTCTGGGAGGAGCTGGCGACGCTCGTCACGATCATGCTCCTCGGCCACTGGATCGAGATGCGCTCGATCTCGCAGGCGCAGGGCGCGCTGAAGGAGCTGGCGAAGCTGCTCCCCGATACCGCCGCCCGCATCGTCGGCGAGCGCATCGAGGAGGTGCCCGTCGGCGAGCTGCGCGAGGGGGACCTCCTGCTCGTGCGCCCCGGCGCGGGCGTCCCGGCCGACGGCCTCGTGCGGCAGGGCGCGAGCGCGGTGAACGAATCGATGATCACCGGGGAGTCCGCGCCGGTCGAGAAGCGCGATGGCGACCGGGTCATCGCCGGCACGGTGAACGGCGCCGGTGCGCTGCGCGTCGAGGTCACCGGGACCGGGGAGCGCACCGCGCTCGCCGGGATCATGCGTCTCGTCGAGCAGGCGCAGACGTCGCGGTCGCGCGCGCAGGCGCTCGCCGACCGCGCCGCCTTCGCCCTCACGCTCATCGCTCTCGGCGCGGGGCTCGTGACGCTCGTCGTCTGGCTCGTCCTGCGCCCCGACGATCCCTCGTTCGCGATCGAGCGCGTCGTCACCGTGCTCGTCATCGCCTGCCCCCATGCGCTCGGGCTCGCGATCCCGCTCGTCATCGCGATCTCGACGACGCTCGGCGCGCGCGGCGGTCTCCTCGTCCGCGACCGGCGCGGCCTCGAGGAGGCGCGCAGCCTCGACGCGGTCGTCTTCGACAAGACGGGGACGCTGACGCGCGGCGAGCATCGCGTCGTGGACATCACGACCGCCGAGGGCATCACACCGGAGGAGGCGCTCCGCCTCGCCGCGGCGATCGAGCGGGACTCCGAGCACTCCGTCGCGCGCGCCGTGCTGGCGAGCGCCGAGGAGCGCGGACTCGCCGTCCCCACGGCGCGCGACTTCGAGTACGTCCCGGGGCGCGGCGTGCGCGGCACCGTCGAAGGACGGCGGCTCGCCGCGGGCGGCCCGAACCTCCTCGCGGCGAGCGGCATCGAGCCGGCGACCGCGCTCCGCGACGCCGTCACGCGGGCAGCGGAGAAGGGACAGGGCGCCATCTATCTGGTCGAGGGCGAGCGCGTCCTCGCCGCGTTCGCCGTGGCGGACGCGGTCCGCGCGGAGTCGCGCGAGGCGATCGCGCGCCTGCACGAGGCGGGGATCGAGGTCGTCATGCTCACCGGCGACGCGCGGCCGGTCGCCGACGCGGTGGCGCGCGAGCTCGGGATCGACACGGTCTTCGCGCAGGTGCTCCCGGAGCAGAAGGCCGAGCGCATCCGCGAGCTCCAGGCGCAGGGGAAGAAGGTCGCCATGGTCGGCGACGGGGTGAATGACGCGCCGGCGCTCGTCACGGCGGACGTCGGCATCGCGATGGGGGCGGGCACCGACGTCGCCGTCGAGGCGGGGGACATCGTGCTCGTGCGGAGCGATCCGCGCGACGTGCCGCGCATCGTCGCCCTCTCCCGCGCCAGCTATCGCAAGATGGTGCAGAACCTCTGGTGGGCCGCCGGCTACAACATCTTCGCGATTCCGCTCGCGGCCGGGCTGCTCGCCGCGTGGGGGTTCGTCCTCTCGCCGGCGATCGGCGCGGTGCTCATGTCGGCGAGCACGGTCGTCGTCGCGATCAACGCGCAGCTGCTGCGGCGGGTGCGGCTGTAGAGGTCGTCGAGCGCCGTCGCCGTCGGGCAATCCCCGACGGCGTCAGCGCCATCTCCCGGTCGCGGCGGAGGGGGCCGCGCCGTAGGGTTGACGCAGGGCGCTGCGCGGTCCTTGATTGACTCCACCGCGGCGGCGTCCGCGTATCGGACCGCGCCACATCGCACTCGCATGCCCTCACTCCGCCGCATCACCGCCTTGCTCGTGAGCCTCCTGCTCGTCCAGCTCCTGCTGGGCGACGCGGGGGCGTTCGGTGCCGCCGGACGGGCCGAGTCGCCCGGGGTGCACGCCGTGCATGCGGAGCATGCGGAGCACGCGGCATCCGCGGCGAGTGCGTCGCACGAGCACGATCGGTCGCACCTCCCCGGCTGCCCGGATTGCGAGTCGCCCGCGGGCTCGTCGCCCTGCGACGCGCCGTGGGCGCCAGGGGCCTGCTCGACGATGCCGACCTGCGCCGTCGCGCTCGCGGCCGCGGTGCCCGCGCCCGTCCTCCTCGCCGTGACGAGCCCCGGCGTGGATCCGGTGACCGCGACGGCGCCGCCCGGACCCGCCATTCCCCCAGAGCTGCCCCCGCCAAGGGCATAGCCTCCCTCACAATCGCGTGAGTCGCTCGCCGCCGGTCGCCACCGCGACCGGCCGAGCGTGGTGACATCGCGACTCGACTCCCGCTCCGCGAGGCCCGCGGAGCAGTGCCGGTCACCGGCGCGGAGCGAGCGCGGCAACCGGAGGTCAGGGGACGACATGACATGCACAGCGGGGCGCGGCCGTGGCCGCGCCCGGACCGGAATCGGAGCCGCCGCCGTCGCCATCGCGCTGTCGGCGGCCCTCGCCGGCGCGCCCGCGAAAGCGGGGGCGCAGGACGCCGACTCGTCCCGACGCCTCGTGCTCGGCGACCTCTATCGCGAGCTTCGCGACGCGAGTCCGCGCGCCGCGGCGGCGCGCGCGCTGGCGCGAGCGGTGGAGGCGCGCATCGCGTCGGCGAGGCGCCCGCCCGACCCGGAGCTCCAGCTCGGCTTCATGAACTACGCGCTCCCGGAGCTCGAGCCGATGGACCCGCTCGGCATGACGGAGCTCCAGCTCATGCAGATGGTCCCGACCGCGGGGAAGCTGGGACTCGCGGGGCGGGCGGCGGAAGCGAGATCGGACGCGGCCGCGGAGCGCGCGGCGGACATCGCGTGGGAGGTGCGGAGCGAGGGCGCGATGATCTTCTACGAGCTCTACGCGGCCGACCGGTCGCTGGAGATCGCACGCGCGACGCTGCGCCTCCTGCACGACATCCTGGGCACCGCCGAGGCGATGTACCGCGTCGGCGACGGGCGGCAGGCCGACGTGCTCCGCGCGCAGGTCGAGATCGCGCGCATGACCGAGGACACGATCCGCATGCACGCGATGCGCGTGGGGATGGCCGCGCGCCTCGATGCGTTGCGCGATCGGCCTGCCGCCGGGCGCGCACCCGATCCCGCGCTCCCCCTCCTCCCCGCCTCCGTGCCCGCGCTCGACTCGCTCCTCGCGCTCGCGGACGCGTACCGGCCGATGCTTCGCGCCGGCGAGGCGGAGGTGCGGGCGGCCGGCGCCGACGCGCGGCTCGCGAGACGGGAGATCTGGCCCGACCTCCGGCTCGGCGTCGCGTACGGGCAGCGCGGCTCGGAGATGGGGACGGAGCGCATGGGGAGCCTCATGATCGGCGCGTCCGTACCCGTCTTCGCACGCAGCCGGCAGCTGCGCATGCGCGAGGAGACGAACGCGATGCGGCGAATGGCCGAAGCCGACCTCGCGGGCATGCGCGCCGAGACACGCGGCCGCGTCGTCGCGGCGCACGCCGAGCTCCAGCGGGCGCGCCGCCTCGCCGCGCTCTACCGGAACACCGTCATCCCGCAGGCCGAGGCGACGGTCGCCTCGGCGCACGCCGCGTATCGCGTCGGCAGCGTGGACTTCATGACGCTCCTCGACGACCGCATGACCGTCAACCGCTACCGACAGGAGCTCGCGTCGCTCGAGGCCGCCGAAGGAAAGGCCTGGGCCGAGCTCGAGATGCTCACGGGCCGGCAGCTCTTCGATCCGTTCGTCGTCGCGCGCGATGCGGCGGCGGGCGCCGCAGGAGGAATCCGATGACCGAACTTCCCGAGGGGCCCGACCGGGCCGACTCTCCCTTCGGCGCACGCCCGCGCACCGCGCGCCAGCGCGCCGTACGTGCCGGCGGCTACGGCGTCATCCTGCTCGCCGCGGTGGCCGGGACCTGGCTGGCCACCCGCGCGCCCGATGCTCCCGAGACCGACACGGCGCACGCGCACGGCGCGATGGCGACCGACGCCGCGGAGCCCGTCGCGCTCACCGCCGCCGAGGCGCATCGCATCGGCGTCACCTACGCGGCGGCGATGATGGGTCCGCTCGATCGCGAGGTCAGGACGGTCGGCCAGGTGACGTTCGACGAGACGCGGGTGCGCACGATCTCGCCCAAGGTGGACGGCTGGGTCGAGCGGCTGCACGTGGACTACACGGGGCAGCTCGTGCGCCGGGGCGAGCCGCTCCTCGAGCTCTACTCCCCGATGCTCGTCTCCGCCCAGGAGGAGCTGCTCCTCGCGAAGCGCCTCGCCGAGGATGTGGCGGGGGGCACCGAGGACGCCCGCCGTTCCGCGCTCGATCTGGTGAGCTCCGCGCGCCGCCGGCTCGCCTACTGGGACATCCCGGCGAGCGACATCGAGCGCATCGAGCGGAGCGGCGAGGTCCGTCGGACGCTCACCCTCGTCGCGCCGGCGGGCGGCTTCGTCGTCGAGAAGTCCGTTCTCGAGGGCCAGAAGATCATGGCCGGTGATCCGCTCTACCGCGTCGCCGACCTCGGCGTGGTCTGGGTGGAGGGGGAGGTCTTCGAGCAGGACCTCGCCATCGTCCGGATCGGACAGGGCGTCGTCGCGCGCTTCGATGCGTTCCCGGGCGAGGAGTGGCTCGGACGCATCGCCTACATCTACCCGACGCTGAACGCGGAGACGCGCACGGCGCGCGTGCGCGTCGAGCTGCCGAACGCGGGGCTGCGCCTCAAGCCCGGGATGTACGCGACGCTCCTCGTCCGCGGCGGCGGGCGCGGCGAGGTGCTCAACGTTCCGCGCTCCGCGGTGCTCACGACGGGCGAGCGGAGCCTCGTCTTCGTGAAGCGCGCCGACGGCAAGCTCGAGCCGCGCGAGGTCGTCATCGGGATCGCGGGCACGGAGCGGATCGAGGTGCGCGAAGGGATCGCGGCGGGCGACACCGTCGTCGCCTCGGCGACCTTCCTCGTGGACGCGGAGTCGAACCTCGGCACGCTGATGGGCGGGATGGGGAACATGCCCGGGATGGACATGACGGCCCCCGTCGCGCCGCCCGACGGCCGCGGCACGCCGGTGCCGGTCGCGCCCCCGGCGGAGGACCACTCGGGGCACGGTCCGGCCGCCGAGGACCACTCGGGCCACGAGGAGTGACGAGCCATGCTGACACGCATCATCGAGTGGTCCGTCCGCAACCGGCTGATCGTCTTCCTGCTCACCACCGCCGCGGTCATCGGCGGTCTCTGGGCGCTTCGCGAGACCCCGCTCGAGGCCCTGCCCGACCTGAGCGACGTGCAGGTCATCGTGCAGGCGGACTACAACGAGCAGGCGCCGCGGATCGTCGAGGACCAGGTCACCTATCCGATCGCCGCCGAGATGCTCAAGGTGCCGGGCGCGCGGACGGTGCGCGGCTACTCCTTCTTCGGCGTCTCCTTCGTCTACGTCATCTTCGAGGACGGGACGGACCTCTACTGGGCGCGCAGCCGGGTCCTCGAGTACCTGAGCGGCATCGCGGGCAAGCTGCCGCCGAGCGTGACGCCGACGCTCGGTCCGGACGCGACCGGGCTGGGGTGGGTCTACCAGTACGCGCTCGAGGACACGACGGGGCGCCTCGACCTCGCCGAGCTGCGGAGCATCCAGGACTGGTACCTGCGCTACGCGCTCACCGCGGTGTCGGGCGTCGCCGAGGTGGCGTCGATCGGCGGGTTCGAGCGGCAGTATCAGATCGACGTGGACCCCGCGAAGCTCCTCGCCTACGGCGTGACCGTGCCGCAGGTGATGGCGGCGGTACAGAACGCGAACGCCGACGTCGGCGCGATGGTCATGGAGCTCTCCGAGCGCGAGTACATGGTGCGCGGGCTCGGCTACCTGCGCGGCGTCGGCGACATCGAGAACGTCGTCGTCGGCGCGACCGCAGCGGGGACGCCGATCCGCGTCGCGGAGCTGGGGCGCGTCTCCGTCGGTCCGGCGGTCCGGCGCGGGATCGCGGAGCTCGACGGACGGGGAGATGCGGTCGGCGGGATCGTCGTGATGCGCTTCGGCGAGAACGCGCTGACGACGATCGCGAACGTGAAGGCGAAGCTGGCGGAGGTGGAGCAGGGACTCCCGCCGGGCGTCGTCGTGCGACCGGTCTACGACCGCAGCGCGCTCATCGAGCGGGCGATCGAGAACCTCCGCGGGAAGCTGCTCGAGGAGATCCTCATCGTCGCGCTCGTCTGCGTCGCCTTCCTTCTCCACCTCCGCTCGGCGCTCGTCGCGATCATCACGCTGCCGATCGGCATCCTGATGGCGTTCGTCGCGATGCGCTGGGTCGGCGTGGGCGCCGACATCATGAGCCTCGGCGGGATCGCGATCGCGATCGGCGCGATGATCGACGCGGCGATCGTGATGATCGAGAACATGCACAAGCACCTGGAGCGGGAAGCGGGAAGCGGGACGGGGGAAGAGCGGTACGTGGACACGAGCCGGCTGAGCCCGGCGCGGCGGTGGCGGGTCGTGGTCGAGTCGTCGAAGGAGGTGGGACCGGCGCTCTTCTTCTCCCTCCTCGTCATCACCGTCTCCTTCCTCCCCGTCTTCACGCTCGAGGGGCAGGAGGGGCGCCTCTTCACGCCGCTCGCCTTCACGAAGACGTTCGCGATGGCGGCGGCGAGCCTCCTCTCGGTGACGCTCGTCCCGGTGGCGATGGGGCTCTTCGTCCGCGGCCGGATCTATCGCGAGCGCGCGAACCCGCTGAACCGGGCGCTCATCCGGCTGTACGGCCCGGTCATCGCGTGGGTCCTGCGGCATCGCTGGCCGGTCATCGTCGCGGCGGCGGCGTCGCTCATCGTGACGTGGATCCCGTGGACGCGGCTCGGCAGCGAGTTCATGCCGGAGATCGAGGAGGGGACGATCCTCTACATGCCGACGACGCTCCCCGGCGTGAGCGTGGCGCGGGCGCGCGAGATCCTGCGCATCCAGGACAGCATCCTCGCCGGCTTCCCCGAGGTGGAGCACGTCTGGGGGAAGGCCGGGCGCGCGAACACGGCGACCGATCCGGCGGGGCTCGACATGTTCGAGACGACGATCACGCTTCGCCCCGAGCGGGAATGGCGCGCGGGGATGACGTACGAGCGGCTGATCGCCGAGATGGATTCCGCCGTGCGCATGGCCGGTGTGACCAACTCCTGGACGATGCCGATCAAGGGGCGCATCGACATGCTCGCCACCGGGATCCGGACGCCGGTCGGCGTGAAGATCTTCGGGCCCGACCTCGCGGAGCTGGAGCGGCTGGGGAAGGCGGTGGAGCGCTCGGTGTCGATGGTCCCGGGGACGCGCAGCGCCTTCGCCGAGCGCGCGGTCTCGGGCTACTATCTGGACATCGAGATCGATCGCGCGTCGGCGGCGCGGCATGGGCTCAACGTCGGCGACATCCAGGCGGTCATCGCGACGGCGATCGGCGGGATGACGGTCACGCAGGCGATCGAGGGGCGGGAGCGCTACGGCGTCCGCATCCGCTACCCGCAGGAGCTGCGCGACACGCCGGAGAAGCTCGCCGCGGTGCTCGTGCCCGTCAGCCACGGCCGCGCCCGCGGGCCGGGCCGTGCGGATGCGGGGATGGCCGGCATGGCCGGCGCGTCCGGCGCGTCCGGCGGCGGCGGGACGACGCAGGTGCCGCTCGGACAGGTGGCGACGATCCGCCAGACGGCGGGACCGATGGTCGTGCGGACGGAGGACGCGATGCCGACGGCGTGGGTGTACATCGATGTCGCCGGCCGCGACATCGGCGGCTACGTTCGGGAGGCGCGGGCGATGGTCGAGGAGGAGGTGGAGCTCCCGCCCGGCTACACGCTCGCGTGGAGCGGACAGTACGAGTACATGCAGCGGGCGACGGAGCGGATGCGGGTCGTCGTCCCCGCCACGCTGGCGCTCATCTTCCTGCTCCTCTACTTCAACTTCCGCAGCGTCGGCGAATCGCTGATCGTCATGCTCTCGCTCCCCTTCGCGCTCGTCGGCGGGATCTGGCTGCTCGCGACGCTCGGCTACGAGTGGTCGGTCGCGGTGGCGATCGGCTTCATCGCGCTCGCCGGCGTGGCGGCGGAGACGGGGGTCGTGATGCTGATCTACCTCGACCATGCCTGGAAGGCGCGCTCCGGCGATGGGCGGCGGCCATCGCTGCACGACCTCCACGATGCGGTCGTCGAGGGCGCGGTCGAGCGCGTGCGGCCGAAGATGATGACCGTCACCGCGATCATGGCCGGGCTCCTGCCGATCCTCTGGGGGAGCGGTGCCGGCTCGGGCGTGATGAAGCGCATCGCCGCGCCGATGGTCGGCGGGATGGTCTCCAGCACGGTGCTCACGCTGGTCGTCATCCCGGCGGTGTACTCGCTGTGGAAGGAGCGCCAGCTCGCGCGGGCGAACACCCCGGCGGGCGCGCCCGCGCGGGATGCGGCGCCGGCCTACGGGGACTGACTTTCACGCGGGCGCCGATGATCACCTGCTGCCATTGCGAAGGGATCGAGCGACAGTTCGGCCGCCGCACCGCCGACTGGGAGCTGCGCCGCTTCCGCCGCCGCGGTCCGAGCCGGACCACCCGGCTCCTCGTCGACGGCGCGCGGGCGGAAGGGGTCGGCGACCGCACGCTGCTCGACATCGGCGGGGGCGTCGGCGCGATCCATCATCTCCTGCTCGACGCCGGCGCGACGACGGCGGTCCACGTGGACGTCTCCCCCGACTACCTGCGCGCCGCGAGCGAGGAGGCGGCGCGCCTCGGGCACGCCGGGCGCGTCCGATTCCTCCGCGGCGACTTCGTCGAGACGGCGCCGGAGCTCGAGCGCGCCGACGTCGTCACGCTCGACCGGGTGATCTGCTGCTACCCGGACATGCCGGCGCTCGTCGGCAGCGCCGCGGCGAAGGCGCGGCACGTCGTCGCCGCGGTGTACCCGCGCGAGACGCGCTTCGTGCGCGCGGGGATCGCCCTCGTGAACCTGGCGATGCGGATCCGCCGCTCGCCGTTCCGCGTCTTCCTGCACCCGCCCGCGGCGATCGACGCGATGCTGGTGGAACACGGCTTCGCCCGGCGGTCCCTCCGCCGCACGGTCGTCTGGGAGGTCGCCGTCTACGCGAGGGAGCGCGCGGCCTGATCCGCGAGCTCAGCCCGTTCGTTCAAGCGTCGGGCCCTGCGGCGGAGCGAAGATGTGCTCGGCGAACGACCCCGGCGGCGGGCGATGCCGTCACTTTCTCTCCGAGCCACTCGAATGGACTCCCGGACCTCCCTCCGCGCGGCTTCCCGCGGACGCGTCGTGCGCTACGACACCATCGTCATCGGCGGCGGGCAGGCCGGGCTCGCCATGGGGCACCACCTCGCCGCGCGCGATGTGGACTTCGTCATCCTCGATGCCGAGGCGCGGGTCGGCGACGCCTGGCGGCGCCGCTGGGACTCGCTCCGCCTCTTCACGCCCGCCGCGTACAGCGGGCTTCCGGGGATGCCCTTCCCGGCGCCGCCGTCGCACCTGCCGGACAAGGACGAGGTGGCCGACTACCTCG
Source organism: Gemmatimonadaceae bacterium (assembly GCA_036375115.1). Taxonomy (GTDB): domain Bacteria; phylum Gemmatimonadota; class Gemmatimonadetes; order Gemmatimonadales; family Gemmatimonadaceae; genus DASUSM01. The sequence continues at coordinate 28,341 of DASUSM010000295.1, read as the reverse complement.
AGCGCTACGCGGAGCGCTTCGACCTCCCCGTCCGCCCGGCATCGCGCGTCGAGTCGCTCTCGCACGACGGCGCGCGCTACGTGGTCCGCGCCGGCGGCACGACGTTCGAGGCGGAGAACGTCGTCGTCGCGACGGGGCCCTTCCAGCGCCCGCACGTGCCGGCGCTCGCCGCGCGGCTCTCGCCGGCGATCCGCCAGCTCCACTCGAGCGAGTACCGCAGCCCCCTCGATCTTCCGCCGGGCGATGCGCTCGTCGTCGGCGCCGGGAACTCGGGGGCGCAGATCGCGCTGGAGCTGGCGCGCGTCCGCAACGTCTGGCTCGCCGGGCGCGAGACGGGACACCTGCCTCGCCGCCTGCTCGGCCGCGACATCTTCGACTGGCTCTGGCCGGTCTTCACCCGCTTCACGGCGGAGACGCGCGTGGGGCGGCGCATGCGCGAGCGCGCGTCGCACGGCGACGCGCTCGTCGGCATGACGCCGCGCGACATCGCCGCCGCCGGGGTCGCCCGCGTCGGTAGAGTCGCGGAGGTGCGCGACGGACGCCCGGTGTGCGACGGCGCGCCGCTCGACCCGCGCGTCATCGTCTGGTGCACCGGCTTCGCGCCGGACTATTCGTGGATCGAGCTCCCGGTGCTCGACGAGACGGGGGGGCCGCGGCACCGGCGCGGCGCCGCCCTCGGCGCCCCCGGGCTCTACTTCGTCGGCCTCCGCTTCCAGCACCGCCGGAGCTCCGCGCTGATCGGCGGCGTCGGCGCGGATGCGGCCTGGGTCGCGGACCGGATCGCCGAGCGCCAGGAGATGGACGCCGCCGCCTGACGGGTGTTACAATGGTCCCGGCCGGAGGCGCGGACGGGACCATGGCGACGATCGGCGGCATCGGACAATTCGTGTCGTGGGACGGCGGCTGCCTCTTCATCGGCCGCGATGTCGGCGTCGTCCCCCTCCACGCGCACTACGCGATCCAGGTCGTCTTCGGCTCGGAGCACGGCGTCCGGCTGCGGACGAGCGAGCGCGACGAGTGGTCGGCGTACGGCGGGGCGATCATCCCCTCGCGCCAGCCGCACACGATGGACGCCTCGGGCATCGGGGTGAACGCGGTGCTCTTCGTCGAGCCGGAGACGCGCGAGGGGCGCGCGCTCGCGGAGCTCTACCTGCACGGCGGGATCGCGCCCCTTCCCGCCGGCACGCTCGCCCAGCCATCGTCGGGACTCTTCGCCGCCTTTCTCGACGGCGCGAGCGAGGCGGCGCTGACCGAGGCGGCGCGCCGCGTCGTGTCGGCGCTCACCGGCGGCGTCGAGCCGCGCGTCGTCTCGGACGCGCGGATCCTGCGGGCGATCGCCTACATCAAGGCGAACATTGCCGGGCCGCTGACGCTCGAGCAGGTGGCCGCCGAGGCCTTCCTCTCGCCGAGCCGCTTCCGCCACCTCTTCGTCGAGGAGACGGGGACCGCGCTCCGTCCGTACATCCTGTGGCGCCGCTTCCTTCGCGTCTGGGAGCTCGTGACGGCGGGCGAGTCGCTCTCCGCGGCGGCGCACGCCGCCGGGTTCGCCGATGCTGCGCACCTGACCCGCACCTCGCGGCGCACCTTCGGCTTCCCGCCGTCGGCGATGCAGACGAGCAGCCCGGTGCGGCGCACCCCGGTCGCCACCTGACGTCGGGCGCCGCCGGCGGCGCGGAGAAAGTCAGCCCCTACGTACAAGGGAGCCAGCCGCTTCGTTCAATTCGGAAGGCCCGGCCGCGGATAGCATGGAGCCACGTTCACGAGACGTGGCTCTTCTCATCTCCGACCGACTCTCCGCGAGGCTTCCGATGCGTATCGCTTCCGCTTCCCGCTCCGCCCGCCGCGCGTCCGCTGCGCTCGCCGCGACCGCCGGCGCGCTCCTCCTCACCGGCTGCATGCTGTTCGCCCGGCCGCCGCAGGACCTCGACTACTCGCGCACGCGCGTCAGCGAGAGCGGGCTCTATCGCGCGACGATCCGCCCCGCCGGCGACACGATCCCGCAGGGGAAGATGCACGGCTGGACGCTCCACATCGAGACGAAGGACGGCACGCCGGTGGACCTCTGCGACGTGAAGATCGACGGCGGGATGCCGCAGCACGGCCACGGCCTGCCGACGAAGCCGCGCGTCACGCGCCGCCTCGGCAACGGCGACCACGTCGTCGAGGGGATGAAGTTCAACATGGGCGGCTGGTGGGTCGTGAAGTTCGCCGTCAGCTCCGCCGCCGGCGACGACTCCGTCGTCTTCAACATCGCGCTCTGATCCCGCCGACTCCCTACCGGAACACTTCCATGCGCACCGCCCGCCGGGTCCTCACGCTGGCCGGAACGATCGCCCTCGTCCTCGCGTCGGCCTGCGCCGTGTACGGCTTCTCGTCGAACCGTGCCCGCTGGTCGGCCGGGGAGCGGGCGGTGCTCCGCTCGCTCTCGCTGGAGAGCCTCGGCCCGCTGCCTGCCGATCCCTCCAATCGGTGGGCCGACGACACCGCCGCCGCCCGGCTCGGCCGGCGGCTCTTCTTCGACACGCGCCTCAGCAGCACCGGCACGGTCTCGTGCGCGAGCTGCCACGTGCCGCAGCGCGACCTCCAGGACGGACTCCCCCTCGGCGAAGGCGTCGGGACGACGCCGCGGCGCACGATGCCGGTCGCGGGGACGGCGCACAGCCCCTGGCAGTTCTGGGACGGGCGCGCCGACAGCCAGTGGGCACAGGCGCTTGGCCCGCTCGAGAGCCCCGTCGAGCACGGCGGCGACCGCACGCAGTACGCGACACTCGTCGCCGCCGCCTACCGCGCCGAGTACGAGGCGGTCTTCGGCGCGCTCCCCGACCTGCGCGGCCTCCCCGACGGCGCGGGGCCGGTGCCCGACACGGCGCGTCGTGGGGCGTGGGGACGGATCGCGGCGGTGCGGCGCGACGAGATCTCGCGCGTCTACGCGAACATCGGCAAGGCGATCGCCGCCTACGAGCGGCGCATCGGCTTCGCGCCGTCGCGCTTCGACCGCTACGTCGCCGCGGAGCTCGCCGGACGCGAGCACGGGCCGGAGAGCGCCTTCACGCGCGACGAGGAGGCGGGGCTGCGCCTCTTCGTCGGCAAGGCGAGCTGCATCAACTGCCACAACGGGGCGCTGCTCACCGATAACAGCTTCCACAACACCGGCGTGCCCTTCCCGGCGACGGCCCTCCCCGTGGACAGCGGCCGCGCCGTCGGCGTGCGGCAGGCGCTCGCGGGCGAGTTCAGCTGCACGAGCCCCTACAGCGACGCGAAGCCCGAGGAGTGCCAGGAGCTGACCTTCGCCGTGACCGAGGGAGAGGAGCTGGTGCGCGCGTACAAGACGCCGTCGCTCCGCAACGTGGCCGCGCGCGCGCCGTTCATGCACGCCGGGCAGATCGCGTCGCTCGCCGACGTCGTCGAGCACTACGATCGCGCGCCGGCCGCCCCGTTCGGCCACAGCGAGCTGAAGCCGCTGCGTCTCACGGCGGACGAGCGGCGCCAGCTCGAGGCGTTCCTGCACACGCTCACCGGACCGCTGGATGCGCCCGACGGCTGGCTCGACGCGCCGGCTCCGCGCTGAACGCCGCTCTCACCGTCCGACCCGAGGATCACGCCATGCCGCTCGCCATTCGCCTCCGCCACGACCCCGTGCAGGCGCCGCCGCCGGTGGCCGACACCGTCGTCCGCCGCGAGACGGACGCGGCGCTGATGGCCGGGATCCAGGGGAGGACCGTCGAGGAGATGCGCCTCCGCCTCGACGCCGGTCATCGCCCCTACGTCGCCTGGCGCGGCGGCGAGGCGGCCGCGTGGGGGTGGGTCGCGACGCGCTCGGCCGAGATCGGGGAGACGCGCTCGACCTTCGCCGTCGCGGCGGGGGAGCGCTACCTCTGGAACTTCGTCACGGCGGCGGCGCACCGCGGGCTCGGGATCTATCCGCGGCTGCTCGACGCGATCGTGCGCGCCGAGTCGCGCGAGGCGGAGCGCTTCTGGATCGCCTGGGCGCCGGAGAACCATGCATCGGGGTCGGGGATCCGAAAGGCGGGGTTCGTCGCCGTCGCCGAGCTCTCGTTCGACGCGGAAGGGCGCCCGGCGCTCCGCGACATCCTGACGGGAGGGGCGTCGCTCGCCACGCGGATGCTCGCCGTGCCGGCGGCGACGGAGGAGCTCGCCCGCTGCTGGCGGTGCGTGCGCGCGGCGGCCGCCGGCGAGCCGATGCGCTGCTCGGCGGGGTCGTGCCGCTGCGACTACCAGCGTCCGGAGCGCGGCTGCGCGGCGTGACGACGCGGCGATGTCCGGCGGCGCGGCTTTTCTGCGCATCCCATGGTGAGACGCCTTCTTCCCCGCGCATCGGAGACACTCCCATGGCACGCATGCTCCCCGACCCCACGTTCTACCCGTCACCCCAGCTCGCGATGGAGGCGCCGCCGGAGAAGCTCGCCTACGTCGCGCTCCTCGCGACCGAGGACGACGGACGCACGGATGCCCTCGGGGTCGTGGACACCGACCCGGAGTCGTCCGGCTTCGGCCGGCTCGTCGGCCAGGTGGACTTCCCGCAGGGCGGGAACGAGCTGCACCACTTCGGCTGGAACGCCTGCAGCTCCCACCTCTGCCCCTACGCGCCGAACGCGCACGTCGAGCGCCGCTATCTCGTCGTTCCGGGCACGCACTCGTCGCGCATCCACGTCGTCGACACGAAGCCCGATCCGCGCCAGCCGCGGCTCGTGAAGGTCATCGAGGGCGAGGAGGTGATGCGGAAGACCGGCTACGCCGCGCCCCACACGGTGCACTGCGGCCCGGACGGCATCTACATGAACGCGCTCGGCGCGCCCGATGGCGGCGGGCCCGGCGGGATCTTCATGCTCGACCACGAGAGCTTCGACGTGAAGGGTCGGTGGGAGCAGGAGCGCGGGCCGCAGCACCTCGCCTACGACTTCGCCTGGCACCTCGGGCTCGACACGATGCTCACGAGCGAGTGGGGGACGCCGAACATGGTGCGCGAGGGGCTCAACCCCGAGCTGCTCCTCGGCGGCAAGTACGGCCATGCGCTCCACGTCTGGGACCTGCGCCGGCGCCGCCACGTCGAGACGCTCGACCTCGGCGCGGAGCAGCAGATGGTCCTCGAGCTGCGGCCGGCGCACGATCCGTCGCGCGCCTACGGCTTCGTCGGCGTCGTGATCTCGCTCGCGGATCTGTCCTCGTCCGTGTTCCTGTGGTACCTCGACCGGAATTCCGGCCGGAAGGGGGGCGAGTGGAAGACGAAGAAGGTGATCACGATCCCCGCCGAGCCGGCGGACGCCGCGGAGCTGCCGCCGATGCTCGAGGGCTTCAAGGCCGTGCCACCGCTCGTCTCCGACATCAACCTCTCGGTGGACGACCGGTATCTGTACGTCTCCTGCTGGGGGACGGGGGAGCTGCGGCAGTACGACGTCGCCGACCCGTTCAATCCGGTGCTCGTCGGATCGGCGCGCATCGGCGGCATCGTGCGCCGTACGCCGCACCCGGGCGCGCCCGACGAGCCGCTCAACGGCGGCCCGCAGATGGTGGAGGTGAGCCGGGACGGCCGCCGGGTCTACGTGACGAACTCGCTGTACTCGCCGTGGGACGCACAGTTCTACCCGGATGGGATCCGGGGATGGCTCGCGAAGCTCGACGTCGGCGCGGGCGGCGGGATCGCTCTCGACCGTCGCTTCCTCGTCGAGTTCGAGGACGGCATCCGGCCGCACCAGGTCCGGCTGCAGGGCGGCGATGCCTCCTCCGACTCGTTCTGCTTCTCCTAGGCGATCGCGATGACGGACATCCCCTGGCCCTGGGCGGCGCTCCTGCTGCTCGGGGCCGTCCACGGGATCAACCCGGCGATGGGGTGGCTCTTCGCCGTCGCGCTCGGGCTGCAGGAGCGGAGCGGGCGCGCGGTGTGGCGCGCGCTCGCGCCGCTCGCCGCCGGACACGCGCTGGCGATGCTCGCGGCGCTCGCCGCGGCGGCGGCGGTCGGCGCGATGCTGCCGCCGACGCTCGTCCGCTGGCTCGTCGCGGCGGCGCTCGTCGCGACCGCCTGGCGCACCTGGCGCGGGCATCGGCATCCCCGCGGCGGCGGCATGCGCGTCGGCGCGCGGGAGCTCACGATCTGGTCCTTCCTCATGGCCTCGGCGCACGGCGCGGGGCTGATGATCCTCCCGTTCGTGCTCGGCGGGACGAGCGCCGCTTCCGCCGGGCTCGACCATGTGCACGCCGCGCACGGCATGGGGGTCGGGCACGCCGCGCTCGGCGCCGCGCCGCCGCTCTCCGCGCTGGTGGCGACCGCGCTGCACACGGGCGGCTACCTCGTCGTCACCGCGGCCGTGGCGGTCGTCGTGTACGAGCGGCTGGGTCTCCGCATGCTGCGCCGGACGTGGCTCAACGTGGACGTCTTCTGGGCCGCCGCGCTCGTCGGGACGGCGGTGCTGATGCTCGTGGTCTGACCGCGGCCTCTCCCGGCGCCGGGGCGGCAGGCGGACCGAACCTTGCTCCCTCCTGGCCGCGCCGAGCACCACGGAGGGGTGACCAGTGAGCGAATCGAGAGAAGCGACCGGATCCCACGCCCGCCCGCGCGTCCGCGCCGACGTTCGGCGCCGCGGTGCGAGACACGTCACGATGCGGCGCACGGTCGCCGCGCTCGCCCTCGCGGCCGCGATTCCGATCGGCGCGTGCGCCCGCAACCCCGTCACGGGGCAGCGGGAGCTCGCGCTGATCTCCGAGGAGCAGGAGGTCGCGATGGGACAGCAGGCGGCGGCGGAGGTGGAGGCCTCGCTCGGCCTCGTCGAGGACGCAGACCTCCAGCGCTACGTGCAGGAGGTCGGCGCCGTGCTCGCGGCGGGGAGCCAGCGTCCGAACCTTCCCTGGCGCTTCCGCGTCGTCGAGGATGCGACGCCGAACGCCTTCGCCCTCCCCGGCGGGTTCATCTACGTGACGCGCGGCATGATGAACCTCATGGAGAACGAGGCGGAGCTCGCGTCGGTGCTCGGGCACGAGATCGGGCACGTCACGGCGCGGCACACGGTGCAGCAGATGAGCCGCTCGCAGCTCGCGCAGCTCGGCCTCGGACTCGGCGCGATCTTCTCGCCGACCGTCGCCGAGTACGGCGACCTGATCGCCGGCGGGCTCCAGCTCCTCTTCCTGAAGTACGGGCGCGACGACGAGCGGCAGTCCGACGACCTCGGCTTCCAGTACGCGCTGGCCGCCGGCTACGACGTGCGCGAGATGGACGACGTCTTCGCGACGCTCGCGCGCATCGGCGAGGCATCGGGGCGCAGCTCCGTGCCGGCGTGGGCCTCGACGCACCCCGATCCGGGAGAGCGCGTGCAGACGGCGCAGCAGCGAGCCGCCGCGATCGACCGGCCGGAGCGGCTCAGGCTCGACCGCGCGGAGTTCCTCGGCCACCTCGACGGTCTCGTCTACGGCGACGATCCGCGCGCGGGGTTCTTCGATCAGGGACGGTTCGTCCACCCGGAGCTGCGCTTCTCGCTCGCCTTTCCGCAGGGGTGGCGCGCGCAGAACACGCCGCAGGCGGTGGTCGCGGTGAGTCCCCAGCAGGATGCGGCGATTCAGCTGACGATCGCGCAGGCGCAGAGCCCGCAGGCGGCCGCGCAGCAGTTCCTCTCGCAGCAGGGGATCCAGGCGGGGCAGGCGTTCTCCGAGTCGGTGAACGGCGTGCCGGCGGTGGCGAGCTACTTCGCGGCGGCGACGCAGCAGGGGACGATCGAGGGGATGGTCGCCTTCTTCGGCTACAACGGCCGCACGTACCAGGTGCTCGGCTACGCTCCGCAGGGACGCTTCGCGCAGCACGATCGGACGATCCGCGGCGTGATGGGGAGCTTCGCACCGCTCACCGACCCGGCGCTGCTCAACGTGCAGCCGGACCGGATCCGCATCGTGCAGCTCACCGCGCCGACGACGATCGCCGCGCTGGCGCAGCGGTATCCGTCGTCGGCGGGCGCCGACCAGCTCGCGCTCCTGAACCAGGTGCCGGACGCGTCGAGCACGCTGCCGGCGGGGACCGCGGCGAAAGTGGTGGTAAGGGGCAGCGTGCCCTGAGGGGCGGGCCGTCGTCCGCTCTCCCCGCGCCTCACGACCGGGCCGACGACCTCAGGGTCGTCGGCCCGGTTCGCGTGATGCTCAGCGCGTCCGGTCGAGCGGCACGATCGCCATCGTGCAGCGCGAGATGCACACCGTCCGGCCGCCCTCGTCGCTGATCTCCGCGGACCAGACCTGCGTCGTGCGTCCCTTGTGGATCGGCGTGGCGACGACGCGCACGACCCCCTCGGTCTTCGCGCGGAGGTGGTTCGCGTTGATCTCGAGCCCGACGGCGGCGAACCGTGCGCGGTCGATGCTGCGCCAGGCGCCGAGCGAGACCGCGGTCTCGGCGAGGGCGACGGAGGCGCCGCCGTGGAGGATGCCGAACGGTTGCCGCGTGCGCCGGTCGACGGGCATGGTGGCGACGACGCGGTCCGGGGAGAGCTCGAGGACCTCGATGCCGAGGACATCGGAGAGCCCGCGGGTCGGGAGGGCGCGGTAGTCGTCGAGCGGGTCGCGCTCGCCCGGCGATGAGCGCGGCGGGTCGCCCGGCGCGCCGGCAGGGGAGGCGTCCGGGTCGTCGGCCGGGGGCGAGAGGGGGTCGGTGGCCATGCGGAGGAAGGTACAACGCCCTTGCGGGCGCCGAAGGAGGCCATATATTGCGGTAGTAATTAACTAGACAATTAAAATGGCTGACCAACAAGTAGTCCCTCCGCGGGCCGAACGCGACGGCGACACCGAGCGCCGCATCCTCCAGGCGGCCCGGACGGTCTTCGTCCGGCGCGGCACCGCCGGCGCCCGCATGCAGGAGATCGCCGAAGAGGCCGGCGTCAACCAGGCGCTCCTCCATTACTACTTCCGCTCCAAGGACCGCCTCGCCGCCGCCGTCTTCCGCGAGGCCGCGAGCCGGCTCGTCCCCGCCATCGTCGCCGTGCTCGGCTCCGACGATCCGGTCGAGCGAAAGGTCGAGCGCTTCGTCCACCTCTACGTCGACACGGTCCGGCAGAACCCCTTCATTCCGGGCTACATCGTGTCCGAGATGCACCACCACCCGGAGCGGCTCCGCGAGCTCGTCGCCGAGGCGACGGACTCGCCCGCCGAGTGGGTGCGCGGCGCCTTCCTCGACCGCGTCGGCGCCCAGCTCGCGTCGCTCGCCGCCGCCGGGGAGATCCGCCCGATCGCGCCGCACCAGTTCCTCGTGAACCTCGCCGCGCTCTGCGTCTTCCCGTTCCTCGCGCGGCCCCTCCTCGAGACGGCGTTCGCCCTCGACGCCGAGGCCTTCGGCCGCTTCCTCGACGAGCGGCGCGCCGAGCTCCCCGGCTTCATCCTCGCCGCCCTCCGTCCATGATGCGCGCACCCGCTCTCCGCCCGGCCGCGGCGCTCCTCGCCGCGGCGCTCCTCGCCGCGGCGCTCGCCGGCGCGGCGCCGCTCGCGCTTCGCGCCCAGCAGCCCGCCGCCGACTCGCTGCGCCTCGGCACCCTCCACGCCGAGGCGGTCCGGCGCGATCCGCGCGCCCGCCAGCTCGAGCTCCTCGATGCGCAGTCCGCGCTGCGCCTGCGGAGCATCGGCGCCGAGCGGCTGCCGACGCTCGGCCTCGACGCGCGCGGCCAGTATCAGTCCGACGTCGCCTCGATCCCGATCCGCCTCGCCGACGGCTCGTCCCCGCCGGGGCCGCCGCACGACGTCTACGATGCGCACCTGGCGGCGCGGCAGCGGCTCTACGACCCGACGCGCGCGCCGCGCCGCGACCTCGAGCGCGCCCTCCTCGCCGAGTCGCGCGCCGGCGTGCGCGCATCGCTCTTCGCCGTGCGGCAGAGCGTGAGCGACGCCTATTTCACCGCGCTTCTCCTGCGGACGCAGCGCGAGGAGCTCGAGGCCGGGATCGCGGACCTCGAGGCGCAACGCTCGCTCGCGCGGGAGCGCGTGCGGCTCGGCAGCGCGCTGGCGAGCGAAGCGGCGGTGCTCGAGGCGGAGCTGCTGCGGCGGCGCCAGACGATCGGCGAGCTCGCCGCCAACCGCGACGCCGCGCTCGTCGTCCTCGGCGAGCTCACGGGACGCGCGGTCTCCGCCGCGGACCCGCTCGCGCTCCCCGAGCTCGCCGACGACGTCGCGCGAGCCCGCGCCGCGCTCGGCGAGCTGCGCGCGCGGCCGGAGTACGAGCAGTTCGCGCGCAGCCGGGAGGTGCTCGAGCGCCGCGAGGAGACGGTCGCCGCGGCCGACCGGCCGCGCGTCTCCGCCTTCGGGCGCGCCGGCTACGGCCGCCCGGGGCTCGACCCCCTCGGGCGCGAGTTCGACGAGTACTGGCTCGCCGGGGTGCAGATCGAGTGGACGCCGTGGAGCTGGGGGACGACGGCGCGCGAGCGCGAGGTCCTCGCGCTCCAGCGGCGGATCGTCGCCACCGAGGAGGCCGCGTTCACCGAGCGGATCCGGCGCGCCGTCGCGAGCGACCTCGCCTCGATCGACCGCCTCGAGCGGACGCTCGCCGCGGACGACGAGATCATCGCGCTCCGCGAGCGGATCCTCCAGGAAGCGCGGCTGCGATTCGGCGAGGGCGTCCTCACGTCGGCCGAGTACGTGGACCGCGAGACGGACGTCCTCGGCGCGCGGCTCGCGCGCGCCGCCCACCACGTGGAGCTGGCCCAGGCCCGCGCCCGCTTCCTCACCCTCATCGGCATCGAGCTCGACTGATGCGACCCTTCACGAGCCTTTCGTCCCGTCCCGCCCTCCGCGCGGCCGTCCTGCTCGCCCTGCTCGCGGCCGCGGCCGGCTGCGACGGCGACGGCGAGCCCGACGCGTACGGCAACTTCGAGGCGACGGAGGTCGTCGTCTCGGCGCAGACGAGCGGACAGATCCAGGAGTTCACCCCGGTCGAGGGCGCGCGCGTCGAGCGCGGCGCCGTCGTCGCGGTGATCGACACGACGCAGCTCGCGCTCGAGCGGGCGCAGCTCGCCGCGCAGCTCGCCGCGACCGGCGCGCGCCGCACCGAGGTCTCCGAGCAGCTCCGGGTGCTCGAGGTGCAGCGCGAGATCGCGCAGCGCGCCTACGAGCGCACGCAGCGGCTGCACGCCGCGCAGGCGGCGACGGCGCAGCAGCTCGACCAGGCGGAGCGCGACTACCGCACGCTCGTCGCGCAGATCGACGCGCTCCAGGCGCAGCGGCGCAGCGTGACGCTCGACATGGCGTCGAGCGAGGCGCGCGTCGCGCAGATCCGCGAGCGCATCGGGAAGAGCAGCGTCGTCAACCCGCAGGCGGGGACCGTGCTCGCGACGTACGCGCGCGCCGGCGAGGTCGTGCAGCCGGGCCAGCCGCTGTACAAGGTGGCCGACCTCGACACGCTCGAGCTGCGCGCCTACGTCACGGGGGGCCAGCTCGGCTCGATCCGCCTCGGCCAGGAGGTGCAGGTGCGCGTCGACGCGGGCGACGACCGGCTTCGGAGCGTGCCGGGGACGGTGACGTGGATCTCCTCGACCGCCGAGTTCACGCCGACGCCGGTACAGACGCGCGACGAGCGCGCCGATCTCGTCTACGCGGTGAAGATCCGCGTCGCCAATCCCGGCGGCACGCTCAAGATCGGGATGCCCGCCGACGTCACCTTCGGCGCCGCGCCGGCGGCGGAGGCGGCGCAGCGGTGAGCACCGGTGGATCGCCGCTCGTCGTCGAGCGTCTGAGCAAGCGCTTCGGCGAGACCGTCGCCCTCGACGACGTCTCGCTCGAGGTGCGGCCGGGCGAGCTGTTCGGCCTCGTCGGACCCGACGGCGGCGGAAAGACGACGCTCTTCCGCGTCGTGACGACGCTGCTCCTCCCCGACGCCGGCACGGCCACCGTCCTCGGGCTCGACGCCGTGCGCGACCTGTGGGCGATCCGCTCGCGCGTCGGCTACATGCCCGGACGCTTCTCGCTCTACCCGGACCTCAGCGTCGAGGAGAACCTGCGCTTCTTCGCCTCGGTCTTCGGCACGAGCATCGAGGAGGGCTACGCCACGATCGCGCCGATCTACCGCCAGATCGAGCCCTTCCGCGACCGGCGCGCCGGCGCGCTGTCCGGCGGCATGAAGCAGAAGCTCGCGCTCTCCTGCGCGCTCGTGCACCGGCCGGACATCCTCTTCCTCGACGAGCCGACCACCGGCGTGGATGCCGTCTCGCGCCGCGAGTTCTGGGACCTGCTCCACGAGCTTCGCGCCTCGGGGCTGCCGATCGTCGTCGCCACGCCGTACATGGACGAGGCGGATCGGTGCGACCGCGTCGCGCTCGTGCAGCAGGGGCGCGTGCTCGCCATCGATGCGCCGTCCGAGATCGGCGCGCGCTTCCCGCACCCGCTGTTCGCCGTCCGCGGCCGCGACCGATTCGCGCTGCTCCAGGCGCTCCGCGACCATCCGCACGCGGCGTCCGTCTTTCCCTTCGGCGACGAGCTGCACTACGCCGACGCCCGCGCACAGATGGCGCCCTCGGCGATCGCCGAGGAGGTGCGCGCGCACCTGCGGACGCGCGGGCTCGACGACGCCGAGGTCGCGCCGATCCGGCCGGGGATCGAGGACACCTTCATGGCGCTGATGGGCGCTCCGCCGGAGGCGGCCGCGTGAGCGCCGCCATCGATGTGCGCGGGCTCACCCGCCGCTTCGGCGCCTTCACCGCCGTCGACGCGATCTCCTTCGACGTCCGCGCCGGAGAGGTGTTCGGCTTCCTCGGCGCGAACGGCGCGGGGAAGACGACTGCCATCAAGATGCTCATCGGGCTCCTCGCGCCGAGCGCGGGGGAGGCGCGCGTCGCCGGCTTCGACGTGCGGACGCAGGCGGAGGAAGTGCGCCGCCGCATCGGCTACATGAGCCAGCGCTTCTCGCTCTACGACGACCTCACCGCGCGCGAGAACATCGCGCTCTACGGCGGCATCTACGGCCTGAGCGACGCCGCGATCCGCGAGCGTGGCGACGCGATGCTCGACCGGCTGCGGCTCGGCCACGCCGGCGCCGCGCGCGTCGGGTCGCTCCCGCTCGGCTGGAAGCAGAAGCTCGCCTTCTCCGTCGCGCTGCTGCACGCGCCGGCGATCGTCTTCCTCGACGAGCCGACGGGAGGCGTGGACCCGGTGACGCGGCGGCAGTTCTGGGAGATGATCTACGCCGAGGCCTCGCGCGGGACGACGGTCTTCGTCACGACGCACTACATGGACGAGGCCGAGTACTGCGACCGCGTCTCGATCATGGTGGACGGGCGCATCGCAGCGATGGGGACGCCGGAGGCGCTGAAGGCGGACTCCGGCGCCGCGACGCTCGACGAGCTGTTCGTGCGGCTCGCCCGGCCATCGTCCGCGGCGGGAGCCGCGCGATGAGCGCGCGCGCGGGGGGCCGCCGGCGGTCGCTGCGCGCCTTCGTCGTGAAGGAGCTGCGGCACATCCTGCGCGACCGGCAGACGCTGGCGATCCTCCTCCTGCTGCCGCTCGTGCAGGTCGTGCTCTTCGGCTACGCGGTGCGCACGGACGTGGAGGACATCCGCCTGGCGATCGTCGATCCCGCGCCCGACCACGCGACCGCCGCGCTGCGCGGGCGCTTCGCCGGCAACGGCCGCTTCCGCCTCGTCGCGCTCGCGCCGACGGCGGCGGCGCTCGAGCCGCTCTTCCGCCGCGGCGAGGCGGACGTCGCCGTCGTCCTCGAGCCCGGCTTCGCCGGGCGGCTCGCTGCGGGGACGCCGGCGCACGTGCTCGTCGTGAGCGATGCGTCGGACCCGAACACCGGGAGCACGATGCAGGCGTACGCGGCCTCCGTCGTCGCCGGCTGGCAGGCGGAGCTCGGCGCCGCCGCGCGCGGCGTGACGATCCTGCCGCAGGTGCGCATGCGCTACAACCCGACGCTCGAGAGCGTGAACCTCTTCGTGCCCGGGCTGATCGCCCTCGTCCTCACGCTCGTCTCCGCGCTCATGACCGCCGTCTCGCTCTCCCGGGAGAAGGAGCGGGGGACGCTCGAGGTGCTGCTCGTCTCGCCGCTCCGACCGTGGCAGATCATCCTCGGCAAGGTGATGCCGTACCTCCTGCTCGCCTTCGCGAACGTCGTCACCGCGCTCTTCGCCGCCTGGGCCATCTTCCGCGTCCCCTTCCGCGGCAGCCTCGCCCTGCTGCTCGGGGCGAGCGTGATCTACTCGATGGTCGGGCTCGCGCTCGGCGTCCTGATCGCGGCGCGGACGTCGTCGCAGCGCGCCGCGATGCTCGGCGCGCTCCTCGCGACGATGCTTCCGAGCACACTGCTGTCCGGGATGATCTTCCCGATCGCCAGCCTTCCCGGCTGGCTCCAGCCGGTGACGACCATCGTCCCGGCCCGCTGGTTCATCGTCGTCGCGCGCGGGATCATGCTGAAGGGCGCGGGGGTCGCGCACCTGTGGCAGGAGATCGCCGTGCTCGGCGCGATGCTCCTCGTGCTCCTCGTCGCGGCGACCCGGAGCTTCCACGCGAGGCTCGACTGACCGTGCGCCCCCTTCGCTTCCTGCTGCGCAAGGAGTTCCTCCAGATCCTGCGCGACCACACGATCCTGCGGATGCTGTTCGTCATGCCGGTCGTGCAGCTCCTCGTCCTCGCCAACGCGGCGACGTTCGAGGTGCGCGAGGCGCGGATGTACGTCGTGGACCACGACCGGAGCGCTGCGTCGCGGGGCGTCGCCGACCGTCTCGCCGCCTCGGGGCGCTTCGTCGCCGTGGCCGCCTCGCCGTCGGTCGCGCTCGCCGACGACGCGATGCTCGACCGCCGCGCCGACCTGATCCTCGTCGTCCCCAGCGGCTTCGAGCGCGACCTGGTGCGCGACCGCCGCGCGGCGGTGCAGCTCGTCCTCAACGCCGAGGACGGCTCCGCGGCCGCGGTCACGCGCTCCTACGCGACCGAGGTGCTGGCGAGCTACGCCGCGGAGCTCGGCGCGGAGCTCGCCCCGGCGCTCGCGACGATCGACGCGCGCCCGGATCTCCCGCCGCGCCCGGGCCAGCCGGTCGTCGAGGTGCGCCGCCGCGGGTGGTACAACGCGGAGCTCGACTACCGCGACTACATGGTGCCGGGGATCCTCGTGCAGCTCGTGACGATCGTCGGCACGATGCTCACGGCGATGAACATCGTTCGGGAGAAGGAGGCGGGGACGCTCGACCAGCTCAACGTCACGCCGGTGGGGCGCCCGACGTTCATCGCCGCGAAGCTGATCCCGCTCTGGAGCCTCGCCCTCGTCGAGCTCTCGCTCGGCCTCGCGGTCGCGCGTTTCGTCTTCGACGTCCCGATGGAGGGGAGCCTCGCCCTCGTCTTTCTCGGCGCCGGGATCTACCTCGTCGCCGCGCTCGGCATCGGGCTCTGGGTCTCGACGGTCGCCGAGACGCAGCAGCAGGCGATGTTCGTCACGTTCTTCATCATGATGATCTACCTGCTGATGAGCGGCCTCTTCACCCCGGTGCGCGCGATGCCGGAGTGGGCGCAGTGGATCGCCCAGCTCAACCCGATGAAGCACTTCATCGAGCTGATGCGCGGCGTGCTGCTGAAGGGCGCCGGCCTCGCCGACGTCGCGCGCGAGCTCGCCGCCCTCGTCGCGTTCGGCGTCGTCGTGCTGACGCTGGCGGTGCGCCAGTACGACAAGCGGGCGGCGTGAGAGGGGGGCTCGGCGCTCGGCGGGGCGGAGGGCCCTGCCCGCCCGACGGCCATCGTCGGCTTGGACGGCTCCGCCTTGTGCTCTGGCGTTTCACGCGGAGGCGCGGAGATCCGCGGAGCAAGGCGCCGCGAGCGGACCTGCCGCGCCGCGGCGCCGCCGCCGGGCGATCGGGAAGTCCCTGTCTACTCACGACTTCCGGAAATTCCCCGATCCGTGTCGATTTCGCGGGGGGTCGTTCGACGTATGGATGGAGCCGCGCTGGAGGTCGCCGAGCGGGCGATCCACGGCTCCCGACACGAACCGATCGACAGGAGATCAGACGATGCGCGTCATGGTGATCGTGAAGGCGAACGAGGACAGCGAGAAGGGCGTGATGCCGAGCACGGAGCTGCTCGCGGCGATGGGGAACTACAACGAGGAGCTCGTGAAGGCCGGGATCATGCTCGCCGGCGACGGGCTGCACCCGAGCTCGAAGGGGAAGCGCGTGCGATTCTCCGGCTCGAAGCGCACCGTCATCGACGGGCCGTTCTCCGAGACCAAGGAGCTCATCGCCGGGTTCTGGATCTGGCAGGTGAAGTCCATCGACGAGGCCGTCGAGTGGCTGAAGCGCGCGCCGTTCGACGGCGGCACGGAGCTCGAGATCCGGCCGGTGTTCGAGGCGGAGGACTTCGGGGAGGAGTTCACCCCCGAGCTCCGCGAGCAGGAGGCGCGCGTCTTCGCCGAGGCGAAGCGCCTGCGCGAGCAGCCGGCGCGCGAGTAGCGCCTCCCCTCCCGCGGCCGCCCGGATGACGACGGGCGGCCGCGCCCGCGGCGCGCGTGCCGGCCGCGGGCGTCGGCCGGGCGCCTTGCATCGGGCGCCGCCGGTCGGCTCATTTCGTGGCCGTGACGGCCACGGACATCCACCGCACCATCGAAGCGGTCTGGCGCATCGAGTCGGCGAGGATCGTCGCCGCGCTCGGCCGAATCGTCGGCGACGTCGGCGTCGCCGAGGACCTCGCGCACGACGCGCTCGTCGCCGCCCTCGAGCGCTGGCCGGCGACCGGCGTCCCCGACAACCCCGGCGCCTGGCTCACGGCGACGGCGAAGCACCGCGCGATCGACCACCTCCGCCGCGGCCGGCTCGTCGAGCGCAAGCACGAGGCGCTCGGGCACGAGCTCGAGGCGCGCCAGACGAGCCCCGAGCCGGCCCTCGCCGAGGCGCTCGACGACGACGTCGGCGACGACCTGCTGCGGCTCATCTTCGTCTGCTGCCACCCGGTGCTCACCGGCGAGGCGCGCGTCGCGCTCACCCTCCGCCTCCTCGGCGGGCTCACGACCGCCGAGATCGCGCGCGCCTTCCTCGTTCCGGAGCCGACGATCGCGCAGCGGATCGTGCGCGCGAAGCGCACCCTCTCCGAGGCGCGCGTCCCCTTCGAGGTGCCGCGCGGCGCGGAGCGGGAGGAGCGGCTCGCGTCGGTCCTCGAGGTCGTCTATCTCGTCTTCAATGAGGGGTACGCGGCGAGCTCGGGCGACGAGTGGGTGCGGCCGACGCTCTGCGAGGAGGCCCTCCGGCTCGGGCGCATCCTCGCCGGGCTCGCCCCCGACGAGCCGGAGGTCCACGGGCTCGGCGCGCTGATGGAGCTCCAGGCCTCGCGCCTCCGCGCGCGCGTCGATGCGGCCGGCGAGCCGGTGCTGCTCCTCGACCAGGACCGCGCGCGCTGGGACCGGCTGCTCATCGGGCGGGGGCTCGCCGCGCTCGAGCGCGCCGAGTCGCTGGCGCGCGAGCATGGCACGCCGCGCGGGTGGTACACGCTCCAGGCGGCGATCGCCGCCTGTCACGCGCGGGCTCGCACCGCCGAGGAGACCGAGTGGCCGCGCATCGCCGCGCTGTACGAGGCGCTCGCCGCGGTCGCGCCGTCCCCCGTCGTCGAGCTGAACCGGGCCGTCGCCGTCGGCATGGCGCTCGGGCCTGCGGCGGGGCTGGCGCTCGCCGACGCCCTCGCCGACGAGAAGACGCTCGCGCGCTATCACCTCCTGCCGGCCGTGCGCGCCGACTTCCTCGCGAAGCTCGGACGCGTCGACGAGGCGCGCGTGGAGCTCGAGCGCGCCGCCTCGCTCGCCGGGAACGAGCGCGAGCGCGAGCTGCTGCTACGGCGCGCCGCCGGCCTCGCCGCTCGCTGAGCCGCGCAGCGCCTCGGCGATCGCGCGCTCGGCGAGCGGCGCCATCGCGCGGTAGCCCGCCTCGTTGGGATGCACGCCGTCGTACGTGAGCTCGGGGCGCAGCCCGTCGCGCCCGTCGCGCATCGCGCCGTGAAAGTCGAGGTAGACCGCGCCGTGCCGCGCCGCCCACTCCCGCATCCACGCGTTCAGCGCGACGATCTTCGGCGCCGGCTCGAGCCCCGGCCGCCACGGATAGTCGAACGCGGGGAGCACCGACGCGAGCACGACGCGGATCCCGTTCGCCTGCGCCAGCTCCGCCATCGAGGCGATGTTGTCCTCGATCATGCCGAGCGTCGAGGGCCCGGTGTTTCCGGCGATGTCGTTCGTCCCGGCGAGGATGACGACGACGTCGGGGCGCAGCGCGATCACGTCCTGGCGGAAGCGCACGAGCAGCTGCGGCGTCGTCTGCCCGCTGATGCCGCGGGCGATGTACGGCTTCCCGGGGAACATCGCGGGGAAGTGCGGCGCCCACCCCTCGGTGATCGAGTTTCCCATGAAGACGACGCGATGCTCGCCGGGCGCGGGCGCGCCGAGGCGCGCGTTCTCCTCGCGGAAGCGCTCGAGCGATGCCCAGTCCTGCGCGTGCGCGTCCTGCGCGGGGAGCGGGGCCGCGGCGGCGGGGAGCGTCGCCGCGAGCAGGAGCGCGCGGAGCGCCCGCGAGGAGCGATGGGGATCGAAAGGCATCCGGGACGTGGACTCCGTCAGAAGGGGTAGCCGAGACTCAGCTCCAGCCGGTGGCGGCCGTGGCCCGGCCGCCACGACGCGGACAGCTCGAGCGGGCCGGCGAGCGTCATCGCGCCGGCGACGAGGGCGACGCCCGCATCGTACGCGTCGGCGTCGACGGTGAGCTCGTCGCCGGCGTAGCCGACGTCGCCCCGCACGGTCGCGAAGAGGTGGCGTCGCAGCTCCCACTGGAGCGCGCCGCCGACGCGGACGACGGCCGTCCCCGACCGCTCCTGGTGGCGCAGCCCGACGAAGGAGACCTGCGTCTCCGGGAAGAGCGGGGCGGGGAAGGCGCCGCCGAGCATGAATCGATAATGCACCGGCAGCGCGTCGTCCGTCGAGGAGCTGCCGACCGTCGCGCGCGCGGACAGCGTCAGCGCGCGGGCGAGGGGGACGGCGACGAGCCCGTTCGCCACGTGCTGCGCGAACCGGTCGCCGACGAGCGCGTGCTCGCTGCGCAGGGAGACGATGCCGCCCCGCGTCGGGAAGGCCGAGCGGTCGAGGGAGTTCCAGAGGAGGACGGCGGCCGCGCTCCCGAAGGTGCTGCGCTGCGACGTATCGGTCGCCGCGATCGTCGTGACGGCCTGCGCGTGCTCCCCCTTCAGCTCGACGCCGACGGTGGCGCGGTTGCCGAGCATGATCCCGGCGAACGCCGCGAGGTCGCTCACCTCGACGCGCGCCTCGGCGATCTGCTGCTCGCCGTCGTACAGCGGCACCGGCGAGCGGCTGTACGAGGCGGCGGCGCCCGCCGTGAGGATCGTGCCGCCGATGCCGACGTTCGAGTGGTCGACGCCGATGCGGAACTGGTCCCCGAGGCGCAGGTCGAAGCGCGACGTCGAGCCGAAGCCGATGCGGTTGCGCAGCTGGAGG
The DNA here is from genome assembly GCA_036375115.1 of Gemmatimonadaceae bacterium. Taxonomy (GTDB): domain Bacteria; phylum Gemmatimonadota; class Gemmatimonadetes; order Gemmatimonadales; family Gemmatimonadaceae; genus DASUSM01. The sequence goes on along the minus strand of DASUSM010000295.1, from coordinate 8,915 downwards.
GTGAAGAGGAGCGACGCCTCGTACGCGTCGTCGTAGCGCAGGCCGAAGCCGATGTGGTCCTGCTCGCGCGGGAGCGCGGTGACGACGACGAGGGTGTCGCCGCCGCGGACGTCGAGGCCGTAGCGCACGACGTCGAAGATCTCCGTCGCGTAGACGCGCTCGACGGCCGCGTCGAGCACGTCGGCGGAGACGAAGCGGCGCGGCGCGAGCTGCAGCCGGCGGTGCACCGCGCGCTCGGCCTCGCCGCCGACGCCCTCGACGAGGACGCCGTCCACCGGCACGAACTCGGGCGCCGCCGCCGCCTCGCGCGCCGGGTCGCGCGCCGGCAGCCGCGCGGCGATCGCGCGCAGCGCCGGGCGGACCGCCTCGGCGGCGGCGCGTCCCCGGCGGATCATTTCTTCCGCCCGGTCGAAGTCCGCCGCCGTGAGGCCCTCGAGGTCCGGCCGGATGTACACGTCGCAGAGACGGCGCTCCTCGGCGCTCGACGCATCGGTGTAGATCGCGATCGTCTGCATCAGCACGTCCACCAGCGACTCCAGTCGCCCGGACGGGAGGAGCGGGACGGCGACGTCGCTGCAGACGACGACGTCGGCGCCGAGCGAGCGGGCGTCCCGCGCCGGCAGGTTGCGCGCGATCCCGCCGTCCACGAGCATGCGCCCGTGCAGGCGCACCGGGTCGAAGAGGCTCGGGATCGACATGCTCGCGCGCAGCGCCTCGGCGAGCGAGCCGCTGTCGAGGACCACCGCCTCGCCGGTCTCGATGTCGGTCGCGATCGCGAGAAACGGCTTCGGAAAGCGGCGGAAGTCGGGCTGCAGCTGCACGGGCCAGGTGAGCCGCGCGAGCAGCTCGGAGACGCGCTGTCCGCCGACGACGCCCGCGGGGAGGGAGACGTGTCCGTCCTTCAGCGGGAGCGTGAGGATCGTCCGCTCCCCGGCGAGCCGGCGATCGAGCGACACGAAGCGCCGCTCGGGCTCGTCGAGGAAGTACGACGCCCACTCGAGGCTCGTGACGATCCCGTGGAGCTCCCCGGGCGATCGGCCGATCGCGTACAATCCGCCGACGAGCGCCCCCATGCTCGCCCCGGTGACGACGTCGGGCACGATCCCCTCCGCCTCGAGGGCCTCGAGCACCCCGATGTGCGCCAGCCCTCGCGCCGAGCCTCCGCTGAGGACGACGCCGATGCGCGGCGGATCGCCGGAGGCGCCGCTCGCCTGACGATCCGCCGACTGGGCGTACGCGGCGCTCGCGCCGAGCGCGAGCGCCGGGAGGAGGGAGCGGAGCGTTCGGGCGTCCTCGGTGGGGTCAGTAGATGTAGACCGGCGTCCCGCGCGGCACGTTCTCGTACAGCCACTCGATGTCCTCGTCGGCGAGCCGCACGCACCCGTGGGTGCTCGCCTCGCCGATCGAGTCCTCGTGCGGCGTGCCGTGCAGCAGGTAGCCGCCGCCGAGGTCCAGCCGGTACGCCCCGAGCTCGCCGGTGATCCGCCGGTTCTTCGTGCCGACCGGGGGCACCCACACCGTCGAGTCGAAGACGATCTCCTCGTCGACCGGGAGCGCCGCGAACGGCTCGCCGTCGCGGACGATGCCGACGTGGCCGTCGCGGATCTCGAGCCGGCTCCCGTCCTTCAGACGCACGGGGCGGCGGTCGGGGAGCCAGCGCAGCTCGTACCCGAGGTCGCGCGCGACCTCGGCGTAATGCCAGTCCGGGGGGACCCAGACCGGCTCCGCCTCCTTGTCGAGCACGCGGCGGCGCCCGCGCGGCGTCTCGAAGGTCCATTCCCGCCCCGCGTACTCGAGCCGGTCCGCGCGGCCGACGCCGGCCGGCGCGTCGAGCAGCGTGTCCGCGCCGGAGAGGACGCGCAGGCGGCGCTCCTCGAGGGCGATCACGACGCGGTAGGCGCGGTCGCGGCGCGCCGCCGTCCGCGTGCGGCGCCAGGCGATGCTGTCGGCGCGGGTGCGGGGCGCGGTCGGCGATGGGAGCGCGGCCGCGCCGGCCTCTGGCGCGTCGGCGGCGAGGTCCACCGCGCCGCCCGCCGAGTCGAGCACGGCGACGGACTCCGCCGCGCGGAGGGTGTCGCGCTCGATCGAGTCCGAAAAGGCGCTCGGCAGGGCGCGCGCGTGCTGCGCGCAGGCGGCGAGGGGGAGGGTCGCCGCGAGGAGCGCGGCGAGGCTCAGCGATGCTGGCGAGAGGGTCGTCGGACGTCGCATGCGATACAAGATGGCAACGAACAGGCCGCCCCGCACGGTGGTGCGAGGCGGCCTGATCCGCACGGCGGACCGTGCGGCCGGTGGGCAGCGGCTAGAACGTGATGCCGAGGATCACCGGGATGTAGTTCGTGTTCTCCTCGTCGGTGAAGGCGCTGATGTACCGTCCCTCGACGAACAGCGACGTCATCCCCCAGCTGAACTGGTAGCCCACGCCGCCGTTGAGGCCGAACGCCGTCTCGTCGTTCGCGTCGGACCCGAAGTCGGCGAAGCGGTGCACCCCGCCGCCGCCGAGGAGGTACAGCCCGTTGCGCCGGCGGACCGGCGTCGAGAGGTCGGGCGTGCCGAAGGAGAGCAGCCACTTCGCGTCGAGCATCGCCGACCAGACGGTCGAGTCGTCGAACTCGATGTCGCCGAGCGGATCCTCGAACACCGCGCCGTTGAAGTTGTCGTAGGACAGGTCGAGCCGCACGCCGAGCGGGTTCAGCGGCCGCTGCCACCCCATCGGGATGGTGATGTTGAAGCCGTTGTCGTAGAAGTCGTCGAAGTCGCCCTGCGGCATGGCGATGCCGCCGGCGATGCCGATGAAGAAGCCGCGGGCGCTGTACCACGCCTGCTCCTGCGCCATGCGGATCGAGTCCGCACGGGCGATCGAGTCACGGCGCGCCTGCTCGACGCGCATGATCGAGTCCCGCCGCATCTGCTCGACGCGCGCGATCGAGTCGCGACGCGCCTGCTCGACGCGCATGATCGAGTCCTGCCGCATCTGCTCCGCGCGCGCGATCGAGTCGCGCTCGGCCGCCATGCGCATCGAGTCGGCGAGCGCCGCGGAGTCGCGTCGTGCCGTCTCGACGGCGCCGCCGGCGACGCCGTACGTCCGGTCCTTCTGCACACGGATCCGCGTCGCGGACGTGGTCGTGTCACGCTGTTGTGCCAGGGCGTCGGCGGCCGAGCCGAGGGTCAGCGCGACGGCGGCCATCACGATACCGATGGACTGTCGTCTCGTCATCTTCTCCTCCACAAGCTGCTGCACCCGACGTGCGGCCCCGCGGGTGGTTCCGGGCGGGTGGCCGTTGCCCGACTCGGTGTCGGGTCGGCCACGTCCGCGCGACGGCTGTCGCCATCGCGGCGTCGCCCGAACCCGGCGCATCCCACGTGCCGCGACGACGGCGATCGGCCGATTGCGGGCTGGTCAGTTTGGCCGAGCATGCCCGAGCAAGTCGATCGTGAATGCGAAACGTGAGCCGGGTCACGTTTCGCGGGGTGCCCCGCGTCAATCCGGCGCGTGGCCGAGCGCGCGGGCGCGCCAGACACGTATCGCGTTGGCGTGCTTCGGGTAATGGCCGAACGTGTCGAGCCTGAGCCGGCGCCGGAAGCGAGTCTCCCGCGCGATGAGCTCCTCGGGCGCGCTCCGCACGTAGTCCAGCAGCCGCTCGTGGACCTCGTCGTGGCGGCGCAGGACCTCGGCGAGCGAGAGGTCCTTCCGCCGCTCCGTCATGAGTGCGTTGAACGCGTCGATCCCGCCGTACTGCACGGAGTAGCGCGGCGGTCTGCCGCCCTGGCGGACGAGCGGGAGATGTGTCAGCGCCTCCTCCTCCCACCAGGTGACGTGCGCGACGATGTCGCGGACCGACCAACGTCCGGTGACGCCGGGGAGGAGCATCTCCGCCTCGGAGAGCCCCGCGTACGATGCCTCGAAGTCGGCCCACGCCGCCTCGATCCGGGCGAGCAGCTGTCGGGTGTTCATGGGTCGCAGGGGACGGGAGATCCGGCGCCGGCGCGCCGGCGCCGGTCGATCGAAGCTAGCGGCGGCCCGGCGGCAGGTCTCGCCATTTTCGGACGGCCGGACCACCGCCGGCGGCCGGGTCCTCGGCCGTCCGAAAATGGCGAGCGTGCGGCCGCCGGCAGCGTAGATTGCCCGCCATGACGCACGACCACGCCGCCCGCTACGCCGCCCTCGCCTCGCGCGACCCGCGCTTCGACGGCGTCTTCTACGTCGGCGTGACCTCCACGGGGATCTACTGCCGCCCCGTCTGCACGGCGCGCACGCCGAAGGCGGCGAACTGCCGCTTCTTCGACAGCGCCGCGGCCGCGGAGAAGGCGCGCTTCCGCCCCTGCCTGCGCTGCCGCCCCGAGCTCGCCCCGGGCCTCGCGCCGGTGGACGACGCGCACCGCATCGCCGCGCTCGTCGCGCAGCGCATCGACGAGGGCGCGCTCGACGACGGCGCCGGCATCGAGGCGATCGCCCGCCGCTTCGGCTGGAGCTCGCGGCAGATCCGGCGCATGGTGCAGCGGGAGCTCGGCGTCTCGCCGATCGAGCTCCTGCTGACGCGGCGCCTCCTGCTCGCGAAGCAGCTCCTCACCGAGACCGCGCTCCCCGTCACCGACGTCGCCTTCGCGAGCGGCTTCGCCAGCCTTCGCCGCTTCAACGATGCCTTCCTCGGCCGCTACGGGATGCCGCCGAGCCGCTTCCGCAAGGCGGCGCGCGGCGCCGCCGACGCCGGGCGCCCGCGCGACCTCTTCGCGCTCCACCTGAGCTACCGGCCCCCGTTCGACTGGCCGGGCCTCCTGCGATTTCTCGGCGCCCGCGCGATGCGCGGGGTCGAGCGCGTGGAGGACGACGCCTACTTCCGCACCGTGCGGCTCGGCGGCCACCGCGGGTGGGTGTGCGTGCGGCACCTCGCCGAGCGGCGCGCGCTGCGCGTCGAGATGCCGCACGCACTCACCCCCGTCCTCCCCGCGCTCCTCGGGCGGCTGCGCCACCTCTTCGACCTCGCCGCGCGCCCCGACATCATCGCCGCGCGGCTCGGCGCGGACGAGGTGCTGCGCGAGCACGTCGCGCGGAACCCCGGGCTGCGCGTCCCCGGCGCCTTCGACGGCTTCGAGCTCGCGGTGCGCGCGATCCTCGGACAGCAGATCACCGTGCAGGGCGCGACGACGCTCGCCGCGCGGTTCGTCGAGCGCTTCGGCGAGCCGGTCGAGACGCCGCACGAGGGGCTCGACCGGCTCGCCCCGACGCCGGAGCGCGTCGCGGGCGCGCGCGTCGAGGAGCTCACCACGCTCGGCATCGTGCGGACCCGGGCGGCGAGCATCGTGCGCCTCGCCGCCGAGGTGGCATCGGGGCGTCTCCGCCTCGAGACCGGCGCCGACCCCGAGGCGACGATGGCGGCGCTCGTCGCGCTTCCCGGCATCGGTCCGTGGACCGCGCACTACGTCGCCATGCGCGCGCTGCGCTGGCCCGACGCCTTCCCGCGCGAGGACGCGGTGCTGCGCAAGCGCCTCGGCGGCGTCACCCCCGCGCGTGCCGCGGCGATGTCGGCGGCGTGGCGGCCGTGGCGCAGCTACGCGACGCTGCACCTCTGGCAGGGGGCGCCGCCCACGGATGGAGGGCGCCCCACCGCCTGACGAGGGCGCGCGGTCCGGCTCGCGGGCGCTCGTCCCCCGACCGAATCGTCCCTCGTTCCCGGGAGACGCGGCCCGCCGGGCTCAGTGGCGCGCGACGATCTCCCCATGGTCCACGCCGAGGTCGCTCTCCATGAAGTGCGCACAGGCGGCGAACTCGGGGATCGACATGCACGTCGCCGCGGCGCGCTCCGCCTCCTCGGGCGACGACCAGACGGCGACGTCCGCCCAGGTCGTGCGGCCATCGTCGGTCGCGAAGCGCACGGTCGTCACGGAGAGCAGGGCGGGGAACGCCGCGCGCACCGCGGCGATGGCGGCGGCGTGGCTCGCGAGGAACGCCGGCTCGTCGTCGCGGCGCGTCGTGAAGCGCGCGATCTCGAGCGTACGCGGGGCGGTGGCCGACTCGGTGGGCGTCGTGGACGGGAAATCGGTGAACATGGAGGGCTCCGCGTGGTGGAGTGGACGGGACGCCGCCGGGATGCGGCGGCCGGACGCGGTCAGAGCGACTGTCGCACGACCGCGATGCGCATCAGGCGGGTGAGCGCACGGACGCGGATGTCGCGCACGGTGCGGAAGCGGACGTAGCGGCCGCGCCGCATCGTCGCGGCGCCGAGCAGGATGCCGTCCGGGTCCGGGAGCCGGGCGCCGTGCTCGAGGTAGAGCTGCACCTCGTGCCGCTGTGGGAAGAGTGCGCCGATGTGCCCCGCGTGCGGATCGCGAAAGGCGATCGCGCGCCACCCGGGGAGGGCGCGTTCCGTGAGCGTCGGGACGGCGGCGTGCACGACCTCGCGGACGCGGTCGGCGATGCGCCGGATCGCCGGCGGATAGCCGGCGAGCAGCTCGTCGGGCGTCGGCGCGTTCGGTCGGGGGGGAGGCTCGGAGCGTCGCATCGGCGGCCGCGGTGTGGAGGCGGACGGAGGGCGCGGCTTGCGCCGTCCGTGCTCGTCCCGGTACGCTACCGCTGACCCTGACAGGAACTGTCACCAATGTCACGCACCGAGCGGGTGATGGCGCTGGCCGACCGGCTGCGCGCCGCTGCGGAGACGACGGTCGCGGCGCTGGCCGCCGACCTCGGCGTGAGCGCGCGGACGGTGCGCCGCGACCTCGCGACGCTGCGCGAGCGCGGGATGCCGATCAGCGGGCAGGCGGGGCCCGGCGGCGGGATCCGCCTCGAGGGGGCGCGCGGCGTGGCGGCAGTGCACCTCTCGATCGGCGAGATCGTCGCGCTCTGGCTGGCGGCGCGCCTCGCGCGCGCGACGGCGGAGGTGCCGTGGAGCCGCCGCGCCGACAGCGCGCTGGCGAAGCTGCTCGCGTCGCTGCCGAAGCCGCGCGCGCGCGACCTGCGCTTCCTCTGCGAGCGCATCTTCATCGGCCCCGACGCCTCGCCCGCGGTCCGCACCGATGCGGGCGGCGCGCCGCCGGAGCTGCTGCGCCTCTTCGAGGAGGCCATCTCCTCCGGGACGGGACTCGGTTTCCGCTACCGCGACCGCGAGGGGCGCGCGAGCACGCGGCGCATCGAGCCGCACGGGCTCCTGATCAACGCGCCGGTGTGGTACATTCTCGCGCGGGACGTCGACAAGGACGTGACCCGCACCTTCCGCATGGACCGCGTGAGCGCCCCGGCGCTGCTGCGCGGCCTCCGCTTCACCCCCGATCCGCGCGTCGCGCGGGCGCTCCTCCCCGAGGGCGTCCGCTGCGAGCCACTGCTCTCATGAACCGTCCATCCGCGTTCGCGCTCGCCTGCGTGCTCTCCGCGCCGGCCGCCCTCGCCGCGCAAGGCGCCGACTCGGCGCACGCCGCCTACACGCCCGACGAGTGCCCGCCCTGCGCCGAATGGAACGCGCCGCACGCGCCCTTCCGCATCCACGGCGGCACGTGGTACGTCGGCACCGCGGGGCTCGGCGCGATCCTGCTCACCTCGCCCGCGGGGCATATCCTCATCGACGGCGGGCTCCCCGAGTCGGCGCCGCGGATCGCCGCGAGCATCCGCGCCGCCGGCTTCCGCGTCGAGGACGTGAAGCTGATCCTCAACTCGCACGCGCACTACGACCACGCCGGCGGGATCGCGGCGCTGGCGCGGCAGTCGGGCGCGGAGGTCGCGGCGCTCCCCTGGAGCGCGGCGGTGATGCGGAGCGGCACGACGCGCCCCGAGGATCCGCAGCTCGAGGTCGCCCTCGCGTTCCCCGCGGTGGGCGCGGTGCGCGAGATCGCCGACGGCGACACGCTGCACGTCGGCCCGCTCGCCGTCGTCGCGCACGCCACCGGCGGGCACACCCCGGGCGGGACCACCTGGAGCTGGCGGTCGTGCGACGGAGAAGGCGCCGGCCGGCGCTGCCTCGACCTCGTCTACGCCGACAGCCAGACCCCCGTCTCCGCGGACGAGTACCGCTTCTCGCGGAGTACGCGCTACCCGGCGGTGCTCGCCGACTTCGCGCGCGGCTTCGCGACGCTCGAGCGGCTGTCGTGCGACGTCCTCCTCACGCCGCATCCGGGCGCGTCGCGGCTCTTCGAGCGCGTCGCCAGGCGCGACGGCGGCGAGGCGGAGGCGCTGCGCGATCCCGGGGCGTGCCGGGCGTACGCCGCCGCGGCGCGCCGGCAGCTCGAGGCCCGCCTCGCGCGCGAGCGCGCGACGCCCTGAGCCGCCCGCGCCGACGGCAGCGCCACGCGCGTCAGGCGGACACGCGCCGAAGGTCGGTGACCGTCTCGCGCCCGAAGGCGTCGGCGAGCAGGTAGTCCACGAGCTCGGCGCCCGCGTCCTCCGGGCGCCGCAGCCGCCCCTCGCGCTTCAGCTCGACGAACCGCGCGCGGTCGGGGAAGCGCGACTCGTCCGTCTCCCGGATCTCCGCCTGCATGTCGGTGTCGACGACGCCGGGCGCGACACTCGCGATGCGGAGCCCCGGCGAGCGGTCGAGGGCGACGGCGCGCGCGTGGTGGTCGAGCGCGGCCTTCGTCGCGCAGTAGACGCTCCACCCCGCGTAGGCGGTGCTCCCCGCGCCGCTCGAGATGTGCAGGATGCGCCGGTCGCGCACGCCCGTCGTCGCCGCGGCGAAGGCCGCCGCGAGCGCGAGCGCCGCCCCGACGTTGACCGCGACGGCGCGCGAGACGGCGGCGATGTCCTGCGCCTCGAGCGGTCCGATCGGCTGGAGCAGCCCCGCGTTGTTGACGAGGACCGCGGGCTCCGCGCCGCCCAGGAACGCGCCGAGCTCGCCGCCGGCGATCCACCGCTCGAGCGCGCCGGCATCGGCGAGGTCCAGCCGCGCCTCGACGAGCGCGGCGCCGCGCCGCGCGGCGAGGGCGGCGTTCGTCCC
>DASUSM010000294.1:0-12524 GCA_036375115.1 Gemmatimonadaceae bacterium | reverse complement strand
CTCGTCGCCATCCTCGAGCGCATCGGCTACGTCGTCACGCGCGCCATCGACCGCGAGATCGCGCAGTACGAGCTCGACGGGGCAATGGTGCGCTTCGAGTGCTATCCGCGCATGGACGTGCTCGTCGAGGTGGAGGGGACGCCGGCGGGGATCGAGCGCGCCGCGCAGGCGACGGGGATCCCGCGCGAGTCGTTCACGAGCGAGCGGCTGCCGGACTTCGTGCGCCGCTACGAGGCGCGCACCGGCGCGCGCGCCGCGCTCTGCGACTCCGACCTCGACGAGCGCGGTGCGCGCTACCGGGTGGAAGATGCGTGAGCGCCTCGACGAGCCGCTGCCCGTGCTCGTGCGGGGGACGGTTCGCGGCCGTCCGTACGACGGCGAGGGGCTCTTCCGCGCGACGAGCGACGGCTTCGAGCTGCGCACGTCGGCCGGCTCCGTCCTCGTGCCGTGCGATGCGCTCGACGGCGTCGAGGTGCGCGGGGCCGACGTCGCGCTCGTGCTCGCGGGCGGCGAGGAGATCCACCTCGAGGGCGGCGGCCGCGTCGTCGCCGTGGCGCGCGAGGTCGTCGCGCGGAGCTGCGCGATCCCCGAGCTGACGCGCGCGCTGCGTACGCTCGGCTCGCGTCACGCGCTCGGCGGCGAGCAGGAGTCGCTCTTCGGTCCGCTGCTCGCGGCGCGCCGCCGCGCCGAGCGCGCCGCGGAGCCCCGCACGCGCATCGCCGCCTTCGACGCGCGCGCGCTCCGCGAGGCGTGCGAGGGGGCCCTCCGCGGCGCGGCGACGCGACGCTTCCCCGACGATCCGCCCGACCGGCGCGCGCTCGCCGCCGAGCTCCAGGAGCTTTCGCACCCCTATCTCGCCTCGCTCGACCGCCTCGAGCGCGCCGCGGCGGCGGTGCGCGAGGATCCCGAGGCGGTGCAGCTCCGGCGGTGGCGGGAATGGACGGCCGCGGTCGCCGCCCTGTTCGGTGAGGCGGACCGGCTGTGGATCGCGTGGGCGCCGGTGCTCGCCTCGGAGCACGGGCGCCGCCTCCCCTGGTGGCGCCGCATCGCGCGGCTGCGGCCGGGATGCCGCCGGGAGCTGTGGTGATCGTCGGCACCGGCATCGACCTCGTCGAGGTGGACCGCGTGCGGACGCTCCTCTCGGGACGGGAGGCGCGTGCGCTCCGGCGGCTCTTCACCGACGGCGAGGTCGCCTACGTGTCGGTGCGCGCGGAGCCGTGGCCGCACTACGCGGCGCGCGTCGCGGCGAAGGAGGCGGCGTACAAGGCCCTCGCCGGCACCGTCGGCGCGCGGGCGATCGGCTGGCGGGAGATCGAGGTGGTGAACGGATGGGACGGGCGGCCGACGCTCCAGCTGCACGGGCGCGCGGCGGAGCGCGCCGCGGAGCTCGCCGTGACGTCGATCCACCTCAGCCTCACGCACACGCGCGGGATGGCCGCCGCGTTCGTCGTCCTCGAGTCCGTCCCCTCGCACTGAGGGCGGTTCACTAGCGGGGTCCCGAGAATCCCGATACATTGTGTCGGATTCCTTGTTGAGAATGATTCTCATTCGCCACGTCACCGCCCTCGCCGCAGCGCTCCTCCTCGGCGTCACCGCTCCGCTCGCCGCCCAGCAGTCGCCGGCGAAACGGCTCTCGAGCATCGTCAGCGTCGCGGTCGCCGAGTACGCGCTCGGCATCGACGAGCAGGGACGGCTGATCTCCGAGCTCGAGTACACCGAGGCCGTCGACTTCCTCGCGGACGCCCGCGGCGTCGCCGAGCGCATCTCCGGTGCGCGCGCCGACGAGGCCCGCGCCGTGCTCGACACGATCATCGCCGCCGTCGCGGCCAAGCGTCCGCCGAGCGAGGTCGCCACGCTGCACGAGCGCTTCAACGGCGCGCTCGGCTCCGACGCCGCGCTCGACATGCCCGCCGAGCCGATCGACCTCGCCGAGGGGCGCGCCCTCTACGAGGCGAAGTGCGCGAGCTGCCATGGCATGTCCGGCGGCGGCGACGGCCCGGCCGGTGCCGGCATGGAGCCCGCGCCGCCGCCGATCGGCCGGCTCGAGGCGATGCTCGACGTGTCCCCCGCGCTCGCCTACAACGTCGTCTCCGTCGGGATCAAGGGGACGGCGATGACCGGCTTCGGCGACGAGCTCACCGTCGAGCAGCGCTGGAACATCGTGTCATACCTCGATGCCCTGCGCCATTCGGAGGCCTCGCGCGCCGAGGGCGAGGGGCTGTTCCTCCAGCGCTGCGCGGGGTGTCACGGGCTGGCCGGCGAGTCCGACGGCGTGCTCAACGCCGCGCTCTCCAAGCTGCCGCCGGAGATCGGCTCCTTCGCCTGGCAGGCGACGAGGACCGACGGCCAGCTCGCCGAGGTCATCCACGAGGGGATGCGCGCGAGCGCGATGCCGCCCTCGCGCGACCTCTCGGGCGAGGAGGTGCTCAAGATCGTCGCCTACGTGCGCGCGCTCCCCGTGCGCGAAGGCGCGCCCGCGCCGGCGCTCGCCCTCGCGGCGCAGACGCCCGAGGGCGATGCCGCGGCGAAGCAGGTGATCTTTCTCCTCGACCAGGCCCTCTCGGCGGCCCGCGGCGGTCGGCTCGACGAGGCGAACGACCGCGCCTTCGACTCGTACATCGCCTTCGAGCCGCTGGAGAGCCGCGCCCGCGCGAGGAGTCCCGGTCTCGTCACGGCGATGGAGCGCTACTTCGCCGAGTTCAAGGGACACCTCCGCGCGCGCGACCTGCGCGCCGCCGAGCGCTCGCGCAACGCGATCGAGGCCGGCATGCCCGCGGTGCTCGAGTTCACGCGGAAGCCGGAGGGGCGCTGGGGCGCGTTCGTCGCATCGTTCCTCATCATCTTCCGCGAGGGGCTCGAGGCGATCCTCGTCGTCGGCGCGATCGTCGCCTTCCTCATCAAGACGGGGCACCGCGAGCGGCTGCGCGCGATCTGGCTCGGCTGCGCCGCCGCGATCGCCGCGAGCGCCGTGATGGCCGTCGTGCTGAAGACCGTGCTCGCCGCGCTCCCCGCCTCTCGCGAGATCATCGAGGGGGCGACGATGCTCGTCGCCGTCGCCGTCCTCTTCTCGGTGAGCTACTGGCTCATCTCGAAGGTCGAGGCGGCGAAGTGGCAGCAGTTCATCCGGGAGAAGGTCACGGCCGCGCTCGAGCACGGCGGCGGGCGGGCGCTCGCTCTCGTCGCCTTCCTCGCCGTCTTCAGGGAGGGCGCCGAGACGGCGCTCTTCTACCAGGCGCTGATCCAGGACGGCGCAAGCCTCGGCGTCCCGATCGCGCTCGGCATCGTCGCCGGCACGCTCGTGCTGGCGGTGATCTTCGTCCTCTTCTACCGCTTCGGCGTGCGCATCCCGCTGCGGCCGTTCTTCGCCGCGACGAGCGTCCTGCTCTACTACATGGCGTTCGTCTTCGCAGGGAAGGGAATCCGGGAGCTCCAGGAGGGGAACGTCGTCCCGATCACGATCATCCCGGGCTTCCCGAACATCGAGGTGCTCGGCATCTTCCCGAGCGTCGAGACCCTGCTCGCGCAGTTCGTCCTGCTCGCGCTCTTCGTGTTCGCCCTGCTGAAGACGTTCTGGCCGAAGCGCTCCGTCGCGCTGCCGAGCGTCGAGCCGGTGCGGGCGTCGGCGCCCGACCTCGTCGGCCGCGTCGCCGAGCTGCAGGCGGAGGCGGACTCGCTGCGCGAGCGCGTCGCGGCCCTCGAGCGGATGCTCGCCGAGACGCCCGCGCCGCGCACGGAGGTCGAGGCCGTCCGCTGACCGCGGACGAACCCGAAGCCAAGGTCGTACCGGACCGTGCTGCAGGCCGATCCCGCCTCCGTCTTCGCATCGCCCGTCGGCGCGCTGCTGATCTTCGTGCTGCGCATCGTCGACGTCTCGTGCGACACGCTCCGCGTGCTGTTCGCGATGCGGGGCAAGCGCGTGATCGCGGCGATCCTCGGCTTCTTCCAGGCGCTGATCTGGATCTTCGCCGTCGGGACGGCGATCCGGTACCTCGACAGCTGGATGCATATCCTCGGCTACGCCGCCGGATACGCGATGGGGACGTTCGTCGGCATCACGATCGAGCGGCTCGTCGCCTACGGCGTCACGACCGTGCGCATCGTCTCGGCGCACGGCGGCGTGGAGATCGCCGAGTCGCTCCGCGAGCGCGGGTACGGCGTCACGGAGATCGCCGGCTTCGGCCGGGAGGGCGGCGTGGAGATCGTGAACTGCGTCGTCCACCGCAGCCACATCGACGAGGTGATGGAGATCGTGGACCGCTACGACCCGCGCGCCTTCGTCACCTCCGAGGAGCCGGCGATCCTGCGCGGCGGCTTCTTCGCGCAGCGGACGTGGCGGACGCCGTGGCGCGAGCTGGCGCGCACACGCCAGCGTCCGTGAGCCCGACGGCCGCGCGTCGGCGCGCCTCCTTCGTGTCGGTGCGGGGTACGACCGCTCCCTGCTCTCTCGTCTTCACGCCGCCGGCGGCGGCATACCCGGAGGAACCATGCGCGCGCAGCTGAGCCGCGTCCTGCTCGTTCCGCTCCTCTCGATCCTCGCCGTCGGCGCGTGCGCCCGTGCCTCGGGCGACGAGGAGGCGGGCGACCTCGAGCCGGTGCGGGCGTCGACGACGGTGCGGGTCGAGAACCGCAGCTTCGAGAACGTCGTGGTCTACGTCATCGGCTCGAGCGGCGCCCGGCGCCGCCTCGGCGACGTCTCGGGGACGTCGACGAAGGTCTTCGAGATTCCGCGGACGATGATCTTCGGCGCGACGTCGCTGCGCTTCCAGGTGGACCCGATCGGCGGGTCGCGGTCCCCGATCTCGCAGGACATCGTCGTCAGCGCCGGGGACCAGGTCCAGCTGATCGTGCCCTGAACGGGCGCCGGCGCCAGGCCGCTAGAAGCGCGTCCGCCCGGGGAAGGTCGGGCTCGGAAGCCCGCCGGTGCGTCCCGGGATGCCGGTGAGCACCGGGCCGGGGCGCCCGCGACCGCGCCGCGTGCGGGGAATGCAGTGGTCGTCGCCCACGCCGCCGCCCCGGATGACCACGCCGATCACCGTTCCGACCACCTCGCCCATCCCCGGGCCGTCGCCGCCGCGAGCGCCCTCCGCGCCCTCGCCTCCGCCGGAGGGGAAGCTCACGGGCACCGGACGCGTCGCCGCCGGCAGGTCGCTCGGCGCGGGCGCCTCGGCGATCACCTCCGGCTCCTCGGTCGCGGCGGCCGGTGCGGGGTCCGGTGCGGGCTCCGGCGTCGCCTCGGGCACGGGCCGCGGCACGCGGACGCGGGGCGTCGCGCTGCGACGCGGCGTCGCCGCAGGCGATGCGGCCCGTGCGGGCGTACGCTCGATCGCCGAGACGACCATGGAGTCGCCCCTGACGGCCGACGCCAGCTCCATGCTCCCCGAAGACGCGAGCCGCAGGTCGGCACGCAGGTCGTCGCTGACGCTCGGTGCGGCGTCGTCGGCCCCGCAGGCGGCGAGCAGCGCCAGCGGAAGGGTGGTCAGAAGTGCGAGTGCGCGCATGGCTCCGTCCCTCGATCGCGCCCGGCTCGATGCCGTTCGCCGCGCGCGCCGCATGCGCGCGCGAGCGCGGTGGCCGGAGGCATGCCTCGCACCAGTCATCGATCCCGGTTTGGCTCACGGAACCCGCCCGGGCGCGGCGGGTCGTCCTCCGGACGGGACGCACCTGTGTCATCGCGGCCGGACGAGCTCGGCGCAGCGGCCCGCGGCGCGCCGCGACGCGCATCGCTTCCCCTACGCACGGCGAGCCCGCGATGGGCTCGCCGCCGGAGCTCCCTCGACCATGCGCATCACGCTCGAACACCGCATCCTCGCGCTCGCGCTCGCCGCCATCGTCACGGCCGGCGGGTGTCGTATGGCGGAGCCCGCTCCGCCGACGATGCGCCCGGCCGAACGCGAGGCGATCGCCGACTCCCTTCGCCGGCTCGTCGAGCGCGCCTACGACCTCGAGCAGCCGGACGTCGTCGCCGGATTTCTCAGCCTCTATCCCGACACCGGACGCGTCGTCTCGGCGGCCGCGGGGCGGGTGACGACATCGCGCGACTCGCTCGCGTCGGAGATCCGCGCCTTCTGGGACGGCGTCGGGCGCAACATGCAGGATCCGGAGTGGTTCTGGGAGGAGACGTGGGTCGACGTGCTGTCCCGGGATGCCGCGGTGCTGACGACGCGATACCGCGTTCCGCACCACACGCCCGAGGGCGCGCCGCACTCGATCGGCGGCGCGTGGACCGCCGTCTTCACGCGGCGCGACGGCCGCTGGGCGATCGTGCAGGAGCACCTCTCCGACGTGCCGGCCGATGGGCCCGGCGCGGCGCCACCCGTCTCGTCAGGCGAGCCGTGATCCCTCGACGCCGAGCCGCGCCATCGGAGGAGTGACGAGCACGGAGCAGGTGGCGCGGCGGAGCAGCCGCGTCGTCACGCTCCCGAGCAGGAGCCGCTCGATGAAGTCGTGACCGTGGCTCCCGACGGCGAGGAGGTCCACGTCGGAGCGGCGGGCGAAGCCGACCAGCTCGTCGGCCGTGTCGCCCTCGAGCTCCACCGGGCGCACGAGCAGGTCGTGTCGCGGGCCGAGGTCGCGGCGCACGCGCTGGAAGGCGCTGTGCACGCCCTGGTCGTAGATCGCGGTCCAGCTCTCCGCTTCCTCGCCTCTCCGCCGCGTCGGCGGCTTGACGTGCGCGAGCGCGAGCTCGCCGCCGGCGGCGACGACGGTGGACGCCGCGCGCGCCGCGCGGAAGCTCGACCGGCTGAAGTCCACGGCGACCATCGCCTTCCGCGGAAGTCCCTCGGCGCCGGGCGGGACCGCCAGCACGGGGACCGTCGAGAGCCGGATCACCTGCTGCAGCGTCTCGCCGCGGAAGATCCGGTCGACGGGCCCGTGCCGGCGGAGGCCGAGCGCGAGCAGCGCCGCACCGCGCTCGCGAGCGACACGGGCGATCGTCTGGGCGACCGGCCCGGTGAGCACCTCCACGTCCCACGCCGCATCGGCGTCGAGCGTCTGCCGCACCAGCGTGCCGATGCGCTCGAGCTGCGCCCGTCGCCGCTCCTCCTCGAAGGAGTCCGCGGGAATCGAGAGCAGCCCTTCTCCCGCCGGGAAGAACGCCGGCATCGGTTCGAGGACGGAGAGGATGTGCACGTGCCGCCCATCGCGCCGCGCGAGCGCATCGGCGACGCGCATCGCGGCGACGGACTCCGGACCGCCGTCGGTGGCGACGAGCACCGGCCCGACGATCGCGCGCTGCCACGCGGGCTCGAGCGGGGCGCGCTGGCTGAGAAGCTCTGTGCTCATGGGCGGACTCCTGAGTGGGTACGGCTCGCTGACGAACGATGCGCGGGCGCGAGGAGACGGTCTGTCGTCGGAAGGAGGAAGCTCTGTCCGCCGCGTGCGCATGATCTGTCGGGATAATCCGCACGTCGGCCGTTGCCCCGCGTCGCGGCGCGGGGCATTTTTTCGGGAGACCCCCACCCGACCCGTGACTCCGGACGCCACCGCTCCCGCCGCGCCCATCGCGCCGCTGTACCTCTCCGAGGAGGTCTTCGCCCAGATCCTCGCGATCTCGGCGGACGCCGTCGTCTCCGTGGACGACGCGCACCGCATCGTCCTCTTCAACCAGGGCGCGGAGCGCATCTTCGGCTGGCGCGCGGAGGAGATCATGGGCCGTCCGCTCGACGTGCTCATCCCCGAGGCCTTCGTCGAGGTCCACCGGCAGCATCTCGCCGGGTTCGCTGCGGGCGAGGTGCGCGCGCGGCGGATGGGGGAGCGCGGCGAGGTGACGGGGCGACGCAAGAGCGGCGACACCTTTCCGGCGGAGGCCTCGATCTCGAAGCTGCGCGTCGGCGACCGGATGCTGTTCACCGCCGTCATGCGCGACATCACGGCGCGGCGCGACGTGGAGGAGGAGCTCGCCCGGCTCCTCGCGCGCGAGCAGGAGGCTCGCACCGCGGCGCAGTCCGCGGAGCGGCGGTCGAGCTTCCTCGCGGAGGCCGGCGCGCTCCTCGCGCGGTCGCTCGACTACGGGGCGACGCTGCGCCAGCTCGTCAATCTCGTCGTGCCGGCGCTCGCCGACTTCTGCCTCGTGGACGTCCTCGACGAGGACGACGGGATCCGGCGTCTGCACGTGCGGCACGCCGACCCCGCGAGGAGCGCGCTGATCGAGCGGATGCGCGAGTACCCGAAGGACCGCACGCGGCCGAACCTCGTGCACGTCGCCCTCCGAACGGGAAAGAGCGAGCTCGTTCGCGAGGTGACCCCCGAGTATCTGCGGGGGATCGCGCAGGACGAGGCGCACCTCGAGGCGCTGCGGGAGCTGTCGCCGACGTCGCTGATGAGCGTGCCGCTCGTCGTGCGCGGCGAGACGCTCGGCGCGATCACCTTCGCGCGGACGGGCGGCGCCCGCTACGAGTCGGCGGACGTCGTCTTCGCCGAGGAGCTCGCGCGGCGCGCCGCGCTCGCCGTGGACAGCGCGCGGCTGTACCACGCCGCGCAGCAGGCGGTGCAGGCGCGCGACGACGTGCTGTCGATCGTCTCGCACGACCTGCGGAACCCGCTCTCGGCGATCGCGATGTGCGCGAACTCGCTGCTCGAGGGGAACGCCGGCGAGCTCCCGGCGCCGGCGTCCGAGCTCGCGCAGACCATCCGCCAGTCGAGCGACTGGATGAACCGGCTGATCCAGGACCTGCTCGACGTGTCGAGCATCGAGGCGGGGCAGCTGGCGCTCGAGCGGCGCGCGGTGGACCCGATCCGGCTCGCGCTCGAGGCGACGGTGATGCTCGAGCCGCTGGCGCAGGAGCGCGCCGTCGCGCTGCGCGAGGAATTGCCGGACGAGCTGCCGCGGGTCGACGCGGACCCGGAGCGCGTCATCCAGGTGCTGAGCAACCTCGTGGGGAACGCCCTCAAGTTCACGCCGACGGGCGGCGAGGTCGTCGTGCGCGCCGCGGGGGAGAACGGCGCGGTGCGCTTCACCGTCGCGGACTCGGGAATCGGCATCCCGGCGGAGCACCTGCCGCACATCTTCGATCGCTTCTGGCAGGCGAGAAAGGGCGCCGCTCGTGCGGGGGCGGGACTCGGCCTCGCGATCAGCAAGGGGATCGTGGAGGCCCACGGCGGGCGGCTCGACGTCGAGAGCAGAGAGGGGGCGGGGACGAGCTTCTCGTTCACCCTGCCGACGGCGGTGGCGGCGAGCGACGCGCGGTAAGGGAATCCCGGACGACGCGTAGCGGATTCGCTGCCTCGCAATCACGCGGACCCCGACAGAGGGAGGGCGCGCGGACATCTAGTTTCGGGCGAGCGTGCGGCGAAGGCCGCCGCGTTCCCCCCGAACGACGATTCCCGACATGCCCAACGAGACGAAAGCCGGGGCGCCGACGGCGGCGTCCCCCGCGGCCACGCGCCGCGACTTCCTTCGCAGGTCCGCCCTCGCCGCGATCGCCGCGCCCGTGACGGTCGGGGCGCTGGCCGCGTGCTCCGAGGCAGGCTCCCAGCAGGCGGCGATCGCCTCCGACAGCGATCATAGTGGCGGCACGAACGCGCCACATCCGGCACATCCAGCGTCCGCGGCCGCGGGCGGAGCCCTCACCGGGCGGGCCAAGGCCGATGCGATGGACGCGATGCACGAGAAGGGAATCAAGTCCTTCCCGGCCCCGACGAAGGGGAAGGGGAACGTCCTTCTCCCGCCGCGCCTCGAGAACGGCGTCAAGTGCTACGACCTGACGGCGTCGAAGCTGCGCTGGGAGATCGAGCCCGGGAAGACGGTCGAGGCGTGGGCCTTCAACGAGCAGGTGCCGGGTCCGCAGATCCGCGTGCGCGAGGGGGACCGCGTCCGCGTCTCGCTGATCAACCGGCTCGAGGACGAGTCCACCTCGATCCACTTCCACGGCCTCGAGCTCCCGGTCGACCAGGACGGAGTTCCGTTCATCACGCAGCCGCCGGTGAAGCCGGGTGAGACGTACGTCTACGAGTTCACCGTTCCGGTCGGCAACGCCGGCTCGCACATGTACCATTCGCACCACAACTCGGCGAAGCAGGTGGGGCTCGGGCTCCTCGGCGCCTTCATCGTCGAGCCGCGCCGGCCGCGCCCGATCGAGAAGGTCGATGTGGACTACGTCATGATCCTGAACGACGGCATGCACGGCTACACGATCAACGGGAAGGGCTTCCCCGCGACCGAGCCGATCACGGCGAAGCTGGGCCAGAAGGTGCGGATCCGGTTCATGAACGAGGGGATGATGATCCATCCCATGCACCTCCACGGGATGCACATGACCGTCATCGACAAGGACGGGTGGGCGCAGCCGGCGCCGTGGAAGTGCGATACCTTGAACATCGCCCCGGGCGAGCGGTGGGACGTCATCGTCAATTGCACGAACCCCGGCACCTGGGCGTTTCACTGCCACATCCTCCCGCACGCAGAGGCGGAGCACGGAATGTTCGGCATGGTCACGGCGCTGATCGTTGCGAAGTAGCGCGATCGACGAGCGCTCGCTCGACGCACCCGGCGACGGCGCCCGCCGCGCCGCCCGACCCGCCCCGGTCTCCCCGGTGCGGTCGGGCGTCCGCGCGCCGTCGCCGCGCGTGCCCGCGTGGGCCCGCGCGGTGCTGCGCGCGCCGCTCGTGCTCAAGCTCGTCGGCGCGAACGTCCTCGTGCTCGTCGCGACGGCGGCGGTCATCCTCGCCCTGCACGTCGACGACCCGCGGAGCATCCTCCTCGTCGTGCTCGGTGCGGTCGCCGTCGGCCTCGCGACGAGCACCGCGCTGACGCGCCTCGCGCTGCGCCCCGTGCGCGAGCTGGAGGCGACGGCGGCGCGCGTCTGGCGCGGCGACTTCGGCGCCCGCGTCCCGGCGTCGCTCCTCGCCGACCGCGACATCGCGCGCGCCGGCCACACCCTCAACCTCCTGCTCGACGGGCTGACGTCGGACCGCGCGCGAATGCGCGAGCTGGCGATGCAGGTGATCAGCGCGCAGGACGCCGAGCGCGCGCGCATCGCCCGCGAGCTGCACGACTCGACGGCGCAGACGCTGGCGGCGCTCTCCTTCCAGCTCAGCGCCGCGGCGCGCGACTGCGACGACCCGGGGTGCCGCGGGCGGCTCGAGGACATCCAGCAGCTCGCCGCCGACGCCCTCGAGGAGGTGCGCTCGCTGTCCCACACCGTCTACCCCCGCGTGCTCGACGATCTCGGGCTCGCGGCGGCGCTCGGGTGGCTGGCGCGACGGACGCGCGAGCAGCGGGACATCGAGGTGGAGGTGGACGCGGAGACGTCCCTGGAGAAGATTTCCCCGGTCGCGGAGGCGGCGCTCTACCGCGTGGCCCAGGAGTCGCTGGTCAACGCGACCAAGCACGGGGATCCCGGGCACGTGCGCATCGCCCTGCGGTTCGAGGATGGCGCGGCCGTGCTCGAGGTGGCGGACGACGGATCCGGCTTCGATGTCGCGGAGGCGGAGTCGCGCCGGCCGGGGATGGGATTGTTCTCCATGCGCGAGCGCGTCGCGCTCGTGCGCGGGGAGCTCGAGGTCGACAGCGCGCCGGGGCGCGGCACGCGCGTCACGGCGACCGTACCACTGGACCCCACGGGGGCAGAATGAGCCAGGACGTCATTCGCGTGGTTCTCGCCGACGACCACGCGATCGTTCGCGCGGGGCTCAAGGCGGTGCTCAGCGCGGCGAAGGACATCACCGTCGTCGGCGAGGCCTCGAACGGACGCGAGGCGATCGGCGTCGTCGATCGGCTGCATCCGGACGTCGTCGTGATGGATCTGTCGATGGGGGAGATGGACGGGATGGCGGCGACGAAGGAGCTCGCCGCCCGCGAGGACGCGCCGCGCGTCCTCGTCCTCACGATGCACGCCGAGGAGGAGTACCTCGTCCCCCTACTCGAGGCGGGCGCGGCGGGCTACCTCGTGAAGAGCGCCGCCGACCGCGAGCTGGTGGACGCGGTGCGCGCCGTCGCGCGGGGCGACCTCTACGTGCGTCCGGTCGCGGCGCGCGTGCTGGCGCGCGGGATCCAGAAGAAGGACCCGCACGCCGAGGACCGGGCGCGCTTCGAGAAGCTCACGGAGCGCGAGCGCGACGTGCTGCGCATGACCGCCGAGGGGTACACCGCGCCGGAGATCGGCGAGAAGCTGAACATCTCGCCGAAGACGGTGGACACCTACAAGCAGCGCATCAACGAGAAGCTCGGGATGCAGCACCGGGCGGACTACGTGAAGCTGGCGCTGAAGCTCGGGCTGCTCTCGGCGGGGCCGACGCCGATCAAGTAGGGCGGGCGCTCGGCGCTCGGCGGGGCCGGCGCGCCTGGCGGGGGTCGTCGGCGGGACGACTCCGCCTGGTGGCTGTGCGTTTCACGCGGAGACGCGGAGATCCGCGGAGCAAGGCGCCGTGTGCGGGTCGGGTGCGTCGGGCCACGAGCCGTTGCCTGCCTTGGGGGAACGGCTCGGCGCTCACGCCGCCGGACGCCGGCGCACCAGGCCGTCCGGGCGGACCCCCCAATCAATTCATCGGCCCTGCCACGACGGTCTCTCGCGCCTCGGGGAACGATC
>DASUSM010000293.1:0-2620 GCA_036375115.1 Gemmatimonadaceae bacterium | reverse complement strand
GTTGTCGCGGAGAAGCGCGAGGCGGGACTCGCCGGGCTTCCCGCCGCGTCCCGCGGCGACGACGAGCGCATCGGTGTCGAGCATCTCGTCCACACCGACCGCGCGGACCTTCGCGCTCGGGTAGAACGACGCGCCGTGGGCGAGGTCCATCGCCTCCCCCTCGGCGAGCTCGGCGCGCCGGTCGGCGAGGAGGAGCTCGCTCGCGATGCCGGCGTGGAGGACGGAGATCGCGACGGAGGCGCCGACCCAGCCGGTGCCGATGATGCCGATGGAGGTGGGCACGCCGCGTGTCCGCTCGAGCTAGTGCGGCGTGTTCGTCCGCTTCGCCGCGCTCGCCGCCGGCAGCTCGCCTCCCCGCTCCCCGCGCGCCGGCAGCCGCTCGGCGAGCAGCCCCGCCGTGAAGCGCTGCGCCTCCGAGATGCGTTCCACCTCGACCGCGATCGTCTCGACCGCGATCTCGAGCCGCTCGAGGCGCGCGTCGTCGGCCGCCGGAAGCGACTTCGCCCGCGGACGAGAGCCCATGCGCCAGAGCACGCGCGTGCCGAGCCCGATCGCGATGAACGATGCCGTCGTCACGACGATGACCGTCATGACCTGGGCGAAGGTGCCGACATCCGGATCCATCGTGCCTCCAGGGGGTGGTGTGCCACCCCTACGATAACACGGGGCTCGGGGTTCCGGACGCCGACCACCTCGCGGACCGCTCGGCGTCAGCGCCCGGCCGCCTCGCGCTCCGCCCCGGCAGGTATCCGCGTCGCGTACTCCGTCTCGAGCCGATTGTGCGTCCGCCAGAATCCGGGCGGCGTCCGCCCCGCGAGCCGAGCCGCGAGGACCTCGAGGTGCGCGTGCCACCCGGCGGCGACGCCGAGCATCGCGTCGCGCGTCGTGAGACGCCGGTGGGTGAGGACGAGGAGCACCTCGTCGCCGCGCGCGGAGAGCTCGAAGGTCACCTCGGAGTCGCGCTCCCCGGGGTCGCCGCCCCACGTGTACGAGAGGAGCCGCGGCGGCTCGTACGCGGTGACGCGCCCCTCCATGCGCGCGACCTCGGCGATGTCGGCGTACTTCGACGGCGGCGGATCGTCGTCCGGGGTGAGGGCGTTGTTGCGCCAGACGTGCTCCACGCGCCCGCCGACGCGCGGCTCGATCTCCCCGGTCGCGAGCCAGGTGCCGCGCTTCTCCGAATCCACGAGATGGCTCCAGACGCGCTCGATGGGGCCCGGGAGGGTGCGCTCGAGGCGCACCGTGCCGGGCGCGGTGACGACGCCGTACTCGCTCATCGTGGTCTCCTTGCCAGAGTGATGGATCATCGCGACGGTCGGGGCGCGCGGCGGCCGCCGGTCTCGCGGTCCTCGGCGCGCAGGGCTTCCTCGAGCGCGTCGAGGCGCTCGCTCCAGAACTTCTCGTAGCGCCGCATCCACTCCGCGCCGTCGCGCAGCGGGCGCGCGTCGAGCCGGCAGAGGTGGGTGCGCCCCCGGACGGTGCGCCGCACGAGCCCCGCGCGCTCGAGCACCTTGATGTGCTTGGAGGCGGCGGCGAGGGACATCTCGAACGGCGCGGCGAGCTCGCCGACCGAGCGCGGCTGCCGCGACAGGCTCTGGAGCATCGCGCGCCGCGTGGGATCGGCGAGGGCGCGGAAGACGGCGTCGAGGCGGTGCGCGGAAGTGTCAACCATGGGGTTGAATATCGGGCGCGTCCCGGAGATTGTCAACCATCTGGTATATCATTGCGGTCGGCGGCGCTGCCCCGGGCGGCGGCGCTGTTCCGCGGCTATACTAGTGGCGCGAACGACCGGAGCCTCCCGCCCGCGCCCGTCGTCGTCCGCGGCCAGCCGCGAGCCCATCCGCGTGCCCCTCCACGAGTCCTCCGATCGATGCCGTCCATACCACCCATGACCGCACGCATCCTCATCGCCGGTCCGGACCCCGCCGCCGCGCAGGAGCTCTCGCCGCGCCTCGCCGCGCTCGGTTACGAGGTCCGCGGCGTCGCGCACACGGCGGAGGACGCGATCGCCGCGTCGGCCGAGGCCACGCCCGACCTGATCCTCCTCGACGCCTCGCTCGCCGCCGCGCCGGGCGGGCGCCGCGCGGTCGAGGTCCTCCGGCGGACGGCTGCCGCCCCGATCCTCTTCCTCACGGCGGAGGACGAGCTGGCGGCGGTGCGGGCGGCAGGGACGACGGCGCGGGACGGCATCGTCGTCGCCCCGTTCACGGACCGCGATCTCCGGATCGGCGTGGAGACGACGATGCTCCGGCGCGACGCGGCGAGGGAGACGCAGGAGCTCGAGGAGCGCTTCTTCGCGATCTCGATCGACATGCTCTGCTTCCTCGGCTTCGACGGCTACTTCCGTCGGCTCAACCCGGCGTGGGAGCGGACCCTCGGCTTCACCGTGGACGAGCTGCGGTCGCGCCCCTTCATCGAGTTCGTCCATCCGGACGACCGCGAGCGCACGCTGCGGCAGAACGCGGCGGTGCGCGCCGGCGGCCGGGCGCTCGGCTTCGAGAACCGCTATCTGTGCAAGGACGGCTCGTTCCGCTGGTTCCTCTGGAACGCGGCGCCGGACCCCGCGGAGCGGGTGATCTACTCGGTCGCGCGCGACATCACCGCGCGGAAGCAGGCGGAG
>DASUSM010000292.1:0-5221 GCA_036375115.1 Gemmatimonadaceae bacterium | reverse complement strand
AAGAGGACGGCGAGCGCGAGCCAAAGCCCGGTGCGGCGGAACATGGTGCCTCCCCTCGTGCGAGTCGGCGGCCGGGCGGAGTCGCCCGGCACGGGGACCTACGGGCCGCCGCCGGAGGCCGGTTCGGGCCGCCACGGCAGCGGGACGCTCAGCGCTCCGAAACGTCTCCCAGCTCGCGGTCGAGCTCGCGCATCGCCGCCTCGTAGTGCGGATCCGGCGGCGGGAGCGCCTCGAGCGCGCGCGTCTCGGAGCGCGACGTCGCCCGGTTGCCGCACAGGTGCGACACGAGCCGGAACAGCCCCGCGCCGACGAGCGCGAAGACGGCGAGCTTGAGCGCCATCACCGCGAGCCCGACGAGCGCGCCGAGTATCCCGAGTCCCATCGCCAGCACGAGGATCGCGACCGGGATCGCGACCGCGAGCCCGATTACGACCTTCAGCAACGTCCAGAGTGGCCGCATCGCTCCTCCATGTCGCCGGGACGTCCGGCCGGAGACGGCCGGTCGGCGACGCACATCACTACGAGCCCGACGCGCGATTGATTCAGCGCGGTCCCACGGCCGGCGGCCCCATGCCCGCCCTTCTGCCGCGCCCGTCCCGCTGCCAGCCCGCTACAGCATCCCCGCGAGGAGCGTCGCGATGCCGAGGAAGCTCGCGAATCCGACGACGTCGGTCACCGTCGTGAGGATGATCGACGACGACTGGGCCGGGTCCTGGCCGAGCCGCGTGAGCGCCATCGGCACGAGGACGCCGGCGACGCCGGCGGCCATCATCGAGAGCACCATCGACGTGCCGATGACGAGCGCGAGCCCGGCCGAGCGGCTCCAGACGAAGACGCCCGCCGCCGTCGTGAGCGAGACGACGATGCCGTTCAGCAGGGCGACGCTCGCCTCCTTGCGCGCGACGCGGAGCCACTGCCCGATCCGGATCTCGCGCATCGCGAGCCCGCGCATCGTCACGGCGAGCGCCTGGGCGCCGGTGTTCCCCGACTGGCCGGCCACGACGGGGAGCAGCACGGCGAGCGCCGTGAAGCGCGCGATCGTCCCCTCGAAGAGTCCGACGACGGCCGCCGCGAGGAACGCGGTGACGAGGTTGATCTCCAGCCACGGCAGTCGCTTCCGCACGGCGAAGCCGATCGGCGAGAGCGCGCGCTCGGCGCGGCTCGCGCCGACCATCGCCTGCATGTCCGCGGCGACGTCCTGCCGCGCCGTCGCGACGAGGGTGTCCTGGCGGATCACGCCGAGCAGGCGCCCCTCGAAGTCCACCACCGGCAGGCTCTCCACGCGCCCGTCGGTGAAGCGGTCCACGACCTCCTCCTGTGGGTCGATCGCCCGGACCGTCACGGCGGGTCGCGCGATCGTCTCGAGGCGGGTGTCCGGCGCAGCCACGGCGAGCGCCTGGAGCGGCACTCGACCCGTCACGCGCCGCTCGTCGTCGGTGAGAAAGACGTCGGTCACTCGGCGCCGCCCGACGGCACGTACGCGCGCGAGCGCCTGCCGCACCGTCGCGCCCGGCCGGAAGCCCGTCGCCCGCGGATCCATCAGCCGCCCCGCCGTCTCCGGCGGATAGTCGGCCATCATGCGCAGCTCGCGCGCGAGGCCGGGATCGACGCGCCGGAGGAGCGCGTCGCGCTCGCCATCGTCCATCCATCCGAGCACGGCGACGACGCGCACGGGGTCCATCCCGCCGACCACCTCCACGGCGGCCGGCTCCGGCAGGGCGGCGAGCAGCCGGGCCGCCACGTCGGGCTCGAGCCGCTCGAGGACGGGGACGGCGTGTCGCGCGCGCTCGCCGGCGAGCACGCGCGCCCCGTCCTCGGCGGGCAGCTCGCCGAGCCGATGCGCCGCCTCGTCCGGGAACTCGCGCAGGTAGGCGCGGGCGAGCGCGCCGACACCCGCCGTCGACTCGTCAGGCATCGTCGCCCCCTTCCGCCGTGGCGGCGGCGGCAGCGACGCCGGCGACGAGCCCCGCCGTCCCGACGCGGAAGAGGTCCCCGAGCGCCCGCGCCGTGAGGAGGTGCGGGTCGGGCGAGCGCCCGCTCGCCTCGCGCTCGAGCCGTCGCAGTGCCTGATACCGGATCGCGCCGAGCAGCCGGTCGTGCTCGTCCACCACCGGCACCGCGTGATAGCGCTGCCATGCCGGATGCTCGCGCACGAGCGCCACCGGCATCCACGCGGACAGCCGGTCGGGGTCGCGGTGCATCGCCGTCGCCACGGGCGCGCGCGCGCTCGCCAGCATCAGCTCGGGAATGTCGAGCACGCCCGAGAGGCGCCCCTCGCGGTCCACGACATAGATGTAGTAGAGGACCTCCCGTCCCGCGCGGCGCAGTCGGTCGCGCGCGTCGGCGACGGGCACGTCCTCCGCGACCTGGAAGACGGCGGGATCCATCGCCGCGCCGGCCGTCCCCTCCGGGAAGGGGAGCGTGCGCTCGAGCGCCTCGCGCGGCGCGGCGGAGAGCGCGGCGAGGATCGGAGCGCGCCGCGCCTCGTCGAGCGCGCGGAGAATGGTCGCCGCATCGTCGGCGGGGATCGCCGCGACGACCGCGGCCGCCTCGTCGGCCGGCAGCGCGGCGAGGCAGTCGGCGGCGCGCGGCGGCGTCATCTCGCGCACGGCGCCGGCGGCCGCGCGTGCCGGCACGACACGGAGCGCCGCGGCCGCTTGCGCGAGCGGGAGGCGCTCGAGCGCCATCGCGGCGCGCGGCGGGTGGTCCTCGAGGAAGGCGGCGGCGAGCCGCTCCTCGGCCGTCACGCCGCCCTGCCGCGCACGACGAGCGAGGCCGGCGCCTCGCCGAAGAGCCGGGCCGGGATGATCGTGCGTCCTTCCGCCCCGTCCACGACCACGGCCGTCGCGGTCAGCGCGGCGATCGTCCCCTCGATCCCCGCGATGCGCACTGTCTGCCCGACCTCGAACGACTGCCGCAGATAGTGCGAGCCGATGATGTTCGCGATGGCGGTGCGGGCGCCGAGCCCGAAGGCGAGGGCGAAGGCACCGAGGAGCGCGGCGAGGACGACGGCGAGCACCGTCGTGACGAGCGAGATGTCCACGCCGAGCTCGGCGATCGCGAGCAGCACGGCGGCGACGACGATGGCGAGCCGCGCGATGCCGCCGAGCGTCCGTCCGTAGGCCGATCCGGCGCGCGCCGCGGCTGCGGTCACCGTGCCCCGCGCCACGTTGCCGATGACGAGCCCCGCGACGAGGATCGCGACGGCGACGAGGACGCGGGGGACGACGAGCGAGAGACTGGCGACGACGGCGCTCACGAGGGGGATGCCGAGCGCGTCGGCGGCCGTCGCGGCGAAGAAGAGGAGGACAGTCCAGAA
Source organism: Gemmatimonadaceae bacterium (assembly GCA_036375115.1). Classification (GTDB taxonomy): domain Bacteria; phylum Gemmatimonadota; class Gemmatimonadetes; order Gemmatimonadales; family Gemmatimonadaceae; genus DASUSM01. Next base: position 1,902 of record DASUSM010000292.1, on the reverse strand, counting down.
GACGACCGCGCCGACGATCGCCGAGATCCGTCGCTCGCGCACGACCCCGCCGAACGAGGTCTGCGTCTCGCGTCCCGGAAGCGTCCGCTCGAGCGCGCGCCCGAGGCGCACGGCGATCGCACGCAGGAGGATCGCGAGAGCGAAGCCAACGGCGAGGAGGACGAGCGCCGCGAGAAGCCGCGTCTGGTTCGCGGCGAACCACCCGCCGAGGCCGGTGACGGATCCCTGAACGGTCGTCGCGAGCGTGGTGTCCATCGTCACCTCCGGGGGGATGCGCGTTGCGCGGATCGGGCGCGGCCATGGGAGCGCCGCATCCCATCTTGCCACGCGCTGCGGTGCGCGTCAAACTCGCCTGCACCAACCGTTTCCGCGACCGCTTGACCCCGCGGGGACCTCGGTCGTCTCTCGCCGGACGTCCCACTCATCAACGAGGTTTCCACCGATGCCCACCGCTCCCACCGCCCGCCGGCTGACGCGCGCGACGCTCGCGGCGCTCGCCGTGCTCGCCTTCGCCGCCTGCTCCGATTCAACCGGCGTCTCCGACCGCGTCCCCGACGCCACGATGTCCGAGGACGCCGCGTACATGATCGCGAGCGAGATCGTGACGTCGCTCGGCTCGCTCGACCCCGACATGGCGATGAGCACGCCGACGATGACGCTCCTCGTCGATCGCACGGCGCGCGTGCGCGACCCGCGCGCCATCGCCGCGCGCCTCGCCGTCTCGCCCGAGGCCTGCGGCACCGTCACGCCGGCGATCCCCGTGGACGGCGACGGGGACGGGATCCCCGACGAGCTGACCGTGACGTACACGCTTCCCGAGTGCCACAGCGAGGACGAGTTCGGGTCGATGGACCTCACGGGCTCGATCCGCCTCGAGGACTCCACGCCGGCCGTCGCCGGGATGTCGTTCGCCCTCGCGATGAACGCGATCAAGGTCGCGATGGACGACGTCGAGTTCGGCACGATCACCGTGACGCGCGACGGCGACGGCTCGGTCGACCACACCCCGGCGCAGCTCTCGCAGGTGCACGACTTCTCGACGCTCGTGCAGGCCGAGGGGGTGAGCGCGCGCTTCGCGACGGAGTGGGACCTCGACTTCGACGCCGCATCCGGGACGTCGATCGTCGCCGGCGAGCCGCTCCCCGACGGCACCTACACGCCGAGCGGGACGACCGTGATCGAGCAGGCGGGCGCCCGCTACACCTTCACCGTCTCGGCGCCGACGCCGCTCTCGTACAGCGCGGCGTGCGCGGCGGACCCGTTGACGTACGACAACCCGTTCAGCGCGGGCGTCCTCTTCGTCGAGGCCGCCGGCACGGATGGCGCCGGGTGGGTGGAGGTCGTCTTCGGCGAGTGCATGGAGCCGACCGTCACGTACTACGGGACGAACGCGAACTGAGTCGTCCGGACGTCGGTCGCGGTACGAGACGAGGGCCCCGGCGCCGTGCGCCGGGGCCCTCGTCGGCTTCGCGCCGCCTCGAGCGGTCGGCGAAGTCAGCCGCCCATCAGGGCGGCGATCGCGGTGCCGATGAAGTACGGCCAGGCGATCAGCGCGAGCACCCCCTTCCAGAAGCCGAGGTGCAGGAAGCCGATCGTGAAGAGCCATCCGGCGAACCAGAGCATGCCGGACGCGCTGTGCTGCTCGATGCGGATCCTCTCGGTGCGCGCCTTCGCCTCTCTCGTCGCGGCGCTCCGCACCGACTCCGCTGGCGTCGCCATGACCGGCGTGGGCTCGGCGTGTTCCATGGTCGTCTCCCGTCCGGTATCGATCGAGCCGATGCTCGTCCGCTGCGGCGACGGGTATCTCGCTGACGATCCCCGCGGCAGACGAGCGCGTACCCGAACGGTCGGGTCGAGCGGCGACCGGCGCCATCCGGCGAAGCCCCGACGCGCGTCCGACCA
>DASUSM010000291.1:0-10530 GCA_036375115.1 Gemmatimonadaceae bacterium | reverse complement strand
CTATGATTCGGGCAGCCGCCGAGCGCGGCTGGATCGACGGCGAGCGCGCGATGATGGAGTCGCTGCTGTCGATCCGGCGCGCCGGAGCGGACTTCATCGTGACGTATTTCGCGGTCGCGGCGGCGGAGATGCTGCGACGGGAGGGATAGGAGGCCACATGCGCTACCGCACGATGCCCGGCACCGACATCGTCGTCAGCGAGGTCGGGTTCGGGACCTGGACGCTCGCCACCGGCTGGTGGGGGGAGAAGACCGACGACGAGGCCGTGGCGATGCTGCGACGCGCGCACGACGACGTCGGCGTCACCTTCTTCGACGCGGCCGACACCTACGGGAACGGCCGGAGCGAGCGGCAGCTCGCCGAGGCGTTCCGCGGACGGCGGCACGAGGTCGTCTACGCGACGAAGGTCGGCTACGACATCTACGACGAGGCGGCGCAGAAGGCGCGCCGCGGGCAGAACGAGCTCCCGATGCGCACCGATCCGGCGTACATCCGCTTCGCCGTCGACAGGTGCCTGGAGCGGCTGGAGACGGACTACATCGACGTGCTCCAGATCCACAACGCGAAGATGGAGCAGGTGCGCCAGCCCGAGCTCTGGGCGACGCTGCGCGACCTCAAGAAGGAGGGGAAGATCCGCGCGTGGGGGGCCGCCTTCGGCCCGGCGATCGGGTGGCTCTACGAGGCGGTCGAGCTGATGGAGCGCGAGCCCGACATCTTCACCATCCAGATGATCTGGAACATCCTCGAGCAGCATCCGGGGACGGCGATGATCGAGGCGGCGCGCGCCCACGCGCCGAACTGCTGCTTCAACATCCGCGTCACCCACGCCTCGGGGATGCTCGAGGGGAAGTACACCGAGGACACGGTCTTCCCCGAGAAGGACCATCGCCGGCACCGCCCGCGCTCGTGGCTCGTGAACGGCGTGCAGAAGGTGCGCACGCTGGACTTCCTGACGACGGAGATGACGCTCGGGCAGGCCGCGCTGAAGTGGCTCCTCGCAGAGCCGCGCGTCGTCACGACGCTGCCGAACATCTACGACGATGCGCAGCTCGAGGAGTTCGCGGCGGCGGCCGACAGGCCCGACCTCGGCGGCGCGCAGATGTCGCGCATCGCCGAGCTCGCCGAGCGGAACTTCGGCGTGGAGGAGGAGCCGATGCAGTACAAGGGGACGATGGAGCGCGAGGGCCGAGCGCCGAGGGGCGAGCGCCGAGCCCCGGCCTCCACGTGATCCACCCCTGGCGCGATCTCCCGCCGGGCCCGCACCCGCCGGACCTCGTCACCGCCGTCGTCGAGATCCCGCGCGGCAGCCGCAACAAGTACGAGCTGGACAAGGAGAGCGGGCTGTTCAAGCTCGACCGGGTGCTCTACTCGGCGGTGCACTACCCCGGCGACTACGGCTTCGTCCCGCGCACGCTGCACGAGGATGGCGATCCGCTCGACATCCTCGTGCGGATCAACGAGCCGACCTTTCCCGGATGTCAGATCGACGCGCGGCCGATCGGGGTGCTGAAGATGCTCGACCGCGGGGAGCCGGACGACAAGATCCTGGCGGTGCCGGCGACGGACCCGTTCCACGGCGAGTACTTCGACATCGCCGATCTCCCCGAGCACTACCTGAAGGAGATCGAGCACTTCTTCCAGATCTACAAGGACCTCGAGGGGAAGCGCGTCGAGATCGTCGGATGGGAGAAGAGCGACGTCGCGATGCGGATCGTGATGGACTCGATCGCGCGCTACGAGCGGACGTACATGGAGGTGGGGCCGTAGGGCCCGGCGCGCGGCGTCCTCACGCCTGCAGCCGGTACCCCGCCTTGCGCACCGTGAGGATGTGCCGGGGCGCGGCGGGATCGGGCTCCAGCTTCCGGCGCAGCTCGGCGATGTGCGTGTCCACGGTCCGGCTCACGACGTCGTCCGCCTGGTGCCCCCAGACCTCCTTCATCAGCTCGCGGCGCGACGCCACCGCGCCGCGCCGGCGGACGAGCGCGAGCAGCAGGTCGAACTCCATCGGCGCGAGCGGGACGGCCGAGCCCTGCCGGCGCACGAGCCGCGTCGCGGGATCGATCTGCACCTCGCCGAAGCTCTCGACGACGACCCCCTTGGCGACGCGCACGGTGCGGCGCAGCAGTGCGTCCACGCGGGCGAGAAGCTCGAGGACGCCGAACGGCTTCGTCACGTAGTCGTCGGCGCCGGTGCGGAAGCCCATCACCTTGTCGGCCTCCTCGCCGCGCGCCGTGAGGATGAGCACCGGCTTGTCGAAGCCGTCGTCGCGCAGCGTGCGCAGCACGCGGTAGCCGTCCATCCCCGGGAGCATCAGGTCGAGGATGACGAGGTCCGGGTGCCACGCGCGCGCGCTCGCGACGCCCTCCGGCCCGTCGCCGGCGACGCTCACGTCGTAGCCCTCGATCTCGAGGTTGTTGCGCAGGCCGAAGGCGAGGTCGGGGTTGTCTTCGACGATCAGGATGCGCGTGGGCATGGGGGAGCTCACGTGGTTGGGCGCGCCTGCGGCGCGCGGGCGTCGGCGCCCGGCACTCGGCCCTCGGCGGGGCCATCGAGTCCGTCTCGCCCGGCGAAGCTCAGCGCGGAGTCGGGTGCCGGCTCCTCGCCCAGGGCCAGCGGCCCAGGGCCCGGGGCCGGCCTCATCGCCGGCAGCTCGACGACGAACATCGCGCCGCCCGCGGACCCGGAGTCGACCCACGCCCTCCCGCCGTGGAGCGTCGCCAGCTCGCGCACGACGGAGAGGCCGATGCCGCTCCCTGCGACCGCGGAGTGCACCTCGCGGTCGAGGCGATGGAAGGCCTCCCAGATGCGCTCGCGGTCCCTTGGCGGAATGCCCGGCCCCTCGTCCTCCACCTCGAGCCGCGCGGCGGAGCCGGCGCGGCGCAGCCGCACGCGCACCGTCTGTCCCGGCGGGCCGTACTTGACGGCGTTGTCGAGGAGGTTGAGGAGGATCTGCCGGAAGGCGCCCGGATCGGCCGCCGCGACGATGTCCGGCTCGAGATCGGCCTCGAGGAGGACCTGCCGAGCCTGCGCGACCGGGGTGAAGCACTCGATTCCCTCGTCGATCTCCGCGGCGAGGTCGAGCGGCTGCGGCGCGAGGTGCACCGCGCTGCGCTCGGCGCGCGAGAACTGGAGGATGTTCTCGACGAGGTGCGTGAGTCGCCGCGCCTCCTGGTCCACGATGCGCAGCGAGCGATGCCGCTCCTCCTCGGAGCGCACGCGGCCGAGGAGGAGCGTCTCGGCGAACATGCGGACCTGCGCGAGCGGCGTGCGGAGCTCGTGCGAGACGCTGGCGATGAAGTCGGAGCGGAGCCGCGCGAGCTCGTGCTCGCGGCGCAGCTGGAGGAGCCCGATGGTGACGAGGCCGATCGTCAGCAGGAGGACGCCGAGGACGACGGGGAGCCGGGATCGCGGCACGCCGCCGATGAGCAGGCTGCGGGCGAGCGCCGGGCGGAGCGCGACGTGCGTCGTGAGGCCGCCGAACGCCTCGAGCGTGTACTCGCCGACGAAGTCGGACGGATACTGCGTGCTGCTGCGGTAGAGGATGTGGCCGTCGGCGTCGCTGACCGTCACCGAGAGCAGCGAGTCGTTCGGCAGTCCCTGGGTGAGCGACGGCGGCAGGAGGCCGTAATGGTCGAACACCTTCGCGAAGCTCGGCGGCGCGAAGCTCGCCATGCAGAGCTCGAAGCCGTAGGCGGCGGCGGGCCGGCCGTGGGGGTCGGGCACCGTGTGGTACACGATCGCCGCGTGCTCCCGCTGGCCCGGCCGGAAGAGCGCGGCGTAGTACCAGTCGGTCTTGTACGACTTGGCGACGTGCTTCGGCACCGTGTCGCGCACCCACTGCTGGAGCGCGGCGTGCATCGCGCCGGAGACGACGAGCGACGAGTCGCGCAGGTCGAGGCGGAAGTAGCGGCCGGCCGTGTCGCCGGGGCAGCGGAGGTCGGCGGCGCGCTCGGTCGCGAGGATCTCGGGACCCGGGAGCGGGCGCCCCGGCTTCGCGACGAACTTGAGGGGCGCGAAGGCGAAGATGAAGCGGCTCGCGAGGTTCTCCTTCGCGCTGACGCCGTACTCCCACGCCGCGAACGACGCGTAGTCGCTCATCGCGCGGCGCGCGGTCGAGCGATGTCCGTGCGCGGAGTGCCACGCCTCGTAGGCGAGGAACGCGGTCATCGCGACCGTCAGGACGAGGATCCCGACGAGCGAGGTCGTGCGGCGGAGGCGGGGGCGTCGGCGCATGGGGGAGAGCACGGCTGCACCATACAGCCGCGCGCCACCGGCGGGCAAGCAGGGCGCCGAGGCGCCGGGCCGCCCGACGGTGGCGACGTCAGCGTCGGGTCAGGAACGTCAGGGAACTGTAAGGGGCGGCTCAGCGCGACGCGGTCGTCGTCTGGGCCGAGTCGAAGATCTTGTTCACGATGACCCACTGCCCGTCGACCTTGAGCAGCGACATGTAGTCGGTCGTCACCCAGCCGGGCTTCGTGATCTCGAGCTTGGCGATGGCGGCGTTGCCGGCGACGTCGATCGAGGCGACGCGCTTCACGGGCTCGACGTACGCGGCGTCCTTCGGCTTCGCGGACCAGGCGATGCTCTTCGCGATGAAGTCGGCGATGGGGACGACCTTGAGATGCCCTTCCTTCGCGTAGAGCATGCGGGCGTCGGCGTGGAACGCCTGATTGAGCTTCTCGCCGCCGTCGAAGTAGAGCTGCACGGTCTGGCGGATCGCGGCCTCGTCCGCGCTCTCGCGCGGAGCGGCGGTCGCGGCGACGAGGACGGCGACGAGCGCGGCGGGTGCGGCGATGGAGAGGATGGTGCGCGGGCGCATGAGACCTCCGTGCGAAAGCGGTGGCGTGTCCTCCGGCGACGTCTGCCGCCGGAGCGCCCACACGATGGGCGCGCGGTCGGCGGGGGGCCATGCGCAGGGGGTCAGGGGGAGGTCAGGAAAGTGAAACGGGGGCCGATCTCGCGGAGCGGGCGCTCGGGACGCTCCGGCCGCGAGGGAACTGCCGCTCGGGCCGGCCACACCGACGCGGGGGAAACTGCCGCTCGGGCCGGCGTCAACGACGAAGGAAATCGGATGCATCCGATCCATCGGATGCATCCGATTTCTCTCGCGTACGACTCGACCCGTGCGCGCCGGGGGAGTCGTCGCGACAGGCCGATGAATGATTTTGGGGGTGCGCCTGGATGGACTCGTGCACCGGCGCGAGGCGGCGTGAACGAAGAGCAGTTCCCAACATTTTCAAAGCTCGTGGCGCGACGCACTCGACCCGCGCACGGAACGATCCGCGAGATCCGATGAATCCGCGTAATCCGCGGTTCACCCCTCGTCGGTGATGCCGGCGGATGCGCGAGGAATCATCCCGACCGGGATCCGTACTCGATGCCGCCGACGCGGCGCTCAGTCGCCATCGCCGATCGTTCGCACGAGCGCCGCGTCCGCCTCCGCGCCGCGGCGCAGCGCGATCGAGGCCGGGACATCGAGGCGCAGCGCGTGCTTCCCTGCCGTCGCGTCGAGCATCGAGCGCGCCGGGTGGAGGAAGAGTCCCGACGCGTCGAGGGTGTCGAGCGCCGCGGCGCCCTCGAGGTCGCCGACGTCGCGGAGCCGTGGGCCCGTGCGGGCGACGGCGTCGTCGTACGTCAGCCCGACGTCCGCACGGTAGGGGGCATCGCCGAGCACGAGCCGTCCGCCGCGCACGACCAGGTCGTAGTCCACGCGCTCGTTGAACGGGAGCCGCTCGTACGCCTCGGGGTCGGCGCGCTCGTAGGCGCCCGTCGCGATCGCGTCGAGCGCGGCGAGGATGGCGGCGGCGTTGAGCGCGCGGAGCCGCTGCTTCTGCGGATCGCCGGGGAGCGCGCCGCTCTCGACGAGGACGGTGCTCGTCCCCCACTGCTGCATCAGGTCGCCGAAGGCGCGCGGGTTGAAGGAGTCGTCGTACTTGGCGACGCGGCCGGGGATCTCGGTCGCGAGCGCCGCGGCCGTCCCCGCGGCGAGGAGCCGCGCGCGGCTGCGCACCGGACCGTACGACCGATCGGCGTCGGCGGCGGGCGCGAGGAGCGCGATCGCCGCCTGCAGTCCGCCGGGGCCGGCGACCGTGCGCGCGCCCTGGTCGTGGAGGTTGAAGCCGAAGTCGGGACGGATGCTGTCGCGCAGCCCCTTCAGCGCGCGGGCCTCCGGCGTGACGAGGCGGCGCGCGTCGCGGTTGACGTCCACGCCGAGCGCGTTCTCGCGTCGGAAGCGCGCGGCGCCGTCGGGGTTGAGCATCGGGACGAAGGTCACCGTCAGCGTGCGGCGCAGGCGCTCGCGCAGCGGGTCGCCCTCGGCGCCGTCGAGGAAGCGCAGGATGTCGGCGAGCGCCATCGTCGCGGTGGACTCGTCGCCGTGCATCTGCGACCAGAGGAGGACGGTGGTGGGGCCGTCGCCGAACGCGAACGCCCGGATCGGGCGTCCCTCGAGCGAGCGCCCGACCTCCTCGACGCGCAGCGCATCGCCGTCGAGGACGGGGGCGATCGCGCGCCAGAGCGTCTCCTGGTCGAACCGCCGGTCGTCGAGCCCGGGGGCGCGCCAGCGCTCCGCGATGCGGAGCCCGGCGGCGAGATCGGGCGCGCGCACGGCCGCCGCCGGCTCGGCGGGTGGCGGCGCGCCGCCCGGGGTGCAGGAGAGCGTCATGAGCGCGAGAAGCAGGGTGCGGGAGCGCGAGGCCATGGCGATCGGGCGCGGTTGGGAGGCATCGCCCGGCCGTCGGGCGAAGCCCCGGTTCGGGCGGACCCCGACGAAGATACGCGCGGACGGCGCCCGCGGGAGCGGGCTCGAGCGGCGCACCTCTTGCCCCTCCGACCCGCATGAGACCTGCTCTCCTGCTCGCGCTCCTGCTCGTTCCCGCCGTGGCGCCCGTCGCGGGCGCGCAGCGCACGCTGCGCACCGTCGGCGAGGACTTCCGCAACGGCTTCGCCGACATGCTCTGGCTCTGGAAGTCCCCGCTGCGCGCGGACGCCGGCGACTGGGCCGCCGCGGCCGGCGTCTTCGCCGCAGCGGGCGCCGTCGCCGTGTACGACGGCGACATCCAGGACTGGCTCCACGAGCACCCGGGCTCCGTGCCGGTGCGCGCGCTGCGCCCGTTCGGCGAGGACGCCTCCTTCCCCCTCGTCGACCTCGGCAGCGGCAAGCGGCTCCTTCCCGTCGCCGGCGCGCTCTACCTCGTCGGCTTCGTCGCCGACTCGCGCGATCTGCGCGATGCCGGCATCGGGTGTGCGGCATCCCAGCAGGTGCAGACGCTGACGCACGAGGTGGCCTTCCACGTCGTCGCGCGGCAGCGGCCGCGGGCGAGCGGGCCGGTGCCGTACGAGCCCGGTGCCGATCCCTACGTCCTCGAGTACTTCGAGAGCACGCCCTGGGGGATGCACTCGTTCTACGGCGGGCACGGCGCCAGCGCGATGGCGTGCGCGACCTTCCTCAGCGAGCGCTTCTCGCTCGGGCTCGCCGAGCCGGTGCTGTACGCGACGGCGCTCGGGATCGCCTTCGCGCGCGTGGACGACGGCCGGCACTGGACGTCGGACACGATCGTCGGCATCGCCTTCGGGCACGCGATCGGCAGGAGCATCGCGAGCCGGCAGAAGGCGCGCGCCGAGCGGCGCGCGCGGGGCGAGGTCGCCTCGGAGGAGCCGGAGGGCGGCCTGTACGTCGACGGCGGCCGGCAGGGACTGGTCCTCGGCTGGCGCCGCAGCTTCTGAGGTGCCGCGCGGACCACGCGCGAGGAGGTCGGGATGGCGTTCGGCAGGCGGCGCGGGAACGGCGGGGCGCACGACGCGCGGATGGCGGAGGCGCTGCACCGTGCCGCGCTCCCCCTCCGGACGACGGACGACCTGGACCCGCTCCTCGAGCGCATCGGCGATGCGCGCTACGTCCTGCTCGGCGAGGCGACGCACGGGACGTCGGAGTTCTACTCCTGGCGCGACGCCCTGACGCGACGGCTGATCGTCGAGCAGCAGTTCTCCTTCGTCGCCGTCGAGGGGGACTGGCCGGACTGCCATCGCGTGAACCGGTACGTGAAGGGCATGCCGGAGTCCGGCGAGAGCGCCGAGGCCGTGCTGCACGCGTTCGAGCGGTGGCCGACGTGGATGTGGGCCAACCGCGAGGTCGCGCGTCTCGCCGAGTGGATGCGCGAGCACAACCACACGCTCCCCTTCGACCGGCAGGCGGGGTTCTACGGGCTCGACGTGTACTCGCTGTGGGAGTCGATGCACGCGGTCGTCCGCTACCTCGAGTCGCTCGACCCCGAGCTCGCGCGCGGCGCGCGCCGGGCCTACGCCTGCTTCGAGCCGTACGGCGAGGACGCGCAGGAGTACGCGCGGGCGACGGTCCTCGTCCCGACGTCGTGCGAGGACGAGGCGGTGGCGGTGCTGCGGGCGCTGCACTCGCGGGCGCGCGAGCTGCGCGAAGATGGCCCCGAGTCATTCTTCGACGCCGAGCAGAACGCGATCGTGGCGCGCAACGCGGAGCTGTACTACCGCACGATGGTGCGCGGCGGCGCGACGTCGTGGAACGTGCGCGACCGCCACATGGTCGAGACGCTCGACCGCCTCGTGGCGCACCACGGCCCGCGCGCGAAGGCGATCGTCTGGGAGCACAACACGCACATCGGCGATGCGCGCTTCACGGACATGGCGCGCGTCGGCATGGTGAACGTCGGCCAGCTGGTGCGCGAGGCGCACGGCGACGACGCGGTCGTGCTCGTCGGCTTCGGGACGCATCGCGGCACCGTCGTCGCCGGCGAGGAATGGGGGCTTCCGATGGAGCGCATGCGCGTCCCGCCGGCGCGTCCCGGGAGCTGGGAGGACGCGCTCCACGCGACCGGGCACGGCGACTGCCTGCTGCTCTTCGACGGACGCGACGACTCCGGGATTCCCGGCCTCGACCGCCCGCTGGACCACCGCGCGATCGGCGTCGTCTACGATCCGGCGCGCGAGGCGTGGGGGAATTACGTCCCGACGATCGTGCCGCGCCGCTACGACGCCTTCGTGCACATCGACGAGTCGCGCGCCGTGGATGCGCTGCACATGCCGGTGAAGGTGGACGGCGAGGCGATGGAGACGTACCCGTCGGGGATGTGAGCCGCGCGCCGGCGGGCGCGCGGCGGGGTCACGGCCAGTCCTCGAGCTCGGGGACGTCGGCGCGCGTCGGCGGGGAGCCGTCGGTCGCCGCGAGCGAGCCGAGGAGCGACGCGCGGGTGCGGCGCTGCACGGCGGCGCGCCACGTCCAGGCGCCGAGCGCGTGGCGCGCGCCGGAGTACCAGAGCGTGACCTCGTCTCGCGCCGCGTCGTAGGCGAACGTCGAGCGGTAGACGATGTGCGCGAACTCGGGTATCGCGCCGCGCGCGAGCACCGGCGAGCCGAACGTCGTCCAGTGGACGCCGTCGGCGCTCCGCGCGAGGTAGAGGGCGGGCGTCGTGCAGGAGCCGGCCGTCTTCACGTTGTAGAGCGCCCAGTACTCGCCGAGCGGCTCGAGCCAGCGCACCTCGATGTGCCACGGGAAGAACCCCGCCTGCGCGAGCGAGACCGGCTCGGGGTCCGACCAGGCGATCCCGTCCACCGATCGCCGGAGCTCCACGCTCGCCGACGGCGCGGTGCAGCCGCCGCCGCCGTTCACGGTCCACATGAGCCACTCGGCGGGCCCGCGACGCACGATGCTCGGCGAGACGATCGTGTGGTTCGGCCCCCGCAGCAGCTCCGCGGGCGCGCTCCACGCCGTGCCGTTGCGCGAGCGCACGAGGAGGATGCGGTTCCCGCTCGCGACGAGGCGGTAGTAGAGGCGGAGCTCGTCGAGCTCGGGGACGAAGACGATGTCCGGGTCCGAGAGGTAGCCGGTCGATGGCAGGACGACCGGGTTCGGCGCGCCGGGCTCGAGCCACCACCGGGCGCCGGCGCGTCCGGCGAAGACGGAGGGGTTCTCGTACCGCGAGTCCCCGCCGGGGTAGGGGGTGATCGCGAGACGTCGCGGGGCGCCGCTCCCCCAGCCGTCGGGAACCGTCGCCTCGTCGGGGTGCACGACCTCGCCGGAGCCGTCGTAGGTGGCGACGTCGAGCGGATGGATCTCCTCGAGCGGAGGCTCCTCCCCGCCGGGCGCCAGTGCCTCGTCGCACGCGGAGAGGAACGCGACGAGCGCGACGACGGCGCCGAAGCGGGAGGATCGGAGCGTGATCACGGGCGCGGCCGGATGCGAGCGACGGGGCGGCGCACCGCGCGCCGCCCCGTCCGAGCCACCCCCGCGTCCGGCGATGCGTCAATCCCGCTGACGCTTCCCGAACATCTACGCCGCCGAGAGGACGACCTTCACGCACCCCTCGCGCTTCTCGTTGAAGATCTCGTAGCCGCGGCTCGCCTGGTCGAGCGGGAGACGGTGCGTGATGATCTCCGTCGGGTCGATCTTCCCCGACCGCACGAGGTCGAGTAGCGGGCGCATGTACTTGTGCACGTGGCACTGCCCGCCGCGGAGCGTGAGCCCCTTCGAGAAGGCCTGCCCGTAGGGGAACTTGTCGA
>DASUSM010000290.1:0-21854 GCA_036375115.1 Gemmatimonadaceae bacterium | reverse complement strand
GCCGAGCGCCGAGCCCCGAGCGCCGAGCGCCCGCCGTTCACGGCACGTCCCACCACACGCGCGACGTGAGATCGTCGCCGCCATCGAGCGAGCCGACGGCCGCGTCCAGGTTGGCGCCGTTGAACGACTGCTCGGTGCCGGGATAGGTGAGACGACGCGCGACCTCGTCGATGATTGCCGCCGGGCCGACCTCGAGCGCCGGGACGCCCGTGCGCCGCCACTCGGCCCACGCCTCGATCCCCTGCCCGTAGAGCGCGATCCACTTCTGGAGCGCGATCTTCGTCAGGTCGTCGCCGCCCACGCCCGTGCCGAGCTGCACTTCCGGCTGGCCGAGGTACGCGACGATGTCCGCCTCGTCGATCCCGTACATCTCCATCGAGGCGCGGATCCCCGCCTCGTAGTGCTCCGCGGCGGTGCCCGTGACGCCGGCGAAGCCCCGCGCGGCGGCCTCGGCGAGGATGAGCTCGACCTCGGCGTAGTGCATGAGGACCGAGGGGCTGTCCTGCTCCGAGAAGGCCGTTCCGATCTTCGACGTCTTCGTCAGGCCGAGCAGCGTCGGGTTCTCGAGCGCGTTCGGCACGCCGACGTAGCCGTTCGGCGGGTCCTGCGTCGGGCGGGCGTAGACCGCCAGGCGCGGGTCGCTGAGCGACGCCAGCGTGTCCACCATCGTCGCGCTGACGCGGTGGTCGTCACGCGTGCGGAAGTTCGTGTAGAACGGGTTGTCGTTCGTGCCGTCGCCCGGCCACTGGAGCATCGCGTTGTCCGCGTTGCTCTCGAAGACCCCGGCCGCCTCGGCGAGCGCGGCCTGGATCTCGGCCCGCGCCGTCGGCTCGTCCACGTTCGACATCCGCATCGCGTACCGGAGGCGCAGCGAGTTGGCGAACTTCTGCCAGTTGTCGAGGTCCCCGGCGTAGATCGGGTCGGCGGAGCCGTAGTCCTCGGTCGCCGTGGCCATCATGTCGTTGGCCTGGTTGAGCGTCGAGAGGATCCCGGCGTAGATGTCGGCCTGGGCGTCGTAGGCGGGCGTGATGTTCGCCGCGCCCTGGTTCGCCTCGCTGTAGGGGATGTCGCCCCAGGTGTCCGTCATCTGGCCGAAGGCCCACTGCTTCATGACGTGCGCCGGGCCGGCGAGCCCCGGCCGGTCCGCCGTCTTCTCGATGACCAGCGTGAGGTCCTGGAGGCCGCCCGAGTAGAAGGCGTTCCAGTAGGCATCGATGCTCTGCGAGCGGATCCAGTAGGTGTCCTCGTCCACGTACTGGATCTTGGCGAAGTGCTGCGCCCACAGCGACGTCATGGTCAGGTCGTAGCCCGCGCCGCGCGTGAGCCCGACGAGCGCCGTGACGCCCTGCGGGAAGAGGAACGGCGCCGACACGTCGGTCGGCGCGTTCGGGTTGTCGTTCAGCCCGGTCAGGCCCTGGTCGCACGCGCTGGCACTCAGCGCGAGCGCGAGCCCGGTCGCGGCATGGGTCAGCTTATGGTATCGCATTCTCTGCTCGTGTAGGAGTTGGGCCGGACGTTACGGCGTGACGGTGATGTTGAAGCCGAAGCTCCGCGTGGACGGGAACTGCCCGAACTCGAGGCCCTGGGCGTTCCCCGCCGTGAATGCGGTCTCCGGGTCGATGTGCGGCACGTCCGTGCCGAGCCAGAGGTTCCGGCCCACCAGCGAGATGTAGGCGTCCTGCGCGCCGAGGCGCGCGGCGAGGCTCGGGCCGAGCGCCCAGCCGAGCTTCACCTCGCGGAGCTTGATGTAGCTCGCGTCGAAGATGTGCGCCTCGTGGATGCCGTAGAGCGAGTGGTTGTACGCCTGCGCCGAGACGTTCGTCGTGTTCGGCGAGCCGTCGGCATTGACGCCCTCGAGGACGAGGCCGCCCTCGCGCCCCTCGAGCGTCTCCTCGAGCACGCCCGCGTAGCGCCCGAACATGTGCGTCACGCTGAACAGCTCGCCCCCCTGCTTCATGTCGAACATGAAGGAGAAGTCGAAGTTGCCGTAGCGGAACGTGTTCGTGAGGCCCGCCGTCCAGTCCGGGGAGTAGTGGCCGAGCACTTCCTTCTGCGGGTTCGCCTGCGGCCGCCCGTTGCTCAGGATCAGGTTGCCGTCGTCGTCGCGCAGGTAGGCGTTGCCGAAGAGCGCGCCGTAGGCCTCGCCCTTCCGCGCCTCGACCGTGAGGCCCCAGTAGCCGACGCCGTTCAGCGACACCGTCTGGATGTCGCCGTACAGCTCCTCGACCTTGCTGCGGTTGCGCGCGAAGTTCAGCGTCGCGTTCCAGGAGAAGCCGTTGTCGAGCCGGACCGGCATCGCGTCGAGCATCAGCTCGATGCCCTTGTTCGAGATCTTGCCGGCGTTGAGGACCTGGTTCGTGAAGCCGGACGCCGCGGAGATCGGCGTCGCCAGGATCTGGTTGTCCGTCTCCTTGTTGTAGTACGTCGCGTCGACGACGAGCCGCTCGTCGAGGAAGCGGAGCTCGAGGCCCGTCTCCCACGCCGTCGTCTCCTCGGGCTTGAGCGTCGAGTTCGCGATCGTGTTCGGCACCGCGTAGCGCGGGATCGACCCGAAGGGCGTCGAGGCCGAGAACACGGCGATCGTCTGGAACGGCTCGGCGTCGTTGCCGACGCGCGTCCAGCTCGCGCGGACCTTCCCGTAGGGGAGCAGGTCGTTCATCGACGCCTGCGGGAAGAGGTCGGTGAAGACGAGGCTCGTCGAGACCGACGGGTAGAAGTACGAGTTGTTCTCGTCGGGCAGCGTCGACGACCAGTCGTTGCGGCCGGTGACGTCCACGAAGAAGTAGTCGTTGTAGGCGAACTGCGCCGAGCCGAGGAGCGAGTTGACGCGCTTCTCCTCCTGGTACGCCTCGACGTCCGGCGTGACGGCGGAGTTGCCGATGTTGAAGACGTTCGGGACGACGAGCTGCCCGGCGCCCTCGCTGTTGCGCTGGTACGTCTCGTTCCGGATGTTGCCGCCGAAGTTCAGCGTCAGGCCGACCCGCTCGAGGAGGCTCGGCGTCGCCGTCATCAGGAACTCGGCGTTGCTCTCCTGGTTGAAGATCAGGTCCTCGCCGAACGCGCCCTCCGGCCAGTCGATCGTGTGGTTGGCGTAGGTGCGCTTGCGCCAGTCACGATACCAGTCCGTGCCCGTGCGCACGGAGCCCGTCAGCCAGTTGTTGAACTGGTAGCGCATCGACGCCGACCCGATGATGCGGTCGCGCGCGTCCATGTTCTCGTTCTTCAGCGCGATCCAGTACGGGTTGTTGTGATAGTTGTAGTTCCAGTTGAACGGCGTGCCGTCCTCGTTGTCGTAGTCGCGGAGGAGGGCCGTGTTCACCTGGCGGCCGAACCAGACGAACTGCTGCATGACGTTGTTGCCGTCGTACCCCGTGCCCGGGCGGTTCTGGCCGTCGGCGTTCGTGTACTGCACCGACGCGTCCGCGCTCAGCTTGTCCGTGAGCCGCGCGCCGCCGTTCACCTGCGCCGTGAGCCGCTCGAGGATGTTGCCGGGATAGATCCCGTTCTGGTTCAGGTACGTCCCCGAGATGCGGATGTTCGACCGGTCCGTGCTCCCCGCGAAGGCGAGGTTGGTCGTCGACGTCCGCCCCGTCTCGAAGAAGTTCTCGACGTTGTCCGGGGCCGCGACCCACGGGCCGACGCCGAAGAACTGCGCGCGCGGCGCGCCGTCGAGGCGCGGGCCCCAGCTCTCGTCCACGCCGTCGTTCGTGCCGCCGCCCAGCCCATCGACGAACTCGAACGCGCCGTTGAAGCCCTGCCCGTACTCGTTCTGGTAGTCGGGGAGGCGCAGCGGCGTCTCGAAGGAGAGGTTCTGCGTCACCGTCACGCCGAACCCGTCGCGCCCCTTGCCGGACTTCGTCGTGATGATGATCGCGCCGTTCGCCGCGCGCGACCCGTACAGCGCCGCCGCGTTCGGGCCCTTCAGGACGCTGATCGACTCGATGTCGTTCGGGTTGATGTCCTGCACCGCGTTGCCGTAGTCCACGCCGCCGTAGCCGACGCGCTTGTCGGTCGCGGAGAGCGTGTTCTCCGGCGCGCTGTTGTCCACCGGCACGCCGTCGATGATGAACAGCGGCTGGTTGTTCCCGGCGATCGAGTTCGCGCCGCGGATGACGATGCGCGACGAGCCGCCCTGCGGCCCCGCGTTCGTCACCGCCACGCCCGAGATCTTGCCGGAGAGCGCGTTGACGATGTTCGTCTCGCGCGCCTCGGACAGCTCGTCGCCCGAGACCTCCTGGACCGCGACGCCGACCGCGCGCCGCTCCTGCTCGATGCCGAGCGCCGTCGTCACGACCTGCTCGAGCTGGCTGATCGTCCGCTCGAGCGAGATGTCGTGCCGCACCGTGCCGCCCGAGAGCGTGATGTCCGCGGAGTACGGCGCGTAGCCGATCCGGCGCGCGACGAGGCGCGCCGTCCCCGTGGCGTTGGCCACCGGAATGGTGAAGGAATATTCGCCGTCCGAGTTCGACAGCCCGCCGACTCCGATCTGCGGGACGCCGACGCTCACCCCCTGGATCGGCTCACCGCTTTCGCCGGTGACTCGCCCAGTGACGACCGTCGACTGTTGCGCCTGCGCCAGGGCGGGCAGCCCGACGAGCGCGCACGCCGCGAGAAAACGCGACAGAGCACTTCGCATGTGTGGTTCTCCTGTCCTTCGTGGTGGAGCGGTGAACGGCGGACACGACGCCTGCGTGCTACGCCGTGCGGCGACCCGCGCAGGCGCCGCACGACGGGTCGTCGTCGACCCCGTGCCGCCGATGCGCCCTTACGACATCCATACAGGTGTATGGAGGGGCGCCCTCGAGGCGGGGTCTCGTCGGGCATGCCCCCGATCGTCCGGGGACTGACGCCCAATCCCGATGCGTGCGGCCATGCCGGAGTGCCAGCCGGGCGCAATCGGGTGAGAAATATGTCACCCTTTTGTATGGAATAGGGCAGGGCGTGTCAAGCGCTTGCGTTCGGGCGGCCCCCCTTTCCGGGCCCACGCATGGGGCCGGCTCGCGGGAAGATGAAGCCGCCGGCCGGCCGGGGGATCGCGCCCCTGGACGGCGGCGAGTCCGTCGAACGCGAGCCTCCACCCGGCGACGCCGAGGTGGTGCGGACACGTCATGTGGCGCCCGACGCGGGGCTCGGTCTTCAGCGGAACGCGCCGGCGTCCACGCCGTAGATCGCCTGGAGGAGCGCCATCGCGACGAGCGCGATCAGTCCGCCGAGCAACAGGATCATCCCCGGCTCGACGAGTGACGCCAGCCGCTGGAGCGAGCGGTCCGCCTTCTCCTCGCAGATCTCCGCCGCCCGCGCCAGGAACGGCTCCAGCGCTCCTCCCTCCTCCCCGACCGCGACCAGGCGGGCCAGCGCGGGCGGAAAGAGCGACCCCTCCGCGATCGCGGTGCCGAGCGACGCGCCGTCGCGGACGCGTCGGCGGACGCGCGCGACCTCGTCGCGCGCCAGCGGATCGGCGAGCGAGTCCTGCGCCTCCTCGAGGGCGCCGAGCAGCGCCGTGCCCCCGGCGAGGAGCACACCGAGCACGCGGGCGAGCTGGCCGGCGAGCGCGTAGCGCCGGATGCCCCCGACGACCGGAAGCGCGAGGATCGCACTCGCCCTGGCCCGCTGCCCGGCCACCGTGCGCGCGGCCAGGCTCGCGGCCGCGAGGACGCCGAGGAGCGTGGCGAGCAGCCACGGCCACCCCCCCTGGAGGACGTCGGCGAAGGCGAGCAGCGATGCGGTGGAGCGCGGCAGCGTCGCGCGCGTGTCCGCCAGCAGCTCGGCGAATCGGGGAAGCACGACGAAGAGCAGCACGCCCACCGCCGCCATCCCCGCGACCGAGAGGATCAGCGGGTAGATGGACGCGCTGAGCAGGCGCGCACGGAGCCGGTCCGAGCGCTCGAGCTGCGCGGCGAGGGCGAGGAACGACTCCGCCAGCCGCCCGCTGCGCTCACCCGCGCGCACGACGCCGAGGTAGAGCGGGGAGAAGAGCCGCGGATGGTGCGCGAGTGACGCGGTCAGCGACTCGCCGCTCGCGACGCCGGCTCGGATGCCATCGAGCGCCCGCGCCACTCGCCCGGGGACGATCGCCGCCGCGGTCGCCAGCGAGCGGGGAAGCGGCACGCCGGCCGCGAGCAGCGCGCCGACCGCGCGCGTCGCCTCCAGCACGTCGCGCCGCGTGCCGGGGTGCCAGTCGAGTCCGACCCCCGCGGCGCCGCTTCCCCGCGCCGGTGCCGTCTCGACGACGACGAGCCCGTGCGCCTCGAGCGTTCGCACGACCATCGCCGGGCTCGCCGCCGCCAGCACCCCGCGGTGACGCCGCCCGGCGCCGTCCACGGCGCGGTAGGACCAGAAGGGCGTCGGCGCGCTCATCCGCGCGTCACCCGCAGCACTTCGTCCAGCGTCGTGACGCCGGCGCGCACCAGCCGGAGGCCGTCCTCGAAGAGCGTGCGCATCCCGTGCTCGATCGCCAGCCGGCGCAGCGCGCCCGTGTCACGCCTCTGCACGAGCTCCGCGCGCAGCGCGTCGTCGAGCACGAGGAGCTCGTAGAGTCCCGTGCGCCCGCGGTATCCGGTTCCCGCGCAGGAGGAGCACCCCCGCCCGCGCCAGACGTCGCGCGGCGGCTCGGCCGCGGGCCGGCCCCCCGCCGCCGATGCCTCCCGCCACCCCGCCGGCGCCGGCACGGCCTCGCGGCAGGCATCGCAGATGCGCCTGACGAGACGCTGCGCGAGAACCGCCTCCACGGTGCTGGCGACGAGATACGGGGCGACGCCGAGGTCGAGCAGACGCGTCAGCGCGCTCGGGGCGTCGTTCGTGTGCAGCGTCGAGAGGACGAGGTGGCCGGTCAGCGCCGCCTGCGTCGCGATCTCCGCCGTCTCGCCATCGCGGATCTCGCCGACGAGCAGGATGTCCGGGTCCTGGCGGAGCAGCGCCCGCAGCGCGGTGGCGAACGTCACCCCGACCTTCTCGTTCACCGGCACCTGCGGCACGCCCTCGAGCTGGTACTCCACCGGGTCCTCGACGGTGAGGATCTTCTCGCGTCCGGTGCGGATGCGGTCGACCGCCGCGTGGAGCGTCGTCGTCTTCCCCGATCCCGTCGGCCCGGTCGCGAGCACGATCCCGTGGGGGCGCCCGATCACGCCGGCGAATCGCTCGAGGGTGTCCGCGCCCATCCCGAGCCGGTCGAGCGAGACGTGCCCGCCGCCGGCATCGAGCAGCCGCAGCACGATGCTCTCCCCGTGCAGCGTCGGGAGCGTCGCGACGCGCACGTCCACGTCGCGGTCCTGGAGCCGCAGGCGGATGCGTCCGTCCTGCGGCACCCGCCGCTCCGCGATGTCGAGCTCCGCCATGATCTTCAGCCGGCTGATCACCGCGGGCATCAGGTGGGCCGGCGGCGACGGCGCATCCGTGAGCACGCCGTCGACGCGGTACCGCACGCGCAGGCCGTGCGAGTACCCCTCGATGTGGACGTCGGATGCGCGCGCCTCGAGCGCCTCGAGGAGGAGGAGGTTGACGAGCCTGACGACGGGCGCCTCGTTGGCGAGGCTCACGAGGTCGTCGAGCGGGAGGTCCTCGGGCCCGCCGCCCTCGCCGCCACCGCCGATGCAGGCGATCAGCCCGCGCGCGCTCGTCTCCTCCTCGTACACGCGGCGGATGGCGTTGCGGGCATCGGCCTCGGCGACCGGAACCAGCTCCACCTCGGCGGCGAACGCGAGCCGGAGGTCGTCGAGCACCTGCGGATCCACCACCTCCCGCCAGGTGCCGACGAGCAGCCGGTTCCCGTCGCGCCGCAGCGGGAGCACGGCATGGTGCTCCAGGTACGTCGGCGCGAAGTCGCGGCCGAGGCGCTCGACGCCGTGGAGCGGCGGCGAGCCGAGCGTCGGCCGTACCGCCGCGGAGGCCGCGCGGCTCAGGGCGTCGGCGGCCGCGCTCATCGCGGCGCTCCCGGCGGCTGCGCCGCGGCCGGCGGCTCGCCCGGCGGCTCGCCCGGTCCTGGCGCCGCGGGCTCGATGCGCATCACGCCGGGGAGCTCCCGCCGCAGCAGCTCGAGACGCCGCTCGAGCGCGTCGCGGAGCTGGTCCACGTCGTCGTCGGTGCGCACGATGTGCGGCGTCAGGAAGAGGAACAGCTCGCTGCGCGTCGTCGTGTTGCGCGTCGTTCCGAAGAGTCCGCCGAGCACGGGGATGTCGATCAGCAGCGGGACGCCGCGCCGTGTCCGCTCGGTCTGCCGGTCGATCAGCCCTCCGATCATCGTCGTCTGTCCGTCGCGCACGAACAGGAAGGTCGACGCCTCGCGCGTGCTGATCACGGGCGCGCCGAACTGCGTCTCGTTCGTCGCCCCGCTCACCTCCTGTGTGAGCTGCAGGTTCACGTAGCCGTCCTGGCTCACCGTCGGGAGGATCGTGAGCGACGTGCCGACGTCGCGGTACTGGACGATCTGATCGCGCACGCCGGCGTCCGTCGGCAGCGAGCGGAAGACCTGCACGAAGGGACGCTGGCTTCCGATGAGGATGAACGCCTCCTGGTTGTTCTGCGCGAGCAGGACGGGCCGGGAGAGGATGCGCACGTCGCCGCGCGTGGCGAGCGCCGACAGGGCGGCGCGCAGGCTCACGCTGCCGCCGTGCGCCCAGTCGAGCAGCAGGTCCCCGTCCGTGAGGCCCTTCAGCTCGCCGGTGACGCGGTCGCCGTCCACCGTCCCCTTCCCGCGGCCGGAGACGGAGATCTGGACGTCCCGCTCGTGGCGCACCTCGGCGATCAGCACCTCGATCAGCACCTGCAGCGGCCGCAGGTCCACGGCCTCGATCGCCTGCTGGAGCACGGCCCAGTCCTCCGCGCTCGCGCGCACGATCAGCGAGTTCGTCGTCTCGTCGGGCACGATCTGCAGCTCGCCCTGGATCTGTGCCGTCGGCGCGACGGCCCCGGGCGTCGTCGGCGCGCGGCCCTCCTGGACCGGGCGCGCGGTCAGCGTGTCGAGCACGAGCGGCGGGATGCGCTGCTCCCGCAGCCGCTGCGAGAGCGGCGAGCGGCTGAGCGGCGTCGTGACCGGTCCCGCGCCGCCGAAGATGCTTTGGAGCGTCGCCGCGAGCCGCGCGGCGTTCGCGTGGCGCAGCCGGTAGACGAACAGGCGGGGCTCGCCGCCCGCGGGCGCCCGCGCCGGCGCCGCGGCCGGCGCCGGCGCCTCGATGCGGATCAGCCCTCCCTGCTCGACCACCCGCAGCCCGTTCGCCTCCGCGATCGTCCGCAGCAGCCCGGCGACGCTGTCGGGAGGGACCGGCTGGCGCAGCCGCAGCGTGATCCGCCGCGACGGGAGATCGGAGAAGATCACGTTGAGGCTCGCCGCTTCGGCCAGCGCGGTGATCACCGTGCGGATCTCCGCATCCTGGAAGTCGACGACGATCCCCTGCGGGGTCGAGACCACCGCGGCGGTGTCCTGCGCCGCGACGGGCGGGCCGGCGGGGAGTGCCGCGAGGCACGCCGCGAGCAGCGCGGTCAGCAGCGGTCGGCGGTCGTTGCGCACGTCACGTCCCCGGCGTGGAAAGGTTGAGCTCCACCCGCTCGCCGTCCGGCGCGCGGAAGACGGCGCGTCCCGGCCGCACGGCGACGAGCAGCAGGCCGCCGATGCTCTCGCCGACGTGCACGGTGCGCGGCCGCTCGCTCGGGAGCTGGTAGATCGCGAAGCCGCGTCCATCGGGGAGCACGACGACGCCGAGCAGCCGGACCGGGCCCTCGACGGATGGACGGCTCTCGATCGGCGCGCCGTCCTCGTCGACGGCGAAGGGCGACCGACGCTCGGGATCGAAGGGGTCGTTGTCGAGCTCCTCCGCGGCGTCCGCCGCCGGGGCGACGGCGCCCGGCGCCTCCTCGACCCACGCGTAGCGCCCCTCGGCCGGCCTCGGCGTGCCCGACGGAGGCGGGTCGAGCCGTACCGCGCGCGCGAGGGCGAGCGCCGCCGCCAGCGCGGCCACCGCGAGCGCGGCGCCCGCGAGCCGCGAGCGGAGACGGGGGGAGAGGGAGCGCATCACGGCGCCGCCTCCCGGCCCGCCGCGGCGGCAGCCGCGGGCTCGCCCCCGAGATGGACGTCGCGCGGGAGCCCGGCGACGGTCGCCGTCACGGCGACGATCCCCGGCTCGTCGCCGACGGCGCGTCCGGCCGTGCGCGCGATCGTCAGGCGCTCGACCCGCACGAGCTTCGGCCCGTCCTCGAGCGCACGCAGGAAGTCGTACGCTGCGCCGATCTCGGCGGTCGCGCGGATGTCCACCGCGACGAGCGAGTCCCCCTCGATCGGCGTGCGTGTCTCGCTCCACTCGAGCTCGACCCCGGACTCGGCGGCGGCGTCGCCGACGTAGCTCGCCAGCGCCGCCGAGGCGGCCGCGGCATCCCCGCCGCCGAAGAGGCGGTCCGAGCGCGCCACGAGCGCACGCCGTGCGGCGCGCGCGACCTGGATGTCGTGCGGCGCGTCGCGCAGCACGGCGAGCTCGCGGGCGAGCAGCGACCGCTCCGCCGCCACGGCGTCGCGCGCGGCGCGGAGCGCGCGCCCGTACGGCAGCACGAGGAGCGACGCCACGAGGATCGGCCCGGCGACCCAGGCGCCGATGCGGAGCGCCCGCCGGTCGCGGGCGTCGAGCGCGACGGGTGTCATGGCCCGCGCTCCGGCGCGGTCGTCGCCGCTGCGCCCGTGATGTGGACGACGAGCGTGAAGCGTTCGAGCGGTCCGGTGTCGTCGTCGCTTGCCGCTGACCGGATCGAGCCCTGCGCGCGCACCGCCGGAAGCTCGGGCGCGCGGCCGAGCGCTTCGAACACGGGTCCGGCGCGCTCCGCGGCGACATCGAGCACCACGCTGTCCCCCTCGGCGGCGAGCGAGAGCACGTACGCCTCGCGCGGCAGGTGCCGTGCGACGGCCGCGATGGCGGAGGACCAGCGGGGCGACTCCGCCTCCGCGCGTCGCAGCGCCGCCAGCCGGCCGAGGGCGCCCGCCATCGTGTCGCGAACGGCGAGCGCACCGCCGAGCGAGTCGCGCAGCGCCGCGCGCTGCCCGGCGAGATGTCGCGCCTCGCGATGCGTACCCCAGAGCTCGAGCGCCGCCGCCGCGCCGACGAGCATCGCCGCCGCGAGAGCCGTCGCGAGCGTCCGGCGCGCAGCGCCCCGCGCCCTCGCGGCGCGGACGCCATCCGGAAGCAGTGACGGAGCGCGCCGGACGCGCGGCGCGTGGATCGCGGCGAGGCGCACGGGATCGGCGGCGCCGTCCGCGGCCGACGTCAGCGGATGCAGACGCCCCTCGCGGCCGCCGAGCGCGGCGTCGAGCGGCGCGGTCAGCGCGGCGTCGCCCGCGATCGCGATCTCCCACGACGCCGCGGCGTCCCACGCGCGCGCCGCGGCGTCGACCGCATCGGCGACGCCGTCCGGCGCGAGGCCGACGGTGGACAGGCGGCGGAGGGCGACGACGTCGCCGCCGTCGAGGCGGAGGAGATCGGCCCGTCCGTCGAGAAGGAGCAGCACGAGCCGCGTCGTGGCGTTCGAGGCGGGGCGCGCGGGCAGGGCGGCGGCCCAGTGTGCCCACGCCGCGTACGCCGGCGCGATCGACGCGATCGCCGCGCCCACTCGCGCGGCGGCACGGTGCACGGCGTCGACCAGCTCTGCCGGCGCCACGGCGGCGAGGAAGGCGCGGCCGTCTCCGAGCCCGGTCGCGCCGGCGACGCACGCGGCGGCGACGCCCGGAAAGTGACGCGCGGCATCGCGCGCGAGCACACGCTGCGCTTCCTCCTCGGCGAGGCCGGGGAGCTCGACGCGGCGGCACTCCGCGAGCGGCGGGAGCAGCGCGACGTGGAGGCGCGGCCCGGCGGCGCGCGGAGCCAGGCATGCCTCGGCGAGTGCCTCCTCCAGCGCCGGCGCGAGCGCGGCCGCCCATGCATCCGGCTCGGCGGCGGCGTGCGCGGGCAGCCTGCGCTCCCACGTTCGCGCTGCGGCGTGCCCGTCGTCGAGCGCGACCGTCACGCGGTCGGCGGCGAGCGCCACGCCGAGCGTGCGCCGGCGATGCGGCCAGGCCGCGCTCACGGCGTCATCCTCGTCCAGACGACCCGCGGGCCCGCATCGCGCGCGACGAGCGCCTCGAGACGCTCGCGCGTGACGCCGGCCGCGTCACGAACCGTGACGACGACCTCGACGACGTCCGTCGTCGACGTGGACCGCTCGAGCAGCTCCGGCATGGCGCGCAGCAGCCGCTCGCGCGCCGACGCGGAAAGCGCCGCCGCCAGCTCGCCCGGGCTGCCGATGCGCTGGCCCGCGCGGCGTCGACGGAGCACGAGCGCCACGCACTCCGGCGACATGCCGGGCAGCGCCGCGAGCACCGGCCCGTCGGCCGCGTTGAGGTTGACGCGTGAAAGGCCGACGGTGGTCACCAGCGGTCGCAGCGCGGCGAAGAGCGCGGCGTCGACGCCGACGACCTCCCGCAGCTCGTCGGCGTTCCGGAAGGGCGCATTGCCGGGGAGCACGGGGCGCCCGAGTCGGATGTAGTCGGCGCGCTCGGCGCCACGCCCGCGCCGCAGGTCGTCCCCGTCGCGCCAGTCGGCGATCCCCTGGGCGGCGCGCTCGGCGCGCGCGGCGTCGACGCCGAGCTGCGCGAGGACGCGTCCGAGCTGCGTCTCGTCGGCGCGGTTGAGATCGAGCCTCCTGCCCGCATCGCGGAGCTCGACCTCGTACTCGAGCGCACCGATGCCGGCGGGCGCGATGGCGATGCCCACCAGGGGCGCCCAGGGATCCGGCGCGGCCGGGGCACCGGCGGTCAGGAGATTCGCGCGGAGCGCCGCGCGGAGTCGCGCGCGCGCCACGGCGAGCCCGGCGTGGGCCGCGGCGCGGGCGGCCGCACGGTCGAGCGCGTTCGCCGCGGCGAGCCGGCTGGCGCGGGAGGCGGTGCCCATCTCCAGCGCCACGAGCGAGATCGCGACGAGCATCGCGAGCGCGGCGAGGAGCGCGGCGCCGCGGCGCCCGCGGCGTCGGGAGGAGCCGGCGTCGCGCATCATCGGCCACCCTCCACGACGACGAGGAGCGGAAGCCGGAGCAGCGGTGTGAGCCGCTCCGGCTCCGCCGCGGCCGGCCGCAGCTCGATCCCGCGCGGGAGCACGACGCCGGAGAGCCAGCTCCGCATCCACTCGCGACGGCCCAGCAGATCCGTCAGGCACCGCACCTCGAGCGCGACGACGGAGGAGTCGAGCTCCAGCCGCGTGATCCGTCCGCGTCCCCGGTCCGTGAACTCCGCCGTCAGCCCTCGCTCCGGCGTGCGATGGTCGCGGTCCACGAACAGCCGGACGCCGACGGCGCCCTCGCCGAGCGGGGTTCCCGCGCTGGTGAGCAGTTGCAGCTCGTCGTCCGGCCGGCCGCGGAAGGATCGGTCGGTGAGCTCGAACGGCGGGCCCGCGCCCTCGGCCGGCGCGTGCGCTCCCTCGAGCCAGGCGACGAGGGCGCGCCGCACGGCGGCCGCACGCTCCACCTCCGCCGTCGCCTCGTGCGCGCGGCGGCGGTGATCGACGAGGGTCGCCAGCGCGCCCCAGCCGGCGGCCGCGGCGGTCGCCGTCACGGTGAGCGCGACGGTCAGCTCGAGGAGGGTCAGGCCGCGGCGCATCATCGGACGCTCCGCTCCGGCCCCGACGCGCGTCCGCCCACCGGACCGCCGGACACGGGCGGACGGGCCGGCGACGCGGCCGCGCCGAGGTCGTACGTCGTCAGGCCGTACGACCCGCCGGGCCACTCGATCTCCACGTGCAGCCGCACGAGGTCCGGCTCGCCCGGCACCGCCTCGCGCGCGGCGCGCCACCGGTATGCGGCGAAGGGCGGCCCGAAGGCCCCGCGCCGGAGCGAGTCCGGGAGCCGGGCCGACGCGTCGCTCACGGCGAGGCGCAGGGTCGCCAGCCGATGCTGGGCGAGCGCCTCCGCGGCCGCGGCGTGGCGGAGCCGGACCGCGACGCGGAGCTCGGCCGACAGCGCGGCGAGCGCCGCGGCCGACGACAGGCCGACGATGGCCAGCGCCGCCACCGACTCCAGCAGGGTGAAGCCGCTCCGCGGGCGGCGCCTAACGGGTCGTGACACGGGTCGCTCCCGTCCAGGAATCGGCGGAGAGGCGGAGCCGCCGCGCACCGTCGTGGATTTCGACCTCGTCGCCGAAGGCCGCGCCCGTCGGCGTGAACTCGATGCGCGCGCGAGGCGACGACGCGCCGATGCGGATGTCGGAGCCCGACGCGATCGAGCCGGCGTCCGTCCAGCCCTCGCCGCCGCTCGCGCGCCAGAGGCGGCCGTTTCCGGTGTCGAGTACGAGGACCACCGTCGTGCCCCGCGCGAGCGCCGTCGCCCGCGCCCGCGTCATCGCGTCGGCGAGCGCGCGGGCCGCCCGCGGTGCGCCGCCGGGCTCCTCGCGCCGCGCGAGCGCCGGCGCGACGACCGCGGTCATCACCCCGACGAGGGCGAGGACGACGACGATCTCGAGGGCGGCGTGGCCCCTCGGCGCACGACGGCGCCGCGGCTCGCGGCAGGGGGACGAGCGGGACGAGTGGGACGTGAGGCACGCTCGCATCGCTCCTCCCTACCAGCTCGTGAGGTCGGAATCCTCGCCCGTGCCGCCCTCGCGGCCGTCCGCGCCCAGCGAGAGGAGATCGAAGCCGCTGCCGCTCGACTCGCCGGGGCTGCGGTAGACGTAGGCCCGCCCCCACGGATCGAGGGGGACCGTCTTGCGCAGGTACGGACCCCGCCAGCCGAGCGGCCGCGGCTCCACCACCGGCTCGCGCCAGAGCGCGTCGAGCCCCTGGCCCGTCGTCGGATAGCGACCCGTGTCGAGGCGGTAGGCGTCGAGCGCCGCGCCGAGCATCTCGATCTGCGCGCGCGCCGCCGCCTCGCGCGCCCCGCCGACGTGCCGGAAGACGTTCGGCGCGACGAGCGTGGCGAGCAGCCCGAGCACGACGATGACGACGAGCAGCTCGATCAGCGTGAAGCCGGGCCGGCGAAAGCGCCGCCGCGCCGGCGCGGGGGGCGTGCTGCGCATGCTCTCTCCTCGACGCAGCGGAGAACGACACGCGGCCGGGGCGCCCGCATCGGCGCCCCGGCCGTCCCGCGATCACGGCACCGGCGCCGGCTGCACCTCCAGCGGCCGCATCATCTCGTGATCCTCGTGCTCGAGGATGTGGCAGTGCCACACGTAGAACCCCGCGTAGTCCTCGAACTTCGCGACGATGCGGGTGACCTCGTTGGGGTTCGCGCGCACCGTGTCCTTCCAGCCGTCCTCGTACGGGTCGGGCGGCGCCGCCGGTCCGCGGAAGAACGGCGTCGGGTCGATCGGCGCGCCCGTCCCCTTCGCGGCCATGTAGCCGACCGCGTCGAAGAGCTGCCGGTCCAGCACCTGGAACATCGTCTGGTGCAGGTGGATCGGGTGCGTGTCCGGCGTGAGGTTGATGATGTTCCAGACCTCCGTCGTGCCGAGCACCGGGCTCTCCGTCGTCGGCGCGTCGTAGTGCACCCCGTTGAGGAGCGCGATGAGCATCTTCCCCATCATCATCTCCTCGAGCGTGACGAAGCGGGTCGTCGAGGCCGTCGCCGGGTCGAGTCGCGGGAGCGGCACGAGCGAGGCGGGCAGGTCGCTGGTGTCGGGCGAGGTCGCCGCCACCACCTCGAAGAGCATCACTTCCGGGATCGCCCCGACGGCCGTCGGCGTGTTCGAGAACGGCGTCCCCGCGTCGTTGTAGAGCAGGTACCACTTCGGCTTGCCGGCCTTCGTCGTCCAGCCGGTGAAGTCGATCACGACGTCGCACCGCTCGCCGGGACCCATGATGAGCGGGTTCGCCATGGCCGGCGCCGGCAGCAGCCCGCCGTCGGTGCCGATCACGTTGATGTCCGGCCCGCGGTTCCAGGCATTCGGGCTGGACGGCGCCGTCCCGCTCAGGTCGGACTCGATGAGCCGCATGCGCAGGAAGCGCGAGTTGCATCCGTTGAGGAAACGGAAGCGGTACTTGCGCGCCTGCACGGTGAGCTTCGGCCAGACCTTGCCGTTCACGACCATCGTGTCGCCGAAGAACTCGGGCACGGTCGGCGGCGGCGGGTAGAAGAGCGAGCCGTCCTTGTTGAACGTGCGGTCCTGGAAGACGATCGGGATCTCGTACGCCCCGGACGGAAGGTTGAGCGCCGCCTCGGCGGGATCGCGGAGGAGATAGAACCCCGCCAGTCCGGCGTAGACGTTCAGGCGCGTGATGCCGAGCGCGTGGTCGTGGTACCAGAGCGTCGTGCCGAGCTGGTTGTTCGGGTAGTAGAACGTGTCGCCATCGAAGCGCGAGCCGACGGTCGCGAATCCGCCGCCGGGGAGCTCCGGCGTGTACCAGGCATCCGGTCCGCCGTCGCTTGCCGAGGGGACGTGGCCGCCGTGCAGGTGCGTCACCGCGCGCACCGCCGGCTCGCCGGCGTTGGCGCCGTGCACGTTCACGGTGTCGATGGGCAGCAGGTGCGTCGTCGGCAGGTCGTTGCGCCACTTCACGTAGATCGGCGTGCCGGGCGACGCCTCGAACGAGGGACCGGGGAAGCTGCCGGCGTACCCCCACACGGTCGTCGGGAGGAGGTCCCGATGCAGCTGCTGGCTGAACTGCGTGATGCTCACGTCGTAGTACGGCTGCCCGTTGAGCATGCCGATCGGCTGCACCACGCCGGGGACCGGCAGCGCATCCACGAACTTCGCGAGCTTCGGGGATCCGACCGCCAGCGCGGCGCGCAGCCGGGCCGTCTTGCGCGCGAGGGTCGTCGAGTGGCCCAGACCCAGCGGCAGCATCGCTCCCATCCCGGCGCCCGCCGTGAGACCGAGGAAATCGCGTCTCGTCGTCATCGTCGTTCTCCAGTGCTGAGCGTGCGGTGACGTTCGTGCGCGCCTGTCAGCGACGGTCACCGATCCAGATCACAGCCCTCGCTCGCGTCACCTCCCGTGTCGACCGGACGCAGTGCCGGACGCCGGACCGTCCGCATGGCTCCGACGTGGCGCATGGAGCGTCGGAACCTCGTGGACCGTGGCGGTGCTCCTCGTGAACTCGCCCCGCGGCGACGGCGTCGCGGCCGATGCGGACTCCGCCGGGAGCGGCCGGCATCCTCACGACGCCGCGCCGCGATTGCCCGGTGAGTCGGCCTCACGCTGGGACGCTTCGGATGGCGCGACAAGTCGGGTGAATCACGGACGTGCACCCGTGAAATCACCCAAGCGTCGCACGGTCGGCGGTCGTGAGCGCGAACGGAGCGGACTGCGGCGACGGACTGTTGCGTCGCCGCGACACTTCAGCGGCCGCGCGGCCGCGGGCGTCAGCTCGCTGCGCGGATCACCCGCTCGATCATCTCGCGCAGCGGCGTCGCCGCCGCCGTCGTCAGGCGTCGGCTGCGCACGAGCGCGTCGAGCTGGTGCAGCGCCGCGCCGAGCGCGCCGCGCGCCGGCGTGACGTCGCCGCCCTCCAGCCGCGCCTTCGCCGCCTCGAGCGTCGCGAGGAGCGCCCGCACGCTCCCGGCGTCGAGCGCTCCCGCGTCCCCGAGCGCGACGGCGAGCTCCATCGCCGTCGCCACGCCTTGTGCGAGCGTGAGCACCGTCGTCGTCGAGGCGACGGTGTCGGCGAGGCCGAGCGGATCGGTCGCGACGAGGCGCACGGCGTACGTTCCGCTCGCCGCCCAGGCGTGCGTCGCCGTCTCGCCCGCCGCCGCCGCGCCGTCGCCGAAGCGCCACGAGAAGGCGAGCGCGTCGCCGTCGGCATCGCTCGAGCCGGCCGCGCTCATCGTCACCGGCTCGCCGGGGAGTGCCGTCCACGGTCCGTCGACGGCGGCGACCGGCGGCTGCGTCCCGCTCTCCACCGCGATCTCGATCGGGTCGGGGAGGAGCGCGAGCAGGTCGTAGCCGCTGAGCGCCTCGACCGCATCCACCGTCGTCTCGTAGCTCCGCCACGGGACGCCGCGGACGCCCGGCTCGTTCGGCATGATCGCCGCGACGACCTCGACATCGTCGTGCGCGTCCACGTCCTCGAGCCCGCGGTCTCGCGGCAGGATGACGGCGACCTTCCAGACGAACGCGGGGATCGTGACCTTCCCCTCGTTCTTCAGCGTCCCCCGGCTCCCGGCGACGCCGGCGACGACGTAGACCTCGCTCGCGCCGCTCTGCGCGAGGCCGCCGAGGTGGTCCTCCATCGCGCTCCACGGGCCCTGATTGTTGTCCGCGGCCTGCGGCACGATGTTCGAGAACAGGTACGTGCGCGCGTTGTCGAGCGTCCCCGCCTCGCGATCGAACGAGCGCACGAGGTGGCCGCGGTCGATCGCGTAGCCGGCCGCCGTGCCCGCGCTCGTGTAGTCCGCCGTCGTGATCCGCCCGCTCGCCGGGAGCGCCGGGTCGTAGGTGAAGCAGTCGCAGCGCGGCACGTTCCCGAAGTGCGTCGCCTCGAGATCGTAGCTCACCCAGTTCGGCGTCCCGCGCGCGAGGCTGAAGGACGACGTGAACTGCTCGTACTCGAGGACGATGTCGTCCGACGGATCGGCGTCGCGCGGCACGCCGAACTCCGTGTTCCCCTCGTATCGCGCCGTCGTGCTCGCCGTCGCGATCCGCGCCGGGAGCGCGTGCGTCGCCGTCGTCCCGTCCTCGGCGGTCGCGCGGAGGATCATCGTCCCCTCGCCGAGCGCGGTGACGACGCCGTCCTCGTCGACGCGCGCGAGCGCCGGCGTCTCCGACGTCCAGGTGATGCGCGTCGGGATCGCCGTCCCCGTGCCGTCGCGCAGCGTGGCGAAGACCTGGTCCTCGAAGCCGACGGGGAGGGGCGTGTCCCCCGCCGTGCGGCCGCCGAACGTGATGGAGTTCCCCGGCGGCGGAGGCGGCGGTCCCCCGCCGCTGTTGCACGCGCCGAGGCTCGAGGCACCGACCGTCCAGACGCCGGCCGCATCGCGGCGCAGCGACTGCCCGAGCGGCGCCGAGCTCTGCGCGACGCCGATGTCCGTCGAGGCGATGCCGTCGGCGGGGCCGCCCGCGGCGGTGAACGTGCCCTCGTACGAGAGGAACTCGACGACCGCGCCGGCGGCATCGATGAGGGCGAAGCCGTCCGGCGCGCCGTTCTGGATCCCGTTCGACGGATAGGCGACGGCGAGTACGCCGCGGCCATCACACATCGCCGGGATCGCGCCGCTCAGCTCGCGCGTGGCGTACGGCGCGCCGCCGTTCCCGTTGTAGAGCACGATGCTCCAGCCGGCGAGGTCGGTCCCCGCCGGCCCCTCGACCTCGATCGTCTCGCCGACGTCGACGTCGAAGTTGTCGTAGTGGATCTCGCTGAAGCGCACCGGCGGCAGCGAGCCGCCGACCACGGTCACGGTCAGCATCGCCGTGTCGGCCGCGCCGCTCGGCGCCGTCGCGACGATGCGCGCCGTGCCCGGTGCGACGCCCGTGGCGACGCCGGCCGCGCTCACCGCGGCGACGTCCGTGTCGTCGCTCGACCAGACGATCGGCGCGCCGATCACCGCCTCGCCCTCTGCGTCGCGCGCGTCGGCGGCGAACGACTGCGTCGCCCCGGCGTCGATCGTCGCCGTCTCCGGTGTCACGACCACCGTCGCGACCGGCGCCGGCGGCTCCGGGTTGGTGTCGCCGTCGTTGCACGCGCCGAACGTGCTCGGCGCCGGCCCCGCCCAGCCGCCATCCGGCTGCCGCTGGAGCGAGAGCCCGATCGCATCGCTCCCGCCCTGCCGCACGCCGATGTCGGTGGACGAGAGTCCGTCGGCCGGGCCGCCCACCGCCGTGAACGTCCCCTCGTACGACAGGAACTCGACGACGACGCCGCTCGCATCGACGAGCGCGACCCCGTCCGGCGACCCGTTCTGGATCCCGTTCACCGGGTAATCGAGGACGATGACGCCCCGCTCGCCGCACGTCGCGGGGATCGATCCGCTCAGCGCCCGCGTGCTGTAGGCCGCGCCGTTCGCGCCGTTGTAGAGGACGACGCTCCACCCGCCGAGGTCCGCGCCGGCCGGCCCGCTGATCTCGATCGCCTCGCCCGCGTCGGTACCGTCGTTGTCGTAGTGCACCTCGGCGAGGCGGACGGCGGGCGCGAGCGTCGCGGTGACGGCGAACGCCGGCCGTGCGTCACTCGACTCGAGCGCGGAGGCGGCGGGGCCGACGACGGTCCGGTCGGCGCAGGCGAAGGCGACGGCGAGCGCGGCCGGGAGGAGGAGCGCGGCGTGGGGACGGAGACGCATGGGGGAGGGCGGCGGTGGACGGGCGGGGGGGAGCGGCGCAGGATGCTACGCCGCGGACCACAGCGGCGTAAGCCGCCGCCCCACGTCAGCTCACTTCAGCCCCAGCGCCCTCGCGTCGATCGAGTAGAAGTCCCCGCGATGCGGGCCGCGGCGCACGAAGAAGAGCTCCGTTCGGCTCCGCGAGAGCGTTGGATGGAACTCGTCCGCGGCAGTGTTCACGAGCGGCCCGAGATTGCGTGGCGCGCTCCACGCCGCGCCGGCACGGCGGCTCACGTACAGGTCACCGAGCCCGTATCCGCCGGGGCGGAGCGAGGTGAAGACGAGGGTCTCGCCATTGACCGAGATCTCCGGGTTGAATTCCCATGCGTCCTGCAGTCCGCCGCCCGGCACCGGCGTCGTGTTGATCGCCTCGAGCCCCTCACGCGCCTCGAATGCGTCGCCGCGCCGCGCGGCACGGAAGATGTCCCAGTGGCGCTCGGCGTGCGGCGCGGCCGGGCCGCTGGCGAAGTACAGCGTCCCCGCTGCATCCGCCGAGGGATACAGCTCGTCCATCGGGGAATTCACCTCGGGGCCGAGGCGGACCGGGTCGCCCCACCCGCCATCCGTGCGCGCTACGTACCAGATGTCGATGTCGCCGCGCATCACGCCGCCGACGGGGCGGATCGAGGAGAAGTAGAGCCGCTCCCCGTCCGGCGAGATGAACGGGTCGATGTCGCTGTATTCGCCGGAGAACGGGGCGACGACGGGCGTCGACCAGGCGTCTCCCTGCAGGCGCGAGACGTAGATCGTCGCCTTCCTCGTGACCGGAAAGAAGTCGTCGCTCGAGGCGAAGTACGCGGTCGTCCCGTCGGGGGTGAAGGTGATGCGCCACTGCTCGCGCGCATCGGAGATGACGCCATCGGCGAACTTCGCCGCGGCCGGCGACCCGTCGCGCGCTCGCTTCGGCGCCTCGTCCGTCCGCTGCGGTGCCCGATGGCAGCCGGCCAATGCCGCACAGAGCATCGCCGCGCACAGCGCGGCCGCGCCTGCGCGTCGCCCTCCCGCTCCTCGTCGCCGTCCGCCCCGGACCACCGTCGCTCTCCTCGTTGGTGTGAGGCGTCGGCCCCGCCGGGGCCGGCGCGAGAAACCGAAACGCGGCGACGCCCGGCCGCCGAGCCGGGCTTCGCCGCGCGTGCGCGCCACGGTCGAGCGTGCGCGCACCGAGAGGTGCGGGCGGGAATCGAACCCGCGAATAGCGGTTTTGCAGACCGCTGCCTTACCACTTGGCTACCGCACCGGAGGTCCCACCAAACTAACGATTCGCCGGCACCATTCCAAGCATCGACGACCGGTCCCGCGTGCCGTGACGCGCCCCCGCGTCGTCGATTTCCCGATGCGTGACACCCCGCCCGGCACTTCGCTTCCCTCCCGCTCGCCGCTCGAGATCCCGCCCGCCGTGCCCGCGACGAGCTGGCGCCGGCCGCTGCGCCTCGCTGCGCTCGTCCCGCTCGCCCTCTACGCGATCGCCCGCCTCCGCGACGCCGACTGGTGGGATCTCCTCGACGACCTGAACCTCGCCGTGCACGAGGCGGGGCACCTCGTCTTCGCCCCCTTCGGCGACCAGCTCGCCGCGCTCGGCGGCTCGCTCTTCCAGCTCCTCGTGCCGATCG
>DASUSM010000289.1:0-12109 GCA_036375115.1 Gemmatimonadaceae bacterium | reverse complement strand
CGGCGCGCGTCGTCGCCGTCAACGTGGACGCGGCCGAATCGGAGCTCGCGGCGATGCCGCCCGGCGACCTCGTCGCCGCGATCGCGCCGATCGGCGAGGAGACGACGGCAGGCGGCGTCGCCGCGGCCGGCGTCACGGAAGAGGAGCTCGCCGAGCGGCAGGTGGTATGGTGGTGGCTCCTGCTCGGCGCGCTCGCGGTGCTCGCCGCCGAGCAGCTGCTCGCGCACCGGCTGTCGCGTGGCGGCGCGGTACGGAGCTGATCGATGATCGTGGGCGTCGTGCGCGCGTGATCGCGCGAGGCAACCGGAGGACGCAGGAGGAGCAGATGCGGGAGAGAGACGAGCCGAGCGCACGCGAGAGCCGCGGCCGCGACGACCTCGAGGCGGTGATCCGGGATGTCCGGCGTCGCTGGCGGGCGAAGACGGCGCTGCGCGGCGGCGCGATCCTCGCGGCCGCCGCGCTCCTCGCCTTCGTCGCGGGGTCGGCGGCGATGGAGCACTTCCGCTTCTCGCCGGCGGCGATCGCCGCGACGCGCGTCGCGGCGTGGACGGTCCTCGCCGCGCTCGCCGCCTGGCTCGTCGCGCGCCCGCTCCTGCGCCGCGTCTCCGACGAGCAGGTCGCACTCTACGTCGAGGAGCACGAGCCCTCGCTCCAGGCGGCGCTCCTCAGCGCGGTCGGGGAGGCGCGGCGCGAGGACGACGCGCGCCGCTCCCCCGCGCTCGCCGAGCGGCTCGTGCGCGACGCCGTGCGCGCGGCGCGCCGCGCCGGCGCCGGCGGACGGCTCGACGCCCGCGAGTCGCGCGTCGCCGCGGGAGCGCTCGCCGTCCTCGCCGGCGCGCTGGTGCTCCTCGCGCTCGTCGGGCCGGCGTGGCTGCGCGAGGGCGCGCGCTTCCTCGCCGTGCCGTGGCGCAGCGCCGCGGCGTCCCCCGTCTACGCCGTCGGCGTCTCGCCGGGCGACGCGACGATCCCGCGCGGCGGCGACCAGGAGATCGTCGCGACGCTCCGCGGCTTCGCCGCGCGCGAGGCGGAGCTCGTCGTGCGGCGCGCCGGCGCCGAGTGGGAGCGCGTGCCGATGGCGGCCGGCGGCGACTCGACGCGCTTCGCCGCGCGCCTCTTCGACCTCGTCGCCGATGCGGAGTACTACGTCGAGTCGAACGGCGTCCGCTCGCCGCTCCACCGGCTCACCGTCGCCGACCTGCCCTCGGTGACGCGCATCGACCTCGAGTACCGCTGGCCCGCCTACACGGGGCGGGCGCCCGAGGTGGTCGAGGAAGCGGGGGACATCGCCGCCCTGCGCGGCACCGTCGTGCGGGTGCGCGTGACGCCGTCGATGGCGGTGGACTCGGGCGCGCTCGTCGTCGACGGACAGCCGAGCGTCCCGCTCCGCGCGGACTCGGCGGGGCGCCTCGTCGGCGACCTGCGCGTGACGCGGCCCGGCTGGTACCGCGTCGAGCTCCGCGCGCCCGACGGGCGCATGGTGCGCGGGTCGCTGGACTACACGATCGACGTCCTCGACGACCACGAGCCGACGGTGCGCTTCCGGACGCCGGGGCGCGACGTGCGCGTGACGTCGCTCGAGGAGGTCTTCACCGAGGTCGTCGCCGACGACGACTACGGGATCGCCTCGCTCGACCTCGTCTACGCGGTGAATGGGGGAGAGGAGCGGCGCGTCGTCCTCCGGGCGCCGGGCGGCCGCGCGCCGCGGGAGCTCTCCGCCGGGCACACCTTCTTCCTCGAGGAGCACGCGCTCGAGCCGGGCGACGTCGTCTCGTACTGGGCGCGCGCGACCGACGCCGACCGCGTGAGCGGCCCGAAGACGGCGACGACGGACATCTACTTCATGACGATCCGCCCCTTCGGGCGCGACTATCGTCAGGCGGAGCAGTCGGGCGGTGGGGGCGGCGAAGGGGAGTCGCCGAGCGCGCTCTCGCAGCGGCAGCGCGAGATCGTCGCGGCGACGTTCAAGACGGTGCGCGACAGCGCCGGGACGTCGGCGACGGAGATGCGGGAGAACCTCTCGACGCTCGTCCTGGCGCAGGGGGAGCTGCGCGGCCGCGTCGAGCAGCTCGCGACGCAGCTCCGCACGCGCGGCGTGCTCGGCGGAGACTCGACGATGCGCATCGTCGCCGAGGAGCTGCCGAAGGCCGCCGAGGCGATGCGCGAGGCCGAGCGGCGGCTCGCCGCGCGCGAGCCGGACGCGGCGCTCCCCGCCGAGCGCACCGCGCTCCAGCACCTGCAGCGGGCGGAGGCGGCGTTCCGCGAGGCGCAGGTGAGCATGGGCGGGCAGCAGCAGGGGGGCGGCCAGGGCGCGTCGAACGCGGAGGACCTCGCCGATCTCTTCGAGCTCGAGGTGGACCGGCTGCGGAACCAGTACGAGACGCCGAACCAGAGCCGTCCACAGCAGCAGCGCGAGGCGGATGCGGCGGCGGACGAGGCGCTCGAGCGGCTGCGCGCGCTCGCGGCGCGTCAGCAGCAGGAGAACGAGCGCGCGCGCCGGCGCGCCGAGGCGCTGCGCGCGCAGGGCGGCGGCGCGGCCGGAGGCGACGCGCAGCGGCAGCTCGCCGAGGAGACGGAGCAGCTCGCGCGCCGGCTCGAGCGGCTCGCGCGCGAGGAGCGGCAGCCGGAGATGCAGGAGACGGCGCGCCGCCTGCGCGAGGCGGCGGAGTCGATGCGCCGCTCGGCGACGGGCGCGCGCGACGGCGGGGCGAGCGAGGGCGCGTCGGCGCTCGAGCGGATCGAGGAGGCGCGGCGGCTGCTCGAGCGCGCGCGCGGCGGCCGGCTCGAGCGGGACGCGGAGCAGGCCCGCGCGGCGGCGCGCGAGCTCGCCGAGCGGCAGCGCGACATCGCGGAGGACGTGCAGTCGCTCGGCGCGCGGGGCGCCGAGCGCGGCGCGGAGACGCGACGGATCCAGAAGCGGAAGGACGCCCTCGCCGACGACGTCTCCGAGCTCGGCGACGAGCTCGACCGGCTCTCCCGCGAGGCGCGTCGCGAGCAGCCCGAGGCCGCGCGGCGGCTGCAGGAGGCGGGGGAGGCGGTGCGGCAGCAGCGGCTGCCGGAGAAGCTCCGCTTCTCCAAGGGGCTGCTCGGCTCGGGAAACGAGGAGTACGCGCGGAACTTCGAGGAGCAGATCGGCGAGGGGCTCGACGACCTCGCGCGTCAGGTGGACGAGGCGGCGGGCGCGGTGCGCGAGCGGGAGGACCGGCGCGCGGACCGCGCGCTCGAGGAGGCGCGCGAGCTCGTGCGCGGCGTCGAGTCGCTCCAGGAGCGCAGCCGGCAGCGCGGGGAGCAGGGGGAGGGTCGGGGCGAGACACGTGACGAACAACCGGGACAGCAAGGAGCGCCGGGACGACCTGGAGAGTCGGGACGCGGGGCACAGCCCGGACAACCCGGCGAGCGAGGACAGCCCGGACAGCCCGGGCAGCAGGAGGGAGCGCCGGCGCCGGGAGGGCCAGGCGGGGCGGGGCAGCCGGGCGGCGGCGGGCGGCCGACGGGCGCCGCGATGCCCGGCGGGCGCGGCGAGATCGGGCCCGACGAGGCGCGGCAGCTCGCGCGCGAGTACCGCGAGCGGCGCGAGGCGGCGGAGGCGCTCGGCCGCCGGCTCGAGCGCGAGGGCGTGGACGCCGAGCAGCTCCGGGAGCTGATCGCGGCGATGCGGCGGCTCGAGAGCGCGCGCGCCTTCGAGGACCCGCAGGAGGTCGCGCGGCTCCAGGCCGCGGTCGTCGAGGGGGCGAAGGCGTTCGAGTTCGCCCTGCGCCGGCAGATCGCGCGCGACGGCGGCGAGGGGCCGCGGCTCGGCGGGAGCACCGAGGTCCCGGCGGGCTACCGCGAGCTCGTCGAGGAGTACTTCCGCTCGCTCTCGCGCGGGCGGGGGACGCCGTGACCGTGTTCGAGGCCGGCTCCGCGCGACGGCGTCGAATCGCGGCCGCCGCGCTCGGCGTCTTTGCCGTCGTCGCGCCGCTCGCCGCGTGCACGCCGCGCGAGCCCGCGGCGGAGGCGCGGCGCGAGCCGGAGCGCGCGGCGGCCGCCGAGGCCGCGACGCTCCGCGCGATCGACGACACCACGTTCGTCAGGCTCTCGGCCGAGCTCTCCGAGCCGGGCGGCTACTTCGACACCGACAACCTCGTCTCGAACGAGCGCTCGTACCTCCACGCGCTCGACCCGCTGCGTGCGATCGGCGTCGCCGGCGGCGCGTACGTCGGCGTCGGCCCCGACCAGAACTTCTCGTACATCGCCGCGGTGCGGCCGCACGTCGCCTACATCATCGACATCCGCCGCGACAACGCCCTCCAGCACCTGCTGTACAAGGCGCTCTTCACGCTCTCAGCCAACCGCGCCGAGTTCCTCGCGCTGCTCACGGGGCGCGCGGCGCCACCGGACCTCGCGAGGTGGGACGACGCGGAGATCCCGGCGATCGTCGAATGGATCGATGCGGCGCCGCCGGACTCGGCGGCGCTCCTCGATGCGCGCCGGAGAGTGGACTCGGCGCTCGCGGCGACGGCGGTGCCGCTCGACGAGGAAGCGAGGCGCACGATAACGCGGATCCACGAGCAGTTCGCGGCCGACGGGCTCGATCTCCGCTTCGAGAGCCACGGCCGGCGCGCGATGCCGTACTACCCGACGTTCCGCGACCTCGTCCTCGAGACGGACGGCGAGGGGCGCCAGTCGAGCTATCTCGCGCGCGAGGAGGACTTCCGCTTCGTGCGCGAGATGCAGCGGCGCAACCTCGTGATCCCCGTCGTCGGAAACCTCGCTGGGGAGCACGCCCTCGCCGCGATCGGTCGCGACGCCGCCGCGCGCGGGCTGCGAATCTCGGTGCTGTACGCGTCCAACGTCGAGTTCTACCTCATGCGCGAGGGGAGCTTCGAGCGCTGGGCGCGCACCGTCGCCGCGCTGCCGCGTGACTCGCGCAGCGCGATCGTGCGCAGCTACTTCCCCGGCTTCGCGGCACCGCCCCACCCCGCGAACGTCCCCGGCTACCGGAGCACGCAGCGCGTGCAGCGGATCGACGACTTCGTCGCCGGCGCGGAGCGCGGCGGGTGGTCGAGCTATCATGCGCTGGCGCTGGAGGGGGAGCGGTAGGGCGGGGACTCGGGGCTCGGCGCTCGGCGATCGGCGGGGCGGTCGGGATTCGCGTGGCGGGGGAGACATCCCGTACAGGATGGCTCCCCCTGTTGCTGTGGGTTTCACGCGGAGGCGCGGAGATCCGCGGAGGACGGCCGCTCGGGCCGGCTACGACAACGAAGGGAGAACGGCGATGCGACGGACGTCACGGACGTGACGGATCGGACGGAGCCGCTCCTCGGCGGACGATGGCTCGTCGTCGCGCGACCGATGAATGTTCGAGGGCTGCGCCTGGACGGAGCGCTCTGCGGCGCGAGGAGGGGTGAACGAAGAGCTTTTCCACCATTGCATTCACAGCTCGTGGCGTGAGGCATCGTCGCGCCGGCCACGAGCGATCCGCCGCATCCGCTCCATTCGTCTCATCGCCGTTCCGGCAGTTGCGGAGCTTCGCCCGGCGAAGATCCCGACAGGCGAGGACGAACCCCCGAGCGATCGCCGTTCACGGCCGCGCCAGCGGATCCGTGCTCGGCTCGCCTGGCGGCCGCGTCAGGTCCATGCGCTCGTTCTTCGGCTCGAGGAGCGGCAGCGACTGGCCGCCGGAGGACGCGAGCATCTCGAACAGGCGCGTGCGCAGCGAGTCGGCGAGCGGCCGCTGCTCGGCGCGGCCGGCGAGGTTGAACGCCTCGACCGGGTCCGCACGCAGATCGAAGAGCATGTCGCGGTCCCAGATGCCGTAGTGATAGACGTACTTGTGCCGGTCGGTGCGGATCGCGAACTGCGCCGGGGTGTGGGGATAGTTCCACTCCCAGTAGTACTCGTAGAGCAGCGCGTCGCGCGTGCGCACGGACTCGCCGCGCAGCGCCGCCAGCACCGAGACGCCGTCCACCACGTGGTCGCTCGGCGCGCGCGCGCCGGCGAGCTCGAGGAGCGTCGGCATGACGTCCACGTTCTGCACCATCTGCGGCACCTGCGTCCCCGCCCCGACGAGCCCCGGCGCCCAGACGAGCATCGGGACGCGCATCGACTCCTCGAAGGCGTGGCGCTTGTCGATCAGCCCGTGCTCGCCGAACGAGAAGCCGTTGTCCCCCATGTAGACGACGATCGTGCTCGAGTCCAGCCCGGTCCGCGTGAGCCACTCGAGCACGCGCCCGATGCTCTCGTCGAGGCCGAGCAGCGTCTCCGCGTACTGCCGGTAGAACGTGTCGTAGTGCAGCGCGCCGTGGAACATGTAGTCCACGCCGTGCCAGGACGACCGCTGCGCCTTCACCCAGTCGGGCCACGTCTCGTGTCCGGGCGCGTCCGGCCGCATCGTCGCGGGGTAGCGCACCGGCGACGAGGCGTAGCGCCCGCGGTGGCGCGGCGCGGGCTGGAAGGGGAGGTGCACGGACTTGTGCGCGAGGTGGACGAAGAACGGCCGGCCGGCGCGGCGCTGCTCGTCCATGAACTCGATCGCGTACTCGGTGACGATGTCGGCGGTGTATCCCGTGCGCTGGACGCGGCGTCCGTCGATGCTCAGCAGCGGGTCCGAGTAGGCGCCCTGCCCGCGCCCCTCGATCCAGTGGTCGAAGCCGGGCTGGGGGCGGAGCGTCGTGTCGATCCCCATGTGCCACTTGCCGATCATCGCCGTGCGGTAGCCGGCGGCCTGGAGGTACTGCGGGTAGAAGCGCGTCCCCTCGGGCACCGCGCGCTGGTTGTCGACGATTCCGTGCCGGTGCGCGTACTGTCCCGTGAGGATCGAGGCGCGGCTCGGGCTGCACAGCGCCGTCGAGACGAAGGCGTTGCGGACCCACGCCCCCTCGCGCGCCATGCGGTCCATCGCCGGCGTCTCGAGCCACGACGGCGCGCCGGGGTGGAACCCCATGAAGTCGTAGCGGTGGTCGTCGGAGAGGATGAAGACGATGTTGCGGGGCGCGGGCGCGGCGGCGGGACGCTGCGCGCCGAGCGGAGCCGCGACGACGGCGGCGGCGAGCGCGAGGGACAGGGTCGAGCGACGCGTCATCGGATCGGGGGAAGGTCGGCGGCGGTGCGGAAGCCGACGTGGAAGAGCGCGGTCTCGGGCGTCGCGTGCGAGCGCGCGGAGACGCGGAAGCCGTGGCAGAAGTCGGTGCTGCAGAGGAAGGAGCCGCCGCGCTGCACGCGCTCGCTCGCCGGCGTCGGCGCGAAGGGGCGGTCGCGGTCGGCGTACGAGCGATACCAGCTGTCGGTCCATTCCCAGACGTTCCCGCCCATGTCGACGAGGCCGAGCGCGGTCTCGCCGAAGGCGCCGACGGGCGATGTGAGGAGATATCCGTCCTCATCGGACGGATGCTGGTGCGTGCGCGGCGGACGCGCGCCGTCCATCAGGCTCGTGTCGCTCGTTCCCGCGACCTCGCCGGTGTTCGCGCGGTGCCGGCGTCCGTCGATGAGGCGGTCGCCCCACGCGTACCGCGCGCGCGAGTCGGTGCCGCCGCGCGCCGCGTGCTCCCACTCGATCTCCGTCGGGAGGCGCCGTCCCATCCAGCGCGCGTAGGCGGTCGCGTCGTGCCACGACACCTGGGTCACCGGATGGTCGTCGGGCGCGGCGGGACCGGCGGGGCCGAGCGGATGTCGCCACGTCGCGCCCGGAACGAGCGCCCATGCGCCCGTCGCGGGGTCCATCACGCCCGCGTCGCCGAAGCGCTCGGCGTCCGTCACGTGCCCCGTCGCCTCGACGAAGCGGCGGAACTGCGCGACGGTCACCGGGTGCCGGTCGAGGAGGAAGGGGCGCACGCGCGCGGTGAACACCGGCCGCTCGTCGTCGGTTCCTTCCTCGCTCCCGATGCGCACCGTCCCGCCGGGGACGCGGACCATGTCCGCCGTGGCGTGCGCGGACGGCGCGGCCACGCGCGTGGTGTCCGCGGCCGGCGCCGCCCCGGTGGCGTGCGTCTCCTCGTCGGCCGCCGCGCAGGCGCCGCAGGTGGCGAGCGCGATGGCGAGCATCGCGAGCCCGTACAGCACCGCCGTGACGACGCGGCGCGGCTCGCGCGCGATGTGCAGCGACATCTCCACTCCGGATCTGATCTTCACGTAGTCTACGACCGATTCCAGGACACGGCGAGGGATCGGCCGGAACGTTGCGCCGCGCGGAATGCGAGTCCATCGAAGCGGTGACGCCTAGCGCCGCGGCGCGAGGCGACGAAGGCGCACGAGACCGACGAAGAAAAAGACGCTTGACAGCAGAGGCTGGTCCAGCCTAGTATGTCGCCCCCGCGGCAGGCCGTCGCGGGCAGCCGGCGCCGGAGGAGACGTCGCCGCTGGTCGAGCAACGAAGGAGCGAGCGATGCACGAGAGGACAGATCGGGGGTTCGCGGGGAGTGCGGCCGGCGGCGCGTATCGCGCGGCCCGCGCCGGCACGCGCGTCTGTCCGCTCGACCGCTCGCTCGCGCGGCGGTGCGGGATGCGCCGGAACATCCGCGCCCCGTTCATCGAGTACATCGTCGGTGCGGCGGTCGCCGCGGCGAGGCGCGCAGGGTAGCGCCAGCCGCCGACCGTTCAGGAGGAGCGATGCCGATCGCCCCGCCGCGCCGACCAGGCCCGGCGGGGCGATCGGCGTTTCGGGGCGGCGCGGTGCGCGGCCCGCCGCGTGCGATGCGACGGCGCGTGCCCCGTCGAGAACCACTCACCGACCGACCGATGTACACGAACCGCATCAAGGAGCTGCTCGACGACGAGGCACCGCTCGGCGACTACTGGGTCGTGCAGGGGCCCATGTGGTGGGCGCGCGTCTCGCCGGCCACCGCGGCGGCCATCGAGCGCCGGATCACGCGGCTCATCCGGCCGCGCTGGATCGTCTTCACCGATCTCGCCGGCTCGCGCATCCGCGTGCGTGCCGAGATGGTGCGCGGCCTGTGCGAGTGCACTGCCGAGCAGCGCGCTACCGACCGCCGGCTCGACCGCGCGCAGCGGCGCGAGGAGAAGGCGGACCGGAAGCCGTGGGAAGACGACGATTGACGGACGTCGCGTCCGGCGTCGGGAGGTAGTCCTCTCCGGCGCCGGCACGAGGCGACACTTCGCGAGACGAACA
This sequence comes from Gemmatimonadaceae bacterium, assembly GCA_036375115.1. Classification (GTDB taxonomy): domain Bacteria; phylum Gemmatimonadota; class Gemmatimonadetes; order Gemmatimonadales; family Gemmatimonadaceae; genus DASUSM01. Next base: position 3,006 of record DASUSM010000289.1, on the reverse strand, counting down.
CATGACCACACCCTCCCGGATCTTCGGCCAGCACGACGAGCAGACGGTCGTCCAGTTCCAGGACGTCGCCTCGCGCGCCGCGCGCGCGGCGCTGATGGCGGACGGGCACGTCGGCTACGTCATGCCGATCGGCGGCGTCGCCGCCTACCGCGACCGGGTCTCGGTCGTCGGCGTCGGCTTCGACATCGCCTGCGGCAACGCCGCCATCCGGACCGACATGACGCTCGACCAGCTCGGCGACTCGCCCGCCGAGTCGCGCGCGCACCTCGAGGGGATCGCCGACGAGATCGCCGCGACGGTGAGCTTCGGGATGGGGCGGAAGAACCGCGCCGACGACGCGCCGGTGGACCACCCGCTGTTCGACGACGCCGTCTGGGACGCCGTGCCGACGAAGGAGCGGAACCACCTGCGCAACAAGGCGCGCGAGCAGCTCGGCACCGTCGGGAGCGGCAACCACTACGTGGACCTCTTCGCCGACGAGACGGGGACGCTCTGGGTCGGTGTGCACTTCGGCAGCCGCGGTCTCGGCCACACGATCGCGTCCGCGTTCCTCGCCGTCGGGCAGGGGCGCGCGTGGGGGGAGCGGGTCCCGGAGCGCGAGGTGCTCCTCGAGCTCGCCGCGCCGGCGGGGCACGACTACTGGCACCTCATGAGCCTCGCCGGGCGCTACGCCTACGCCGGACGCGAGTGGGTCGCGCGCAAGGTCGTGCACGACATCCTCGGCGCGAACGAGGCGGAGCTCGTGCACAACCACCACAACTTCGCGTGGAAGGAGACGCACGACGGCGAGGAGCTCGTCGTCGTGCGGAAGGGGGCGACGCCCGCCTTCCCCGGGCAGACGGGGTTCGTCGGCGGCTCGATGGGCGACGACGCCGTCATCGTGCGCGGCACGCCGTCGTCGTCGGCGTCGGGCGAGGTCGCCGAGGCGCAGCGCGCCGCGCTCCACTCGACCGTGCACGGCGCGGGTCGCGTCATGTCGCGCACGCAGGCGGCCGGGAAGCGCAACCGCCGTACCGGGCGCATCATCGCCCCGGGGCGCGTGACGCCCGAGATGATGAAGGAGTGGGTCGAGGGGAAGGGCGTGATCCTGCGCGGCGGCGGCCTCGACGAGAGTCCGCAGGCCTACCGCCGCCTCCCCTCCGTCCTCGCCGCTCAGGAGGGGACGATCGAGGTGGTGCACACCCTCCGCCCCCTCGTCGTCGTGATGGCGGGGGCGGAGGAGCGCGATCCGTACAAGGACTGAGCGGCGCGCTACCGCTTCACGGGAGCCCCCCGTGTGCAAGTCCGGCGCGTGCCGGCGTCCCGGTGGCATCGACAGTCCCGTCGCGCCCGGCACTCCAGGAGGGACCCATGCCCGCACGCACCGTCCACCGCCTCGCCGCCTTCTCGCTCGTCGTCCTCGTCGGCGCCCTCGCGCCGATGCCGCGGCGAATCGTCGTCACGGGGACCGTGACCGACCGCGGCTCCGGCGCCGCCATCGCCCAGGCGGCGGTCACGGTCGAGGGGACGACGCACGGCACGCTCACCGACCGGAGCGGGCGCTACCGCCTCGCGGTCGCCGTGGACGCCGACACGATGCTGCGGCTCGTCGTCAGGCGCATCGGCTACCGGCTCGACACGGCCGACGTCCGCATCCCTGCCGACGCGGACAGCGTGCGCGCCGACGTCGCGCTCGACCAGGCGGCGGCGCACCTCGAGGCGGTCCAGGTCGCGGCGGAATCGGCCCCCGTCCCCCACGCGCCGGCGCAGGCGCGAGCGGTGCTCCGCGGCGCGATCGGCGGGCAGCGATACGCCGGCTCGCCCCTCGAGGCCCTCGCGCCCGCTCCGCCGTACGGCACGACCGGCGACGAGATCGACCGCACCCGCCGCCCCGACGACACCGAGGCCTACGCGGCGATCGAGGACAACCCCTTCCTCGCCGCGCGCACGAACCCGCTCTCCACCTTCTCGATCGACGTGGACCGCGCGTCGTACGCCAACGTACGCCGCTTCGTCGTCGGCGGGCAGCGGCCGCCGAAGGATGCGGTGCGCATCGAGGAGCTCGTGAACTACTTCCCGTACGACTACGCCGAGCCCGGCGCCGAGCATCCGCTCGCCGTGACGGCCGACGTCACGCGCGCGCCGTGGCACGGGGAGCACCTCCTGCTCCGGGTCGCGCTACGCGGCCGCTCGGTGGACATGCGCTCCGCGCCGCCGTCGAACCTCGTCTTCCTCATCGACGTCTCGGGGTCGATGCAGACCCCGAACAAGCTTCCGCTTCTCAAGCAGGCGTTCCGGCTGCTCGTCGAGCAGCTTCGCGAGGACGATCACGTCGCGATCGTCGTCTACGCCGGCAGCGCTGGGCTCGTCCTCCCCTCGACGCCGGGGAGCGACAAGCGGACGATCCTCGACGCCATCGACCGGCTCGAGGCCGGCGGCTCGACCGCCGGGGGCGCGGGGATCCGCCTCGCGTACGCCGTCGCCGCACAGCACCACCTCGCGGAAGGGAACAACCGCGTCGTCCTCGCCACCGACGGCGACTTCAACGTCGGCGAGTCGAGCGACGCGGCGATGGTGCGCCTCGTCGAGGAACGGCGGAAGCAGGGGACCTTCCTCACCGTGCTCGGCTTCGGGATGGGGAACTACAAGGACTCGAAGCTCGAGCAGCTCGCCGACAAGGGGAACGGCAACTACGCCTACATCGACGACCTCCTCGAGGCGAAGAAGGTCCTCGTGACGGAGATGGGCGGGACGCTCGTCACGATCGCGAAGGATGTGAAGCTGCAGCTCGAGTTCAACCCCGCGCAGGTCGCGGGCTACCGGCTCATCGGCTACGAGAACCGGCTGCTCCGCGCCGAGGACTTCGCCGACGACTCGAAGGACGCGGGGGAGCTCGGCGCCGGCCACACGGTGACCGCGCTCTACGAGCTGATCCCCGTCGGCGCGCGCGACGCCTCGCGGCTCCGCGGCACCGACTCGCTGCGCTACCAGACGGCGCCGCGCGACGTCGCCGCACACGGCGGCGAG
>DASUSM010000288.1:0-6029 GCA_036375115.1 Gemmatimonadaceae bacterium | reverse complement strand
CGGGAGCCTGCCGTCACCGGTCGATCCAGCTCGCGTTCCTCCCGACGCTCGCGCGAATGCGTGCCCCGGTGCCGTCCGGGCGCATCGTCCAGAGCTGCGGGACGCCCGTCGTCGTCGACGACGTGAAGGCGATGAGCGCGCCGTCCGGCGACCACGCCGGCGCCGTCTGGTCGCCGGGGCGTGCGAGCCGCGTCGCCGCGCCGCCCGACGCGGCGACGGTCGCGATGTCCATCCCCGTGGCGATCCCGGCGAAGTAGTGGAAGGCGATCCGCGCGCCGTCCGGCGACCACGACGGGGCGAGCCCGTGCGCCACGTCGCCGACGAGCTGCACGCGGTCCGAGCCGTCGGCGCGCATCGTCCAGATCGCCCCGGCGATGCCATCGAAGCTCGTCGCGAAGGCGATGCGCTCGCCGTCGGGGCTCCAGGCCGGCGCGTGCGACGCGACCCACGCGTCCATCCCCGCCGTGAGGTTCGCGAGGCCGGAGCCGTCCACGTTCACGACCCAGATGTCGAGGCGCCCGTCCTCCCCCGTCGCGCTGAAGGCGATCCGCGTCCCGTCCGGGCTCCACGCCGGCTCCTGCTCGATCCCGGGCATGCTCGTCAGGCGCCGCATCTGCATGCCGTTCATGTTGACGACGTAGAGGTCGTGCTGCGGCGCGCCGGTCGTGAGGTCGCGCTGCGAGACGGCGAAGACGAAGCGCTCGCCGTCGGGCGACGGCGACGGATCGCGCGAGACGTTCCCCGCGTTGAGGTACGTCGGCACCGTCGGACGGCCAAGCTCGAGGAGGAAGATCTGCGCGCCCCCCGCCGCGAGCGGCGCATCGAAGAGCAGGTCGAAGGCGGGCGGCGGGACGACGCGCAGGGCGATGCTGGCACTGCGCCCCTCGCTCGTCGCGGTGATCGACGCGAGACCGTCGCGCAGGGCGAAGAGCTGACCGGGCCCCTCGACGCGCAGGACGGTCGCGTCGGTCGAGCTCCACGCGATCGTCCGTCCCTCGAGCTCGACGCCGTAGGCGTCCTCGAGGCGAGCATCGAGCTGCACGATCTCGCCGCGATCCAGCTCGGGTCCGGCTGGCGCGAGGACGACGCGGGCCACCGGAGCGCCGCCGACGGTGAGGTCCACGAAGGCGCTCTTCCCCTCGACGGTCGCGAGGATCCGCGTCCACCCGGGCGACTTCGCCGTGACCAGCCCGCTCTGGTCCACCTCGGCGACGTCGCCGTTCTCGCTCGACCAGACGACCTGGCGCCCCTCGAGCTCGTTCCCGTCCGCGTCGAGCGCCCTCGCGCCGAGCCGGCGCGTCTCGTACTTCGGCAGCGCGAGCGCGGCCGGGTCCACCTCGACGCGAGCCACCGTCGCGGGGGGCGGCGTCGCATCGGTGACCGTGATGCGCGCGGAGCCGTGCTTCCCCGCGCTCGTCGCGACGACGACCGCGGCGCCGGCCCGGAGCGCCTCGATCCGCCCGTCCTGCGAGACCGCGACCACCGTCGCGTCGTCGCTCTCCCACTCGACCTCGACTCCCTCGAGCGGGTCGCCCGCGCGGTTCTGCACCGTCGCCGCCAGCACGGCCGCCTCGCCGACGCCGAGCGTCCGCGCCGACGGCGACACGGCGACCGACGCGACCTCCCGGTCCGGACCCGTCCCGGCATCGCCGCAGGCGACGAGGACGGCGAGCGCGAGCGCGCCGAGGATCCCGATGAACGGGGCGAAGCGGTTGCGCGACGCGGTCTTGCGGCTCGCGAGCGCGGAGCGGTACTTATGATTGTCGGGTCGCATGGCTCTCCTCCGTGTATGGTGTCGGTCGGTTTCGCGGCTGCGTTCCGGGATTCGGGCAGCCGACGCGGAGGAACATGGGCGGCGACCGTTAAGCGCCTCTGCTATCGAGCGTTATTTCGCCGGATAACGCTCCTTCCCGGCCGTCCCGAGCGATGATCGCGCTGAAGACCCTCGGTGCCGTGGACCTCCGGAACGACGGAAAGGAGGTCTCGACGGTGCTCGCCCAGCCGAAGCGGCTGGCGCTGCTCGTCTATCTCGCGACCGCGCGGCCGCGCGGCTTCCACAGCCGCGACACGCTCCTCGCGCTCTTCTGGCCGGAGTCCGACGATGAGCGCGCGCGCAACTCGCTGCGGCAGGCGCTGCACCACCTTCGGCGCTCGCTCGGCGAGGCCGCGATCGTCGGTCGCGGCGACCGCGAGGTCGGGGTGGACGGGACGCTCGTCCATTGCGACGCCGCCGCGTTCGACGAGGCGATCGAGGGGAGGCAGTGGGAGACGGCGGTCGAGCTCTACCGCGGCGACTTCCTCCCCGGTCTCTTCGTGCAGGACGCGCCGGACGTCGAGCGCTGGCTGGACGACGACCGCGCGCGCCGCCGCCGCGACGCCTCCGCCGCCGCCTGGCTGCTCGCCGAGGCCTCGGAGCGCGAGGGCGACTTCGCCGCTGCCGAGCGGTGGGCTCGCAAGGCGGTCGAGGTGGACCCGGAGGACGAGTCGCAACCGCACCGCCTCGCCGCCCTCCTCGAGCGCGCGCGAGGCGCCGCTTCGCGGGAGCCCCGGCCGGCGACCCCTCCGGCGGCGGAGCCCTCCGAGCAGCCGCGCGCGCCCGACCTCGCCCAGGGCCCAGGGCCCAGGGCCCAGGGCCCGCTGTCCGCGCCCACCACCGAGCGCCGAGTGCCGAGTGCCGAGCGCCCGTCGTTCGCGTCCGAGCGCGCTCCCCGCTGGTCCCGCCTCGCCCTCGCCGCCGCCGCGATCCTCGCCCTGCTCGCCGCCACGGCATGGCTCGTCGGCCGCCGTGAAGCGAGGGCGGCGCCGCCGACGATCGCCGTCCTCCCCTTCGTCAACATGAGCGCGGACCCGGCGAACGAGTATCTCTCGGACGGCATGTCCGAGGAGCTGCTCAACCTCCTCGCGCAGGTGCCCGGACTCCAGGTCGCGGCGCGCACCTCGTCGTTCACGTTCAAGGGGAAGAACGTCCCCGTGGACTCCATCGGCCGCGTCCTCCGCGTGCGCCACGTGCTCGAGGGGAGCGTGCGCCAGGCGGGCGACCGCGTGCGCATCACCGCGCAGCTCATCGACGCGGAGACGGGCTATCACCTCTGGAGCGACACGTTCGACGCGCGCGTCGAGGATGTCGTCGCCGTGCAGGACAGCATCGGCCGCGTGATCGTCGAGACGCTGCGCTCGCGCCTCGCCGGCGACGTGGGGGTGCTCGCGCAGCGGCGCGACCCCGCCGATCCGGAGGCGCACGTCTCGGTGCTGAAGGGGTGGCGCGCCTTCCGCCAGAACACGCCGGAGGCGTACGAGGCCGCCGTCCTGCACTTCCAGGACGCCATCCGGCGCGACCCCGACTACGGCCGCGGGCTCGCCGGGCTGGCGACCGTGCGCATGTGGCAGGCGAACTTCCGCTACGTGGACTTCGAGGCCGGGTACGCCGAAGCGGAGTCGCTGGCGACGCGCGCGCTCGCCCTCGACTCCTCGCTCACCGAGGCGTACGCGGTGCTCGGCCGCATCGCCGAGGCGCGCGACCGGGACGACGCGTCGGCGGACCGGCTGTACGCGCGCGCGATCGAGATCAACCCGAACGAGCCGCGCGCCTACAGCCGGCGCGGCGCGCTCCTCGTGCGCGCGGGACGAACGGAGGAGGGGATCGCGCTGGCGAAGCGCGCGGTGGAGCTCGACCCCGCGTCGCCGGCGGTCCATGCCGACCTCGCGAACATCTACCTCGGGCTGAACCGCTTCGCCGAGGCGGAGTCGGCGCTGCGCGCCGCGCTGTCGCTCGATCCCGGGCACCCGATCCTCCTCGGGAACCTCGCGCTCGTCCTGTTCTACCAGGAGAAGTACGAGGAGGCGGGCGTCGCGATCGTCGAGGCGCGCGCGAAGTCGCCGCGCGACGTCGACCTCGTCGGCAAGCACGCCTTCATCCACGCGCGGCTCGGGCGCGCCGACGCCGCGCGCGCGACGCTCGACACGGCGATCGCGCGGGGACTCTCCCCGGTGCAGCAGGCGAGCGTGCTCGCCTATCTCGGCGACCGCGACCGCGCGCTGTCGCTGCTCGAGGAGGCGGTCGAGGCGCGCGACGACCGCGTCGTCGCGCTGCTCGATGCCGGCATCGTCCCCGAGCTGCGCGACGAGCCGCGGATGCAGCGGATCATCGAGCGGGTCCGCGGGATGCAGCGGTAGCGCCGCCGCCGCGCGCGGTGCGAAAGCCGCGCGCGGGCGGCGCGGCGCTCAGCGCCGTCCGTCGAGCTCCTCGATCGTCCGCGTCGACGGCGGCGTCGTCCGCCGCAGCTCCTGCCCGACACCCTCGGCGCGCGCCATCACGCGCAGGATGTTCTCCCCGGCGAGCCGGCGCAGGTCGCCCTCGGACCATCCGCGGCGCGCGAGCTCGGCGAAGAGGGCAGGGTAGGTCGAGACGTCCTCGAGCCCGACGACCGTCTCCGTGATCCCGTCGAAGTCCCCCCCGATCCCGACGTGCGCGGCGCCCGCGACGCGGCGGATGTGGTCGAGGTGGTCGGCGACGTCGGCGATCGTCGCGCGAGGGGCCGGGTTGGCGCGGCGCCACGCGTCGCGCTCGCGGCGCATCCGCTCGACGTCGCCGCCCGCGCGTGCGCGGATCCCGGCGAACGCCTCCTGCGCGCGCGCGGCGTGGTCGGCCACGGCCTGCGAGACGAAGCCAGGCACGAAGGTCACCATGACGACGCCCCCGTTCGCGGGGAGGCGGCGGAGGATCGAGTCCGGGACGTTGCGCGGGACGTCGGTGACCGCGCGTGCCGAGGAGTGCGAGAAGACGACCGGGGCGCGCGAGACGTTCAGCGCATCGCTCATCGTCGCCGGCGTGACGTGGGAGAGATCGACGAGCATGCCGAGGCGGTTCATCTCGCGCACGACTTCCTCGCCGAAGCGCGTGAGGCCGCCGTGCCGCGCCTCGTCGCCCGCGGCGTCCGCCCAGTCGGTCGTGACGGAGTGCGTCAGCGTCATGTAGCGCGCGCCGAGGTCGTAGTACGCCCGAAGCGCGCCGAGCGAGTTCTCGATCGCGTGCCCGCCCTCGACGCCGAGCACCGCGCCGATGGCGCCGTCGTGAAAGGCGCGGCGCATGCTGTCGGCCGTCGTCGCCCAGCGCAGCTCGGGGTAGCGCGCGACGATGCGCCGCGCGATGTCGATCTGCTCGAGCTGCACGCGTGCGAAGCCGGAGTCGCGGATGTCGCCGGGGATGTACACGGACCAGAACTGCCCCCCGACGTGGCCGCGCCGCAGCCGCTCGATGTCCGTGTGGCCGGGCGTGCGGCGGCGCAGGTCGTACGCCTCGACATCGCGCGGCCGCGACTCCGACTCGCGGATCGCCCACGGCAGATCGTTGTGTCCGTCGACGAGCGGCGTCGTGCGCAGCACGTGCAGCGCGAGCGCGAGGTGGGGATCGGACGTCCCCTCCTCCGCCGCGCTCGGCGCCGGGACGGGGGCCGGCGCAGGCTCGGCGGCGGGCGCGGCGCAGGCGAGCGAGACGGCCGCGAGGAGCGCGAGGCGGGGGAGGGCGGGGGAGGTCATGCGCTGGAGAATCGAGGGGCGGGATGGGTGCGCATTCCAAAGTAGCGGCAGGAGTCGGATTCGGGCCACTTCGCGCCGCGGTCGGACGGACAGGCACTCACAACGAAGTTTGACACGATTCGGCGGATGCAACGGATGAGACGGTGGGCTCCCCGCGGCGCGAAAGTCCATCGTGGCGGTACTGGAAAGGACCGTTGGGGGTGCGCAGGCAAAGATCTCGCCCCGGTGCGAAGTGGCTCGAGGGGCAGGGCTGTTCCCCCAATTCATTCACGCTTCACGGCGCGAGTACCCCGGCACCCTCGACGGACGCGCCGTCTCATCCGCTCCATCCGTCTCATCGAGTCGAACTTCGTTGTGAGTGCCTGCCCGAGCAGCGTTTCGCCGAGCGCCGAGCGCCGAGCGCCAGCCTCACCGCCCCACCGCCCCGATCACGCGCCCCAGCAGCTCGTCCACCGCGCCGTTCTCGATCCAGCGCGCGACGACGACGAGGTCGT
>DASUSM010000287.1:0-8103 GCA_036375115.1 Gemmatimonadaceae bacterium | reverse complement strand
GACCGCATCCTCCGTCCAACGCGCCACGAAGTTCTGCCCGAACTGCGGCGCGCTCATCGATGCGACGACCGCGACGTGCCCGACCTGCGGCACGCGGCAGCCGGCGCTGTACGGCGGCGGCGCGACCGACAAGCGCATCCTGCCCGCGGCGATCCTCGCCGGGCTGTTCGGCGTCTTCGGCGTCCACCGCTTCTACGTCGGGAAGGTCGGCACCGGCCTGCTCCAGCTCGTGACGCTCGGCGGGCTCGGCATCTGGGCGGTCGTGGACTTCATCCTCATCGTCGTCGGCGCCTTCACGGACAAGGACGGAAACCGCATCACCGAGTGGACCTGACGGTCACTCGACGATCACGGTCGCCGTCATGAAGGGGTGCGGGCCGCAGTGGTAGTCGAACGTCCCCGCCGCGACGAAGGTCCGAGAGTAGATGTCACCGGGGGCGAGCAGCGGCGAGGTCCAGCCGCCGGCGTCGCCCTCGCTCGTGTGCGGCGCCTCGCCGGCCGGCTCGCAGTTGACCCAGGTCACCGTCGTGCCGGCGGGGACGCGGAGCGTCGCGGGGAGGAAGGCGAAGTCCCGGATGGCGACGATCGTCGTGCCGACCGCGCCGGAGCCGACGTCGATGCGGCACTCGCCGGCGAGCGAGGGGCCGGTGACGTCGGCGCGGTCGGAGATGCACGAGAGCATCGCCGCGCCGGCCGCGAGCGCCGCGAGGGCAATGGCCGGGCGCACGGTCACTCCTCCCGCACGACGACGACCCCCTTCATGAAGGGGTGCGGCGCGCAGTGATAGGGGAAGGTGCCGGCGGCGTCGAACGTGCGGCGCCACCGCGCGCCGGGCGCGAGGAGCCCCGAGTCGTACGCGCCGTCGTCCGCGGTCACCGTGTGCGCGAGCTGGTCGTCGTTGCGCCACTCGATCGTCGCGCCGACGCGGATCGCGATCGTGTCGGGACGGAAGCGCAGCTCCGCGATGCGCGCCTCGACGACGGAGCCGGTGTCCGCGGGGGCGCGGGCCGTGCCGGCGCCGCGGCCGGCGCCCGCGCCGAAGTACCGCGAGAGCGTCAGCGGGATCGTGAACTCGAATCCCCAGCGCGTCTCGTCGTCGCCGCGCGAGGACCCCTCGAGGGTTCCGGTCGTCGCGTTCGTCGCCTGGAGCGAGAGCGAGTGCGGGGTGTAGGGGATGACGAGCTGCACCGCCGCGCCCCACGCCGCGCGCTCGTCGTCGTCGCGGTCGGTGAGCGCGCCGAGATCGCCGGCGAGCGAGATCCAGCGGCCGAGCCGGAGCGCCGCCCCGGCGGCGAGCGCGGTGCGCGCGCGGTCGTCGTAGCCGTTCGAGAAGGCGCGCGCCGCGCCGAGGCGCCGGAGCGCGCCGAGCCGGCGGGCGACGGTCACCTCGCCGTCGGCGCTGCGCGCGGCGGCGTTCCACGCGCCGTGCACCGCGAGGGAGAGCGGCGCGCCGCGCTCTTCGCGCCACGGGCTCCACCGCGCGAACCCCTCCCACTCGTTCGGGTAGCGCGGCGCGACCGCGGAGTTCGACGACCAGTGCGCGCCGAGCAGCACCCCGCCGGGCACGCCGCCGGCGACGAGGAAGGTGGGGATGGCGGTCACCTTCCGCTCCGGCGCCGAGCTGCTCGTGAAGCGGTGCAGGAAGTTGAAGTGGAGCGTCCCCGCGTCGCCGACCCAGCCGGCGGACAGGTTGGGGGAGCGGTCGAGCACCGCCTGCGCGGCGGCGCCCGGCGCGGGTAGGAGCAGTGCCACGCCGGCCGCGAGGACGAACGCGCGCATCGATGCACTCCGCCTGCTGGTGGGAAGAACGAGCGGGAGGGTGGAAGCCGCAGGTGATACGGCGGCTCCTGCATCGTGGATCTCTCGGCGCGCGCGGCGCGCCGGGCGCCCGCGCCTCCGCGGCGCCCGCGCGACCGTCAGCCCGGAGCGGGTCCGTCGAAGCGGGGCGCGGCGTCGACCTCGCGCGGCCCGAGCCGCGGCGTCCGGTCGAGGTGGGCGGCCGCCCGCGCGCGCGCCAGCGCGCCCTGGAGATAGACGGTCGTGAGCCCGCCCGCCCAATACACGACGTCGTCGCGCTCCGACTGCTCCGTCTCGCATCCCGATCGCAGCGGCGTGCCCCGCGCGGGGTCGGCGGGGGCGAACTCGATCCACGCCTCCCACAGCCCGTCGTCGCGTTGGCGAGCGCAGACGCTCGGCGTGAACGCGACGCCGTCCGCGTCGCGGATCTCGGTGTCGAACCGCACGAGAACTTCGGCCATGGCTCCGCGTCTCCCGGCCGCCGCACCGCGCGGCGGGTCCGCCGGCCGCATGCTGCAAGGGCGCGGCCAGATGCGGAGCGCGGGCCGAAGCGTTAGCTTGGTCCCCCCACCGATCACCGGAGAGGAGCGTGACCGAGATCGAGCGCCTGAGTCACGAGATGCGCCGCGGCTACGATGGCGACGCCTGGCACGGCCCGCCGCTTCGCGACCTGCTCGCCGGCGTCACCGCCGCACAGGCGGCGGCACACCCGGTCCCCGGCGCGCACTCGATCTGGGAGCTGGTGCTGCACGTCGCCGCGTGGAAGAGCGAGGTGTGCCGCCGCCTGAAGGGGAGCGAGCCGGGCTCGCCGCTCGAGGGGGACTGGCCGCCGGTCGGCGAGACGACGGAGGCGGCGTGGGCGGAGGCGCGCCGCACGCTCGGCGACGCGCACGAGGGGCTCGAGCGGGCGCTGCGCGCGCTCGCGCCCGCCGATCTCGAGACGCCGGTCGGGGAGCAGCGGGACCGCATCACCGGCGCCGGCCTCACGCGCTACACGACGGCGCTCGGGATCCTCCAGCACGACGCCTACCACGGCGGGCAGATCGCGCTGCTGAAGCGCGCGCTGGCGGAGGCGGAAGGCCGTTAGGCCGGCGCGACCGCGAGCCCCGCGCGCCCGCCGGCCGGCGGCCGGGTACGGGGGACCGTCCGCACGTCCCCGCCCCCGGCCGCGACGTCAGGGCAGCCCGAGGACCGACTCCCCCTGCTCGAAGACGATGTCCACGGGGATCCCGCGCCGGGCGAGGCGATCGAGGTCGGCGCGCAGCTCCGGGCCGATCGCGCCGTACCGCTGCGTGAAGCCGACGACGCCCTCGTAGTCGCCGTCCCCCTGGAAGCGCAGGATCCGCTCGGCCAGCGCGGTCGTCGCCTCGCGCATCTTCGCCGGGTCCACGCGCCAGGCGCCAGCGGCGGAGTCGCGCGCGAACGCGCCCCGCTCGAGCAGGAAGTTGAAGGCGGCGACGTTGGCCCGGCCGTGCGCGCTCGAGCCGCCGAAGCGCACGGAGCGGAAGATGCTCGCGAGGAAGGAGACGTAGTTGTCGTCGAGGTCGTGCTCGCCGAGCTCGCCCATCCCGGCGAGGGCGACGATCATGTTCAGCCCGAGGATGTCGGCCTTCCCCTCCTCGAGCGCGGAGGCCTGCTCCTTCAGCGCCTCGCGCACCGTGCCGCGCCCGGCGATCGTGTTCTTGATGCCGAGGCCGTGCGCCACCTCGTGGAACATCACGTTCGCGAAGAAGGCGTCGAAGGTGACGTGCCGCCGCTGATCGGGGACGATGAGCAGGTCGGCGATCGGGACGAGGATGCGGTCGAACTTGGCGCGCATCGCGTTCTTCAGCTGCAGCCGGCGCGTCCCCTTCTGCAGCTGCACCTCCTCGTCGTTCGGGAGGTTGATCGCGATCGTCTTCGATCCGGCGTTCGCCTGGCCGGCGTAGTAGACGACGTCGTACGCGTTCAGGTCGGAGTCCGTCCCCGGCGTCTCGCGCTTGTACTCGTCCGGCACGGGGAGCCCGCGCTGGAGGTCGGGGAGGAGCGCGACGTAGCGCGCGAGCCGGCGGCTCCACTCCTGGTCCTTCACGAGCACGTACGCCTCGGCGGCGGCCTTGTAGCCGAAGAGCAGGTCCTCGTACGTCTCGATCGGCCCGATGACGACGTCGAGCGTGTTGTCCTTCATGTCGAGCCAGGCGAGGTCGCTCGCCTGGTACTCGTCGGTGAGGAGGGCGTCGGCGCGGAGCTCGAGGTACTTCCGCAGCGCGGCCGACTCGGCGAGCGCGGCGGCGGCGCGCAGCTTCTCGGCGGCGCGGCGGTTCTGCGGCTCGAAGGCGCGGGCGTAGGGCACGGCGACGAGCCCGCCGCCCGGCGCGCGCACGACGAGCGTGTAGAGGGACTTCAGCCGCTCGCCGAGGGCGGGGTTCGCGGCGACGGTGCGCTCGAACTCCTCCTTCGTCATGTCGTGCGGGTAGAAGTTCGCTCCGGCGGGCTTCGGCCCGACGCCGGCGACGAAGGGGGAGTCGTTGGCGAGGCGGTCCCACGGCCCGTAGTTGATCTCGGCGTAGCGCCGCAGGCGCGGGTCGGCCAGCGACGCGAGGAGCGAGTCGCGGGCGCCGTAGGCCTGGTACCAGTAGATCTCGTCCATCGGGCGCGCCGCCTCGATGAGCAGCGGGAGCATCTCGCGCTCGCGCGGCGTGAGCGCGGCGAGATCCGTCGTCAGGCGGACGGTCGCGTACTTCGCGAGTGCGCGGTCGATCGGCTCGCGCGTGTCGGACGCCGGCGTCGCGGCCGTGGTGGCGGACGAGGCGGCGGGACCGCAGGCGGCGGTCGCGGCGAGGAGCACGAGTCCGGCGAGGGAAGGGCGCATCGGGGGTCTCGGGTTCGGTGTGGGGACCCTCGAAATATAGAGGGGCCGCCGCCGCCGCGGTCCTCATTGCCCGGCGCGGACGCGGATGGGAGATTGGAGCGTGCGTCGCGCCGGTTTCGCCGGTGCGCATCCGCTCGTCGCCCGGTCGCCGGTTCCGCCGCCCCTGTCCGTCCTCCCGCGCTCCCCGATGTCCCTCGCCGCCGATCCCTCAGATCCGCTCCTGGCGACGCTCCGCGAGCACCTCGCCGCCGAGTACGAGGTCGAGGGCGAGCTCGGACGGGGCGCGATGGGGGTCGTCTATCGCGCGACCGAGCGCGAGCTGCACCGCGCGGTCGCCCTGAAGGTGCTGCCGCCGGCGCTGGCGACGACGAGCGCGATCGCCGAGCGGTTCAAGCGGGAGGCGAGGCTCATGGCGTCGCTCGACCACCCGAACGTGATGCCCGTGTACCGCGTCGGGCAGGCCGGGGGCGTGCCGTTCATGACGATGAAGCTCGTCGAGGGGCGCTCGCTCGAGGCGATTCTCGCCGAGCAGGGCGCGCTGCCGCTTCCGGTCGTCGTCGTCGTGCTCCGCGCCGCGTCGGCCGCGCTCGCCGCGGCGCACGACCGCGGCATCGTCCACCGCGACGTGAAGGGCGGCAACATCCTCGTCGATCGCGACGGACGCATCCTCGTCACCGACTTCGGCATCGCGCGCGCGGCGGACGACGGGTCGCTGACGGCGACGAGCACGATCGTCGGCACGCCGTACTTCATGAGCCCCGAGCAGTGCGCCGGCAAGCGGGTCGGGCCGGCGAGCGACCAGTACTCGCTCGGCATCCTCGCCTTCCAGATGCTGAGCGGGAGCGTCCCCTTCGAGGCGGACTCGCTCGCCGGGATCATGCACCATCACTTCTTCACGCCGGCGCCGGACCTCGGGCTCGTGCGCGACGGGCTCCCGCGCCCGCTGCTCGACGTCGTGGACCGCGCGCTCGCGAAGGAGCCGGAGCGACGCTTCGCCTCGACGCGCGACATGGTCGACGCGCTCGACGCCGTGCCGCTGGAGGTCGCCGAGCGGAAGGACGGAGAGGCGACGCTCCGCGCGCTCGCCCGCGGCGACCTGGTGCCGCGCGTGCCGGCGACGGCGCTGCACGCCGCGCCGACCGTCGCGAGCGGGGAGCGCGCGGCGCCGCGCCCCCTGTGGGGAGGGACGCTCGCCCGGCGCCTCGCCGGACGGCCGATGGCGCTGCGCACGAAGCTCCTGCTCGGCGTCCTCGCCCTCGTCCTCCTCCTCGGCGGCGGGCTCGCCGTGCGCGAGACGCGCTCCGCCGACGCCGCGGTGCGGCGCGGCGTGCGGCACTACACGGGCGGCGACAAGGCCGCCGCCGCGGCCGCCTTCGAGCGCGCGGTCGCCGCCGATCCGCGCCTCGCGCTGCCGCACGTCTACCTCGGCCGCATCGCGCGCGAGCAGGGGGACCTCGCGCGCGCGACGCGCGAGCTCCGCGCCGCGATCGAGCTCGAGCCGCGGCACGCGGCGGCGCTGCGCGAGATGGGCGCGCTCCAGCTCAGCGCCGGTCGCGCCGACCTCGCCCGCGGCTTCTACGTGCGCTCGCTCGAGGTCGAGCCCGACGACCGCGCCGCGCAGGGATACCTCGGATGCGCCCTCGCGCGCCTCGGGCGCACGGCCGAGGCGAGCCGCTTCCTCGCCCGCGCCGGAAGCGGTCCGTGGAGCAGCTGCGCCGGCGCTCGCGCCCGCTGAGCGGGGGCGCTGGACGACGGGGCGCGGCGCACTTGCGCCGGCGCGCGCGGCCCCGGAGACTTCCCGCGCATGCGCCACTCGAACCGACACCGGACATGACCAGCGCGCCGCGCTCCCGCTCCATGCTTCGTGCCGCGGTCGCGGCCGTCTCGATCCTCGCCGCCGCACCCGCCGCGGCCCAGCCGTCGTCGCAGCCCCAGCTCGCGCAGAGCACGCGGGCCTCGGTGTCGGCGACGCTCGCCGGCCGCACGATCGGCGGGCGCTGGTTCGCCGGCGCGGCCGGCGTCGCCGGTCCGGCGGAGATCCGCATCGACTACGGCCAGCCCCACGCGCGCGGGCGCCGCGTCATGGGCGTCGTCGTGCCGTTCGACACGGTCTGGCGCACGGGCGCCAACCTCGCGACGACGCTCACCACCGACGTGGATCTCGTCGTCGGCGACGCGGCGGTGCCGCGCGGCGTCTACACGCTCTTCACTCTCCCGTCCCGCGACGGGTGGACGCTGATCGTGAACCGACAGACGGGGCAGTGGGGCACCGACTACGATCCGCGGCACGACCTCGCGCGCGTCGCGCTCCGCTCGCGCACGCTGCGCGAGCCGGCCGAGAGCCTGTCGTTCTTCCTGATCCCGGCGCGCGATGGGTCGCCGCGCGGCGTGATGCGGATCGTCTGGGGCGACACGGAGCTCTCGACGGACTGGCGCGTGCGCTGACCGCCCGCGCCGCGGCGGCCCCGCTCAGCGCGCGCCGAGCGCCTCGCGCAGCTCCGCGGCGAGCGTCATGGGGTCGAACGGCTTCGTGAGGCAGGCGACGGCGCCGAGCTCGAGGGCGCGGGCCATCTCGTCGCGCTGCGTCTTCGCGGTGAGGAAGACGACGGGGACGTCGGCCGTCGCCGGGCTCGACTTCAGCCGCCGGCAGGTCTCGTAGCCGTCCATCACGGGCATCATCCCATCGAGGACGAACGCGTCGTAGCCGCCGCGCGCCGCGCGATCGAGCAGCTCCGCTCCGGTGCTCACGACCTCCACCTCGAACCCCGGATCGAGCTCGAGCGCGAGCGCGAGGATCACGCGGATGTCGTCCTCGTCGTCCACGCAGAGGAGTCGCATGCGATGCGGGGCGGTACGCGTTGCCTGCCGAACGGCTCGGCAGTCCCTGGAACGGCAGGAGCGCGACGCCGGCCATCCGTCCGCCGGCTCCGCGCTCCTCGTCACGACGACCTGTACTCTCCCGAGGCAACCGGCGCGATGACGCACCCGGCCACGCCGAAACGCACCAGCGACGTCCTTCGCGCGCTCCGCGAGCGGTTCCGCTCGTCGAGCGCGGAGACGGTCGCCGCGTTCCGGGAGATGGCGCGTCGGCTCGCCGACGCGCCGTCCGACCCGGGGCTGGTCGCCTCGCTGCGGGCGGACGTGCACCGCGTCCGCGGGACGGCGGGGAGCTACGGCTACGTGGACGCGAGCCGCCTCGCCGCGCTGCTCGAGGAGCGCGTGGCACGCTGGGCGGCGGAGCCGGACCTCGATCGCGCCGAGCGCGCGACGATCGTCGAGCACTTCGTGAGCGCCCTCACGCTCGCCTTCGAGCAGGCGGACGCGGAGTCCGCGGGGGTGCCCCGCCGGCGCGTCCTCCTGCTCGCGGCGGACGACGAGCGCGCCGCCGCGCTCCGCGCGGAGGCGCCGCTGCACGGCTTCGAGGTGCGGACGCTCGACGCCGCGCTCGCCACGCC
>DASUSM010000286.1:0-2764 GCA_036375115.1 Gemmatimonadaceae bacterium | reverse complement strand
TCCCCATCGGCTCGAGCCGCGCGCCCGCGACGCCGCGGTCCTACGGCGTGGTCGGGCGCACCGACATCGTGTCGCCGGCCATCCCCGGCGGGCGGCGGTCGGTGTCGTGCTGGCCGAGCGCGCTGTCGGGGCCGCCCGGCGAGGCGGCGGTGTCGTAGTTCGTCGGACCCTCGAAGCCGGCGGCGTTGGGGATCGCGCCCGCGGTGTCGGCGCCCTCGAGCCGGTCGTTCCCCCCGCAGGCGCCGAGCGCGAGGAGCGCGCACGCGGCGAGCACGAGGGATCGCGCCGCGCGCGACGGCGATGGACGATCGGAGGGGTGCGAGGAGCGACTGCTCACGGTCTGTCTCACGGGCTGCCTCACGGGGTCGGTGGAATCGGGTTGTGCACCGTGTCCGGCGGACGGATCCCGACGCCGGACCGGCCGACCCGCGCCGGGGTGTGGCGCGCGGAGTCGGCGGAGGTGTCGGCGGCCGCGCCGGTGCGCGGCTCCCCCGTGTTGTCGCCCGCGGTTCCCGTCCCGCCGGCCTGTCCGCCGGCCGGCACGCTCGGCGTCGCCGAGAGCGAGTCGGGCGTCGCGCCGGGCGTCACCGTCCCCGCCGCCTCGGCGTTCTCCTCGGCCTCTCCCTCGGCGCGGCACCCCGCGATCGCGACGACTCCCGCCGCCGCGAGCAGCACGGGTACCCGCGCGACCATCCGCCATGCACTCTGCATTCGCTCCTCCGTCGAGCCGTGAGACTTCGCCGGCGCCGAGCGCGCGACGCCGGGCACCGTCGCCTCAGTCCCTGCGCTGCGTCCTCCGCTCCAGCACCACCTCTCCCGCGACGATCATGTACCGGATGATGCGCTCGCGAACCTCCGGGTACTTGTCGATGCGGTCCCGGAACCGGTCGTTCGAGACGATCGCCGCCTCGAGCTCGCGCGCGAAGGAGAGGATGAAGTAGTCGGCGTCGGTCCCCGCCGGCGCCTGCTTCACCGCGCCGTCGTCGACGAGGCGCTCGTATCCCGCGCGGTCGTCGATCTGGTGGCGCAGCGCGGCATCGGCCACGACGATCGGCTCGAGCCCCTCCTCGAGCAGCTTCTCGCGCACGAGCAGGATGTTCTCGAGCCGCGGGCGCTCCCCCTCGGTCGAGTGCGCGACGTTCGACGCGTCCACGAGCGCGAGGCGCGACGCGTCTGCATCCGGTCCGCTCGCGGGCATGCGCGATGGATGATCGGTTCGTGTGTCGGGACGGCGGGCATCGCGGCCGGCCGGGCGGGTCGCCCGGACCGGCCGCGTCGAGACATCAGCGGCCGCCGCCCGCGAGCTCGCCCTGGATCTGCTGCGCGCGCTCGAGGTGCTGCTGCACCTTCTGCCGCGTCTCGTTCAGGAACTGCTGCACCTGCGCCTCCTGCGTCGCGTTCAACGCCGCGTTCAGGCGCTGCAGCGTCTCCTGATGCTCCTGCACCATTCCCGTGATGTACAGCGAGTCGAACGCCGCGCCGGAGGCGTCGCGGAGCCGGTTCATCAGCTCGTCGTGCTGCCGCTTCATCTCGTCGTCGGCCGGCTCGCTCGGATTCACGTTGAGCTGCTGCGCGAGCTCGCCGGCCTGCCGCTCGTTGTTCGAGTGGTCGGTGACCATCATCCGCGCGTATTCCTTCACGCGCGCATGGCTCCCCTTCTCCTGGGCGAGCTGGCCGGCCTCGACCTCGGCGTTGTTCACGAGGCTCGTGAAGCCGAAGATCTGCGCGTCGCTCATCTCGCCGGCCGCGGCGCCGCCCGCCGTGTCGAGCGCGCCCGGCGCCGAGCCGAGGGCCGTGGTGTCCTCGTTCGCGTCCTCGCCGCCGGCGCAGGCGCCGACGAGCGCGGTCGCGCCGAGCACGAGCGCGACGGCGAGATGACGATGGGCTCTCTCCAGCATGGCAACCCCCTGTACGTGTGAAGCGTGCGAACGACCGCTCGAAGACTCGTGCGTGACGGGTGGCGGAGTTCGCAAGAAGCGTACACCATCACCGTCCGGCTCGGCGTCGCCGGTGCGCCTCGCGCGCCGCGCATCTGCGCCGGCCGAGCCGATCGATGCTGCGGGCCGCGAAGGGTACGCATCGTGCTCCGCCGCCGACTGCGCCGCCGGTGAACGCCGGGGCCGCGCCAGTCGAGCGAGGAGAGCGGATGCAGGAAGACAGGACCAGGATCGAGGACGTGGAGCGGAGCATGGAGGCGACGCGCGGCCGGATGGCCGCGACCGTCGCCGAGCTGGACGAGAAGGTCTCGGCGCGCATCGCCGCGGCGAAGGAGACGGTGGACATCGGGCGCCTCGTCGCCGAGCACCCCTGGCCGGCGCTCGTCCTGGCGCTCGGCGCGGGCTTCGTGCTCGCGCGCTCCGGCGCCGACTCGCGCGCCGCACACGCGGCGGCGGACGCGGCGCGCGAGGCGCCGGCCGCGGCGAAACGAGGCGCCAGGAAGGCGGCGCGCGCCGTCCGCGAGCGCTTCGCCGGCGGCGACGACGCGAGCGCCGACGTCGCGGCCGACGTCGAGCACCCGAGCGAGGAGCCGTCGCGCCCGCAGGAGATCGCGCTGCGCGTCTCGCGGGCGCTCCACGGCGACGAGCTGCTGGACGACATGCGCGGCGAGGCCGACCGGATCGGCCGCGCCGCGCCGGATCGCCCGGACGTGGACCCGAGACGGATCTAGCGCTCGGGGGTCCGGGGCCGGCTCGCGGGGAGGCATCTCGTTCGGGATGCCTCCCCGTATGTTTTCTGGAGGGGAGCCGCAGCCACAACCCGTTGT
>DASUSM010000285.1:0-5244 GCA_036375115.1 Gemmatimonadaceae bacterium | reverse complement strand
GGCGAGGAATTCAGAACTGCTACCGATGTCCGCCTCCTGACATCGTCGCCCGACCCCCAGCCCCCATCTCCCACCCCCCGCCTCA
Organism: Gemmatimonadaceae bacterium; assembly: GCA_036375115.1. Taxonomy (GTDB): domain Bacteria; phylum Gemmatimonadota; class Gemmatimonadetes; order Gemmatimonadales; family Gemmatimonadaceae; genus DASUSM01. The sequence continues at coordinate 5,159 of DASUSM010000285.1, read as the reverse complement.
CTGCACACAGCTCCCCTGCGGGTCCGGCGTCGGCCCGTCCACGACGAGCCGGTGGTCCTGGTTCGCGATCGTGACCGCGACGTCCTCGATGAACCGCGTCACGCGCAGGAGCTGCGCGTAGTCGATGTACTGCGGCTCGTCGGTGAGCTGGTGGTAGTCCTGGTGACCGCCCGTGCTCAGGAAGACGACGGGGATGCCGAAGCGCGCGTACTCGTAGTGGTCGCTGCGGCAGTAGTACTGGTCGGGGTGTCCGTTCGCGTCGTACTGGTAGTCGAACCTCATCCCGTGCCCGCCGCGCTCGTTCACCGCCTCGACGAGGTCGCCGAGCTCCGTCGAGAGGCGGCGCGAGCCGATGAGCTGCACGTACCCCGGCCCGCCCTCCGGCAGGTCCGACGCGCCGCCCCGGCCGATCATGTCGATGTTGACCTGCGCGACGATCGAGTCGCGCGGCACCGTCGGATGGTCGGTGAACCACTGCGCGCCGTAGAGCCCCTTCTCCTCCGCCGTGTGGAAGACGAAGAGCGTCGAGCGGCGCGGCTTCGTCGCGAGCGACGCGAGGTGCTGCGCGATCTCGAGCATCCCGACGACGCCGGAGCCGTCGTCGTCCGCGCCGTTGAAGACCGAGTCGCGCCGCACCGGGCCCGCGCGGCGCAGGCTGTCGCGGAGCTGCCGGATCTGCGCCCACTGCGCCGCCGTCGGCGGCGCCTCGTCCTCGCTGTCGGCGCCGCGCGGCCGCATCACGCGGTTGTAGGCGCGCAGCGAGTCGTGGTCCACCGGCTCCGCGGCGAGCCCGACGTGGTCCGAGTGGCCGCCGATCGCCACGTACTGTCCGGCGACCGCGGGGTCGCCGCCGCGAAGCACGGCGACGACGTTGCGCGCCGGGAATGGGGACGACGACTCGAGGAAGCGCACGCGCGCCGTCACCGTCGTGCCGGCCGCGCCCGGGGCGAGCCCGTCGAGCGGCTTGCCGAGCAGCCGCTCCGCGGCCGCGCGCGTGACGAGGAGCCCGAACGGCGTCGGCGTCGCCGTGGCGGGGGAGGCGATCGCCTCCTGCGGCGATTGGAGGAAGCCGAGGATGCCCGGCGGCGAGATGTCCAGCGTCGCGATCGCGACCGCCGCGGCGCCGGGGAAGCGATCGAGTCCGCCGTGCGTCCAGAACTGCCAGTCGGGCTGTCCGCTCTCGCCGACGGGCGCGGCGAGGACGACGATCTTGCCGCGTGCCTGCTCGGCGGTGACCGCCGGCTCCCGCGCGCCGACGCGTCCGCCGTAGATCACCGGCGCGTCCGTCACCTCGAGCGAGCCGTCGAAGGGGAAGAGCGAGGCGATCGAGGGGAGCGGCGCCCATTCGCGCCAGAGCGCGAGCGCCGTTCCGCCGGCGGCGAGGCTGGAGCGCGGGTCGGGCCCCCGTGCGACGAGCGGCACCGTCTGGAAGAAGGTGCCGCCATCGCCGGCGGGCTCGAGCCCGATGCGCCGCAGCTCGGCGGCGATGTAGTCGGTCGCCTTCACGTTCCCCGGCGTCCCCGCCTCGCGCCCGAGCATCGAGTCGGCGGCGTAGGCGAAGAGCCGCGCGCGGAGGTCGGCCTCGGTGATCGCCGACGACGTCGCGTTCGCGGGTGGGACGGGCGTCTCGGCGCGCGATGCGGGCTGCGGAACGGGGATCTCGCTCGCCGGCGCGCTCGCGCAGGCGCCGAGCACGAGGAGGAGCGCCGGCGCGCCGGCGGCACGACGCCGCCGGGCGCGGAGAGGGGCGGTGCTGGACAAGGAAGCTCCGGGCGGAGATGAGCTCCGGCGCGGCGGATCGCGCGCCGGCCCGGCCGGTCGGGCCGGTCCGAGATGGTGACCCGGATGTTAGCGCGGGCGGCAGCGCGCGCCACGGTGGTGCGGGAAATCTTACAACGGACGCCCGGCGCCCGACGCGGGGCGTCCGCCTCTCGGTCAGCGCGCGGCGCGCTCGAGGCGGTCGTGGACGCCGGCCCACGCGCCCGACGACGGCACCCGCTGCACGACGATGAGCTCGCAGCCCACGTCGTCGAGCGCATGCAGCGACGCGTAGAGGCGCTGGGCGTATCCCGCGGGCTCGTCGGGCAGGTGCACGACGTGCGTCGCGTCCACCGGCACGGGCGTCCGCAGCAGCGCCCCGACGACCTGCCCTTCGGCGATCCCCTCGCGCGCGAGCCGCGCGATCTCCGCCGGCGCCTCGGCGAGCCGCACCGCCGCACGCGGCGCGTAATGCCGCTCGACCATGCCGGGCGATGCGCGCGGCGCCCCCGCCGGGACGACCGGCGCGGCGCCGCGCAGCGGGCCGATCACCGCCGCGATCTGCTCCGCCGAGACGATCCCCGGGCGCAGCAGCGTCGCCTCGTCGTCGGTGAGCGCGAGCACCGTGGACTCGATCCCGACGCTCGTCGGTCCGCCGTCGAGCACGAGGTCGACGCGGTCGCCGAGCGAGCGCACGACGTGCTCCGCCGTCGTCGGCGAGACGCGGGTGAAGCGGTTGGCGCTCGGCGCCGCCACCGGGACGCGGGCGGCGGTCAGCAGCGCGAGCGCCACCGGGTGCGACGGGATGCGCACCGCCACCGCATCGAGCCCCGCCGTCACCACGTCCGGGACGCTCCGGTCGCGCGGCAGGACGAGCGTGAGCGGTCCGGGCCAGAAGACCTCGGCGAGTCGCTGCGCGCGCTCCGGCCACGCCGAGACGAGCCGGCGGGCCCCCTCGACGTCGGCCACGTGAACGATGAGCGGGTTGAAGCTCGGCCGCCCCTTCGCCTCGTAGATGCGGAGGACCGCCTTCTCCTCGAGCGCGTGCGCGCCGAGGCCGTAGACCGTCTCCGTCGGGAAGGCGACGAGGCCCCCCTCGCGCAGCAGCGCCGCCGCGGGGGCGATCGCCTCGGGATCGGGGTGCTCGGGGTCGACTCGGACGACGCGCATGCCGTGCAAAGTAAGCGGAACGAAGACGGGGCGTGGAGCGTAGTGCCTGCATGCCCGTCGCGAGAACCACGTCGCCCCCGGCGCGCCTCGGCGCCCCGCCGAGTCCGACGCCGAGCTACTGGCGTGCCGCGCGCGCCCCGCGGTACAGCCTCCTCTTCGCTCTCCCCCTGCTCGCCCTCTACGAGGCGTTCGCGCTGCTCTTCCGCGACGAGATGCGCGGCGTGCGCAACGGCGCGGACGTGATGCTCAGGGGACTCGCCGGCGGCGTCGTCGGGCGCGATGCGCCGCTCGTCGTCCTCGGCCTCGTCGTCCTCGTCGGAGCATGGCTCGTCGTGCGCGACCTGCGCCGCGGCGGGCGGCTGCGCTGGCGGATCTTCGCCGGGATGGCCGCGGAGAGCATCGTCCTCGCCCTGGCCTTCGGGCTCGTCGTCGGGACGCTCACCGCGCAGCTCTTGCAGCCGTTCGGGCTGATGGCGATCGCGCCCGTGGATGCCCTCGGCCCCGTCTCCATCTTCGTGATCTCGCTCGGCGCGGGGATCTACGAGGAGCTCGTCTTCCGCGTCCTCCTCGTCGGCGCGCTCGCCTGGGGCGGACGCGCCGTCCTCGGATGGCGCACCCGTACCGCCGGCATCGTCGCGACGGTCGTCGGCGCGCTCGTCTTCTCCGCCGTGCACTACATCGGCGCCTACGGCGATCCGTTCGAGCTCGCGTCGTTCACCTACCGGTTCGTCGGAGGGGTCGCCTTCAGCGCGATGTACCTCACGCGCGGCTTCGGCATCACGGCGTGGACGCACGCGCTGTACGACGTCTTCCTGATGCTGCGGTGAGCGACGGCGTGGCGGCGCGTCCGCCCTCCTAGCCCGACCCCTCGATCACGACCCGTCGCAGCTCGCGGCCGAAGCGGTGCTTCACGCGCGCGAGGAGGATCACCGCCACGGCGGCGAGACCGCCGACCAGCCCCCACCAGAGCCCCGCCGGTCCGGCGCCCCCGTGGATGCCGAGCAGGAGGCTGATCGGGATCCCGACGAACCAGAAGCCGACGAGGCCGATGACCATCGGCGCGCGCGTGTCGCCGGCGCCGCGCAGGACGCCGGCCGAGACGACCTGCGTGCCGTCGAACACCTGGAAGACGCCGGCGATCGGGATGAGCATCGCGGCCACGGCGACGACGCCGGCGTCGCTCGTGTAGAGCCGCGCGAGCGGCTCGGCGAGAAAGAGGAAGAGGAGCGCCGTCGTGGACATGAAGGCGACGCCGCACACCAGCGCCGTGCGCGCCGCGCCGCGCGCAGCCGCCTCGTCGCCGCGGCCGATCGCGCGGCCGACGAGCACCGACGCCGCGGCCGCGACGCCGAGCGGCACCATGAAGGTGAGGGCGGCGAGGTTGAGCGCGACCTGGTGCGCCGCCACCTGCGTCGCCCCGATCCATCCCATCAGCACGGTGACGACGCCGAAGGCGCCGTACTCGAGCATGTGGTGCACGCCGACCGGCGCGCCGAGCGCGACCATCCGCCGCAGCGGTGCGGCCGCGAACGCCTCCCGGCGCACGGGGACGAGGCGGCGGCGGAGCTCCGCGCGCGCGAGCGCGACGAGGAGGAGGACGAGGAGCCAGCGGCTCGCGCTCGACGCCCACCCCGTTCCGACCGCGCCCATCGCCGGGAATCCGAGCCGGCCGTGGATGAGGATCTGGTTCAGGATCGCGTTCGCCACGTTCGCGCCGACGATCGCGAGCACGATCGGACGGAGGTGCCCGATCGCCTGGAGGCTCTGGCGAAGGACGATGAAGGCGAAGAAGGGGAGCGTCCCCGCGATCGAGGCGCGCGCGTAGCCGGCGGCGATCGGCACGACCTCCGCCGGCTGCGCGAGCGCGCGGAGGGCGCTCGCGGCGGGGAGGAGAGCGATGGCGCTGACGGCGGCGACGGCGGCGGCGAGGATCAGCCCGCGCTGCATCGCGCGCGCGACGGCCTCGTCGTCCTTCGCGCCGATCGCCTGCGCGACGATCGGGTCGAGGGCGAGGAGGAGCCCCATCCCGAAGATCGAGACGCCGAAGTAGTAGACGTTGCCGAGCGCGACGGCGGCGATCGCCGTCGCGCCGACGCGGCCGACGCTGAGCGTGTCGACCACGCCCATGAACATCAGCCCGACCTCGACCGTGACGACGGGAAGGGCGAGCCTGAGGAGCTCCGCGAGCTCGTCGCGCCGCGGCAGGAGGCGGCGCGCGGTCGTCGATCCGG
>DASUSM010000284.1:0-9841 GCA_036375115.1 Gemmatimonadaceae bacterium | reverse complement strand
GGAGCAGGCGCCGGATCGGCCAGCCCTCCGGCTCCACGTCGCTCGTCCCGCTCGTCGCCATCGCGCTCCATCGTGAAGGAGGACATGCCCTTCGCGCCCGTGCCCATTGTATCACGCTCGTCGCCGCGGCTGAAGGGGCGTTGCGCGGCAGCAGGCCCGGACGCATCGTCGAGCGAGCCGGAAATGCGCGCTGCCGACGGCGGCGAGGGGCCGCCCCGACAGGCTGCAGGGGGTGGGCCCGACAGACGCCCCCGGGGATCCCGCCTATCGTCCATGCAGGCACGACAGGAGCGAGCGATGACCGTCGCGGGCCAGGCGGCCGAGGCGCTGGGGACGGCGGAGGCGCGCCGGATCGGGATGGCGGCGCCGCCGCGGCGCGCCGTCGCCGCGGTCGGCCGCGCGACGCGGACCCTCGTGGAGTCCGCCGGGCGCTGGGGGCGCTTCGGCGCCGCGACGATCCGAGCGGTGGCCGACGTCCGCACCTGGCGGCCGCACTTCGCCGCGCACGCGCGCCGCCTCGGCGTGGACTCGCTCCCGATCGCGATCCTCATCGCCGTCTTCACCGGGATCGTGCTCGCGCTGCTCGCGAGCTACTCGTTCGGCAGCGTCGTGCCGATGTACTTCGTCGGCACGCTGCTCGAGAAGACGGTGACGATGGAGCTCGCGCCGGTGCTCACCGGGCTCGCGCTCGCCGGCCGCGTCGGGGCGAACATCGCGGCCGAGCTCGGGACGATGCGCGTGACCGAGCAGATCGACGCGCTCGAGACGCTGGCCTACGACCCGCATGCGTACCTCGTCGTGCCGCGCGTGTTCGCCGGCGTGACGATGTTCCCGATCGTCATCGGCGTCGCGATGCTCGTCGGCGTCGCCTCCGGCTGGCTCGCCGCGCTCGGGCTCCTCGGCCTCTCGACCGAGCAGTTCCTGAAGGGCGCGCGGCTGTTCTTCGAGTACTTCGACATCCGCTACGGCCTCGTGAAATCGGCCAGCTTCGGGCTGGTCATCACGTTCATCGGCTGCGTGAGCGGGATGGAGGCGCGCGGCGGCGCGCAGGGCGTCGGCCAGGCGGCGACGAAGGCCGTCGTCCGCTCCGCCGTGATGATCCTCGTGCTCGACGCCTTCTGGGCGCTCACATGGCTCAACCAGGTGGTGAACGAATGATCTCCCGCCGACTTCGCACCGACGACTTCATCGTCGGCCTCGTGGTGCTTCTCGGGACGATCGTGCTCGTCGTCGCCTCGCTCTGGCTCGGACGGGCCCAGCTCGGCGAGGGGCGCGCCCAGCTCACGGCCCGCTTCCACGATGTCGGCAACGCGAAGGTCGGCGCCGTCGTCGTGCTCCGCGGCGTCGAGTCCGGCCGCATCGTCGGGATCGAGCTGACCGACGCGGGGTGGGTGGAGGTGCGGATCCGCCTCGACGAGGACGTGCAGCTCCCGGACGATCCCGCCGTCCTGCTCGGCGAGAGCAGCCTGTTCGGCGACTGGCAGGCGACGATCCTGAGCCGCTCGGCGCTCCCGGCGGAGCCGAGCGTGCGCGCCCAGATCGAGTCGCTGCCGCGCGACGGCCGCGTCATCCCCGGCGCGACGCTGCCGGACGTCGCCCAGCTGACGACCGCGGCGAACCGCATCGCCGGCGACGTCGGCACCGTCGCGGAGCGGATCCGCGTCGCCTTCGACGACGAGGCGGCCGCCGAGCTGCGTGCCGCGATCCGCCGCACGGCGGAGCTCTCGGCGCGGCTCGACCGCACGGTGCAGACGCAGTCGCGGAACCTCGACACCGTTGCCGTGGACGTCATCCGCGCGGTCCACGGTCTGGCCGCCGCGGCCGAGCAGCTCGAGCGCACGGCCTCGCGCATCGACTCCTCGACCTCGGAGGGGGAGCTGCGGCGGATCGTCGCCAACGTCGGCGTCGCCTCCGAGGACATCCGCGAGGCGGCCGCGTCGCTGCGGCGCACCGGATCGGCGCTCGAGCGCTCGCAAGGGGGACTCGAGGCGATGATCGCGCGGAGCGATTCGGTGCTGGCGAAGATCGACCGGGGCGACGGGTCGCTCGGCCTGCTCGTGAACGACCCGTCGCTCTACCGCAACGGCGACTCGCTCGCCGTGCAGCTGCGGGCGCTCGTCGAGGACATCCGTCTGAACCCGAAGCGCTACGTGCAGCTGAAGCTGTTCTAGGCGGGAGGCGCCATGATGACGATCGACTCCTCGCGCAGCCGCGCGGCGGCGCTCGTCGCCATCCTCGGCGCCTTCCTCCTCGTCGCGCTCCTCCCGTTCACGGCGGGGCTGATCGGCGCCGTGGCGCTCCACGTCGTCTGCGCGCCGGCGTTCGACCGCGCGTCCCGCGTCCTCCCGCGGCGTGGCGCCGCGCTGCTCGTCACGCTGCTCACCGGCGTCGTCCTCCTGCTTCCCGGGAGCTGGCTGCTGAACGCGCTCGTGCAGCAGGCGCCCGAGACGCTGCGCGGGCTCGCCGGGAGCGACGTCGTGGCGCGGCTGTCGGACATCCGCATCGGCGGGATCGATGTCGGGGCACGCTTCGCCGCGGCGAGCGACGCGCTCGCCGCGTGGCTCACCGGGCGGGCCATCGCGGCCTTCGGGAGCGCGACGCAGGGGCTGCTGAACCTCGTCGTCGCGCTCTTCGGGCTGTACTACCTGCTGCTCGAGGCGGACGTGGCGTGGCGCTACGTCGCGGCGATGCTTCCCTTCTCCGCCGCCGGCGCCGAGGTCCTCCGGAAGCGCTTTCACCTCGTGACGGAAGCGATGCTGCTCGGCATCGCGCTGACCGCGGTGCTCCAGGGGACGGTCGTCGGCATCGGCTTCCATCTCGTCGGGCTGCCGAACCCCCTCTTCTGGGGTGTCGTGACCGGGCTCGTCTCGGTGCTGCCGGTGGTCGGGAGCGCCTTCGTCTGGCTCCCCGGCGTCGTCGTGCTCGTCGCGCAGGGGCGGCTCGGCGCGGCGCTGGCACTCGCCGCGATCGGCGGCATCATCGCGTCGAACGTGGACAACCTCGCGCGCCCGTTCGTCTACGAGCGCGTCTCGCACATCCACCCGATGATCACGCTCGTCGGCGCCTTCGCCGGCGTGCGCTGGTTCGGGCTGCTCGGCGTGCTCATCGGACCGCTCGCGATCTCCTACTTCTTCGAGCTGCTGCGGATCTTCCAGGCCGAGTACGGCGCTCACCACCCGCCGCACGACGTCGCCGACGGTGGGGCGAGGCCCGACGATTCACTGGTGCTCGCCCCGACAGACGCAGCGGCGCGCGACCGCGAGATTGCATGAGGCCACCCCGGCTCCGCGGCGGACCGCAACGGGCTCCGCATCTCGCGAGACGAGGGGAGGCCGGCAGACCGAGGGAGGCCTCCATGTTCCTGCCAGCTACCGCACCGCAGCCCCCCACACGGCGCATCGCCGCACCCGGACACGCCTCGCCGCTGCTCACGGCATGGCCCGGCGTGCACATCGGCTCGGTCGAAGTGCGCCGCGTGCAAGGCCGCCGCCACCCGCGCGTGACGTTCTCCGCGTGCATCGACCTCGGCGAGCTGCTCCCCGTCGACGTGCGAGTCGCGCTCGTGCCGCCGCGCGGCGCGGGCGACACGCGGGAGCGGCGGATGTTCAGCGTCCAGTCGTACGCGAACGGCGTCTTCCGCTTCGCCGCGTCGGTCAATGCGGCGCTGCTGCGCGGCTCGGGCGCGTGGATCGTCCGCGTCGCGCCCGCGGCGGAGCTCGCCGCGGGCGCCGACGTCCGGCCGGTGGTTCGGCACATCGTCCCGCGGCTCGGCGCACGGCGCGACGCGCCCGCCCAGGACGGCGGCGCGCTGACGGAGTGAGCGGCGGCGCGGCGCCGCCGGGTCACCGCTCACGACGATGCGATACGACGCGCTCGCGGCTCCGCTCCTCCTGCAGGTCGCCGCGCCGCTGGTCTTGCTCGCTCGGCTCGCCCTCGGGCGACACCGCAGCCGCGCCGCCTGGCTGATCGAGGGCGCGGGCACCGCCGTCTTCCTGCTGGCGCTGGCCGCGGCCGGCCTGTGGCTCGTCTTCCCGTGGCTTGTATCGCTCCTCTGGCTGCTGCTCTTTCCGGTGGCGTTCCTGCGCTCGCTGCGCGGACTCGGGTCGCGGCCGGCGTGGCCGGGCGGCGCGCGAGGGTGGACGGGCGCCGCGATTCGCGGCGCGCTCGCCGCCGCGGCTCTCGCCCTCGCGCTGCACGCGCTCGCGGGGCGCCGCGAGCCCGACGGTCCGGCGGTCGATCTCCGCTTCCCGCTCGAGCGCGGCACGTATCAGGTGGTGAACGGCGGGAGCACGGCGCTCGTGAACGCGCACCTCGCGACTCTCGAGGAGGCGCGCTTCCGCGCGTGGCGCGGCCAGAGCCACGGCGTGGACATCGTCGCGCTCGGACGATGGGGCGCGCGCGCGAGGGGGATGGCGCCTCGCGACCCGGCGGCGTACGCGATCTTCGGCGCGCCGATCGTCGCGCCGTGCGGGGGCGACGTCGTGACGGCGGTGGACGGGCTCGCCGACCTCTCCCCTCCCGAGGTGGATCGCGAGCACATGGCGGGAAACCACGTGATCCTTCGCTGCGGCGACGTCTGGATCGTGCTCGGCCACATGCTGAGCGGAAGCGTCTGCGTGCGCGAGGGCGACGTCGTCCGTCCCGGCCAGCCGCTCGGCGCGGTGGGCAACTCGGGCAACAGCGACGAGCCGCACCTGCACGTGCACGCGCAGCGCCCCGGCACGCGCGCGGAGCCGCTGAGCGGGGACCCGCTCCCGATCCGCTTCGAGGGACACTACCTCGCGCGGAACGCGATCGTCGAGCGGTAGCCCGCGGACGGCGGACGAATGCGACATCACGGCCTGCGTCCGCCCGCCCTCCGCGGCGACCCGTGTCCTACCCGCGCCGCACTCCCTCGAGCACGCGCTCCAGCCGTCCCCGCACGTCCTCCGCGAGCGGCCGCACGTCGGGGTTCCCGGTGAGCTCGAGTGCCTCGACGGGGTCCATCGCGGCGACGACGCTCGTCCCGGCCTCGTCCCCCTCGTAGACGATGACGTTGCACGGGAGGAGGAGCCCGATGTCGCGCTCGGCGGTCAGCGCCTTGTGCGCGAGCGGCGGGTTGCAGGCGCCGAGGATGATGTAGGGGCGGAACTCGACGTCGAGCTTCTTCCGGAGCGTGGCGCGGACGTCGATCTCGGTCAGCACGCCGAACCCCTCCTTCGACAGCTCGTCGCGCGTGCGCGCGACCGCCTCGTCGTAGGGGAGCTTCACGGTGACGCCGAGTCCGTATCGGGTCGTCTGCTCGATCATGGCGGACCTCCTGTCTGCGTTGGGCGGCGCGACCGCCGCCGGTGCCGTCGGGCGAGAAATCAACTATATTACTCTCTGGCTATTCACTCCAGGAGGAGCGGTTGGCGAACACGTCCATGTCCCCGGCACTGATGGAGCTCGTCGCGGAGCGCTTCCGGGTCCTCGGCGAGCCGGCGCGTCTCGGCATCCTGCATGCCCTCCGCCACGGCGAGCTCACGGTCTCCGATCTCGTGGAGCAGACGGGCCTCGGTCAGGCGAACGTCTCGAAGCATCTCCAGCTCCTGCACGCGACCGGCTTCGTGAGCCGGCGCAAGGACGGGCTCTTCGTGCATTACGGGCTCGCGAGCAAGGACGTCTTCCGGCTCTGCGACATCATGTGCGGCCGGCTCGAGTCCGAGGCGAAGGCGCGGCAGCGGGCGATCGCGCCGGTCTGAGCGCTCACCGCGCGCCGGCGAGCGCGCCGCGCCGCGTGTCCTGCGCCGTCGGCGGCGTCTCGACGCCGAGTCCCGCGCTCCGCCATGCCTCGAAGCCGCCGACGAGGTTCGCGACGTTGGCGAAGCCCTTCGCCCGCAGCACGCTCGCCGCGATCGCCGATCGCGCACCGCTCAGGCACTGGACGACGACCGGCCGGTCCGTCGGGATCTCGTCGAGCCGATCCCCCAGCATGCCCAGCGGGATGTTGGGCACCCCCGGCAGATGGCCGGCCTCCCATTCCGCGATGCCTCGTACGTCCACCACCGCGACATCGTCGCGCGTCAGCGCGGCGAGCTCCTCGACCGTCATCTGCGGCATCGTCGCCAGGGCGCGCCCCTCCGCCGTCCACGCGGAGAGCGCGTCGCTTCCGACGATCCCGGCGACCCGGTCGAGCCCGATCATCGCGAGATCCCGCACCGCCTCGGCGGCGTCGTGCCCCTCGCGCAGGAGGAGATGGAAGTCCCGGTCGAAGGGGACGAGCCACCCAGCCCACGTCGTGAAGGAGCGGTCGAGCGGGATGCTGATCGTCCCGGGGATGTGGCCGGCCGCGAACTCGGCGGCGGGGCGCGCATCCACGACGAGCGCACCCTGCTCGATCAGCGAGGCGATGCGCGTCTCGGGCAGACGCTCCGGGCGGTGGACGCCGTGCAGCAGCCGCGGTCCCTCCCTGTTGATGCGCTTCATCTCGGCGAAGTAGCGCGGCGGCTCCGGCTGCCCCTCGAGAACACGGGTGACGAACTCGTCCTCGTCCTCGATCGCGAGCGCCCAGTTCGCGATGCGCTCGTACCCGAGCGTGGACGACGGCACCGCGCCGAGCGCCTTGCCGCACGCGGAGCCGGCGCCGTGTCCGGGCCAGAGCTGGAGGTAGTCGGGGAGCGAGGCGAGGCGGCGCAGCGAGCGGAAGAGCGTGCGGGCCGCCTCCGTCATCGTGCCGGCGTGACCGGCGGCGCGCTCGAGCAGATCCGGGCGCCCGACGTCGCCGGCGAAGACGAAGTCGCCGGTGAACATCCCCATCGGGCGCCCCGTCGCCGGGGTGTCGGTGACGATGAAGGAGAGATGCTCCGGGGTGTGCCCCGGCGTGTGCATCGCTTCGACCCTGATGTTCCCCACCATGAAGTCGTCGCCGTCGCGGAGGAGCACGGCGCCGGCCTCCTCGGCCCAGGCGTACCTCCACTCCGCGCCCCCCTCGTCGGAGAGGTGGAGGCGCGCGCCGGTGCGCGCGGCGAGCTCGCGGCTCCCCGAGACGAAGTCGGCGTGGATGTGCGTCTCGGTCACGTGCGTGACCCGCAGCCCCTCCTTCTCCGCGGCCCGGATGTACTGCTCCACGTCGCGGTTCGGGTCGACGACGAGCGCCTCGCCCGACGCCGAGCACCCGACGAGCCAGCTCGTCTGGGCGAGCTTCTCGTCGTGGAAGCGCTTCAACAGCATCGTCTCGTCTCCTTGCTCGAGAGATGGCGCGGGGCCGCCGGAACGGCGCGTCGCCCGCGCGCGCCCGGCGGGGACGCGCCCGGCCGGAGTATATAACTGGTCGGTAATTTAGTTCGGGCGTGCGGCTCGTCAAGACCGCCGCAACGATGCGCACGATGGCCACGCGCGCGCCATGCCATGATGGAGCGGCGTCGCGAGCCCGTCGGTCGGGAATCTCCCTTCACGCGCCGGAGAGATGCCCGATAGGACCGTCGCGTGCCCGCTCGCAACGTGAGGGCGACGCCAGACTCGCATCCCGGAGGGGGCGATGACATACACCAATACCTCGCAGGCCGGCTCGGCGCTCGCCACGCCGAAGGCGCGGCCGATCGGGCCGATCCTCGTCGCGGCGAAGGGGGAGCGGGACGAGGCGGCATTCCGCGCCGCCAGGACGATGGCCGAGCGCACCGGCGCCCCCGTGCGCGTCATCTCGATCCTCGAGCCCGAGATCAACTTCCGCCTCCCGCTCGGCTTCTCGCTGCCGCTCGAGTACGAGCGGGACCGCTCGGCGATGCGCCTGCACGCGCTCGAGTCCGAGATGATGGGCGTGCTCGGCGAGGGGGAGACGCTCTGGCCGACCGACGTGCGCGTCGGTCATCCCGCGGCCGTCCTCGCCGATGCGGCCCGCCGCGAGGGCGCGAGCCTCGTCGTGATGGGGATCGGGCGCCGCGAGGGGCTGCAGCGGCTCTTCGGGGCGGAGACGACGCTGGCGACGATCAGGCGCATCCACGTCCCCGTGCTCGTCGTCGCGCGCGACTATCACGGCGCGCCGCGGACGGTGGTCGCGGGCGTGGACTTCGGCGCCGCCAGCATCCACGCGCTCGAGGTCGCGCTCGGGCTGCTCGCGCCGCCGGCGACGCTGCACCTCGTGCACTCGTGGCCGCCGATCGAGTCGGTGCATCCGCTGCTGCGCGCGGGGATGGCGGACTACGAGCGCTCGCTGCCCGAGCGCTTCGAGCGCCTTCGCGAGACGCTCCACGTCCCCGACGGCATGACCCTCCACATCGAGTGGATGCCTGGCAAGGCGGCCGAGGTGCTCGCCGCGGTGGCGATGGCGCGGCATGCCGACCTCGTCGTGCTCGGCCGCGACAATCGGCGCGGCCTCGACCGGATGGTCGCGGGGAGCACGTCCACCGCGGTGCTGCGCGGCGCCACCTGCTCGCTGCTCGTCGCGCCGGAGCCCCCGGCGCGGGACATGGAGCGCATCGAGCGCGAGGTCTGGGGGAGCTCCGAGGCGCAGACGCCCGACCGCTGGACGGCGCAGCTCGACGCGTTCACCGAGCGCAACGCCGGCCGGCGGACCGCCCTCGAGGTGGACGACGTCGCGATCGGCGCGCAGGCGCAGGAGACGGGGTACGTGCTGCGGGGCGCCTCGTGGGACCGTCGGGACCGCCGCATCCAGCTGATGTTCGGCGAGCCGGGCGCGACGACGCACCTGACCCGCAGCATCGCGAACGTCCTCTCCGTCACGGTGCTCGCCGACGACCGGACGGAGGGTGAGACGCTGGGGATCATGTACGACGGTGGCCAGGTCGTGCTGCGCATCGTGGGCAGCGCGCAGGGATGATCGACACACCGCCCCGACGGGCGAGGGACTCGACTCAGGGAGCGTTTCCGATGCTGCAATCGATCATGGTGCCCCTGGACGGCTCGGCACTCGCGGAGCACGCGCTTCCCGCGGCCGTCACGCTCGCACGCGGTACGGGCGCGGCGCTTCACCTCGTGCGCGTGCACGACCCGCTCGCGGCGAACGCCGACGGCCACCACTTCGCCGAGGTGGACGACGCCGTGCGCGCCGAGGAGCAGCACTACATTCAGCACGTGGTCGGACGCGTCGGCGCGGCGGGCGTCGCCGCGCGCGGCAGCATCGCCGAGGGGCCGCCCGCGCCCGCCCTTCACCGGTACGCGGTGCAGCGCGGCATCGACCTGATCGTCATGGCGACCCACGGGCGCACCGGCGTGAGCCGGGCCTGGCTCGGCAGCGTCGCCGATGCCGTGATGCGCCGCTCGAGCGTGCCGGTCCTCATGGTCCGGCCGGGCGACGACGTCGTGGATCTTCGCCGCGGACGGACGTTCTCGGGGATTCTCGTCCCGCTGGATGGATCGTCGCACGCGGAGGCGGTGCTCGAGCCGGCGATCGCCCTCGCCGAGACGCTCGGTGCGACCGTCACGCTCCTCGAGGTCGTTCCGCCCGTGTACGCCGTACCGCAGCCGCTGGGCTACTCGTGGACGGCGACGCCGGCCGACCAGGAGCGGATGGAAACGCGGACCGAGATGGCGGAGGACTACCTGCGGGGCGTCGCCGAGCGGCTGCGCGCCGCTCACCCGGGTGTCGAGGTCCGCACGGAGGTGCGCGTCTTCGACCATACCGCCACGGGGATCCTCGATCGCGCGCACTCCCTCGACTTCGACCTCGTGGCGATGACGACGCAGGGACGGGGCGCCTCGCGCGTGCTGATGGGGAGCATCGCCGACAAGGTGCTTCGCGGGACCGCGCTCCCGCTCCTCATTCTGCGTCCGTTCGTCGAGGCGCGCGAGGGCGAGGCGCTCGCGCCGGAGGTGGCGGAGCATTACGGAGGCGTCGCCGGACGCCGCGTCTGATCGCGGAGTG
>DASUSM010000283.1:0-10328 GCA_036375115.1 Gemmatimonadaceae bacterium | reverse complement strand
GGCGGCCGCGGTGCGCGTCGTCGAGTCGGCGCGCGCCGCGGGGCTGCGCGTGCACTGGGATGCGCGCGGCGCGCAGGTGGACTCGCGCGAGCAGATCAAGGAGGCGTCGCGGCTCAAGGTGCCGTACATGGCGCTCGTCGGCCGGCGCGAGGCAGAGGCGGGGACGGTGTCGCTGCGCCAGCGCGGCGCCGAGAAGCGCCAGGTGACGCTCCCCGTCGAGGAGGCGATCGCGCGCCTCCGGGAGGAGGCCGAGTCGCGGCGCATCGAGCTCGGGATCGCGGGAGGGGAGGAGTGACGGGCACGCGACGGCGCACGCGCCGCGCACGGCCGCTCGCCGCGATCCTCCCGCTCCTCCTCCTCGCCGCCTGCGGCGACGTCGAGACGCCACCGCCGGCCGACGTGCCGGACGGGGAGCCGCAGGTCTCGGCGTCTCCCATCGTCGCGGACGAGCCGCAGCTCGAGCCGGCGCCGGAGACGACGGCGGTGATGGGATCGCAGCTCACCGTCGTCGCCTACGGTCCCGACGACGTCGAGGCGCCGATCGAGCTCGCCGTCACCGATCCGCATTCTCGGACGACCGGCGTCGCCGCGGCCGGGGGGCGCGCGTACGAGTCCATCCCGGACTCGCGGTACGAGATCGTCGGCGTGCAGCGCGACTCGTCGATGCGCTCGGGGGAGACCGCGCCGCTCGTCTCGGTGAACGGACCGGCCGGCGGGACGTGGACGGCGCAGGTCGTCGCGCGGAGCGACACGCGCTACCGGATCGACGTGCGCGCCGCGTTCGACGACGGCACCGGCCGGCGCGCCTCCGGCCCGTGGGAGACGCTCGGCGCGGGGGAGACCCGGCGCTGGCGGATCACCTACGACCCGGGCGACGCCGAGTCGTTCGCGCTCGAGGCGATGCCCTGACGAGGCGTCGGGCCGCTCCCGGCTCGGTTGAAGCCGCCTCGCGGCGCGGCTAGCTTTCCGGCGGCGAGCGCGGTCGGTGGTGGCGCTCGCCGCCGGACCACTCTCGCCTCGCCGAGTCCACATGCCGGATACATCGCGCCAGCCCGTCATCGTCGCCGCGGCCCGCACGCCCATCGGGCGCTTCCTCGGCGGCCTCTCTCCGCTCTCCGCCCCGGAGCTCGGCGCGATCGCGCTGAAGAGCGCACTCGAGCGGTCGGGGATCCCCGCCGCGGACGTCCAGGAAGTCATCATGGGGAACGTCGTTCAGGGCGGCGTCGGCCAGGCGCCGGCGCGGCAGGCGGCGCTCAAGTCCGGGCTCCCGACGTCGGTCTCCGCGCTGACGATCAACAAGGTGTGCGGCTCCGGGCTGAAGGCGGTGATGCTCGCGGCGCAGGCGATCCGCGCCGGGGACCAGCGCGTCGTCCTCGCCGGCGGCCAGGAGTCGATGTCGAACGCGCCGCATTACGTGTACGGGATGCGCAACGGGGTGAAGCTCGGCGACCAGACGATGGTGGACGGGATGATCAAGGACGGGCTCTGGTGCTCGTTCTGCGACGTCCACATGGGCGGCCACGCCGAGTACACGGCGCGCAAGGCGTCGATCACGCGCCAGGCGCAGGATGCGTTCGCCGTCGAGTCGCACCGGCGCGCGGTGAAGGCGGCGGAGGGCGGGAAATTCCGCGCCGAGATCGTCCCCGTGACGATCGAGGGGCGGAAGGGGGCGACGGTGATCGACGCGGACGAGGGCCCGCGGAAGGACAGCTCGGTCGAGTCGCTCGCGAAGCTCAAGCCCGCGTTCGCGAAGGACGCGCCGAAGGGGATGGCCGGCGACCAGCTCAGCGTCACGGCGGGGAACGCCTCCTCGCTCAACGACGGCGCGGCGGCGGTGGCGGTCGTCTCCGAGGAGTACGCGCGCGCGAACGGCCTGACGATCCTCGCCCGCGTCACCGCGTACGCGACCGGCGCGACGGACCCGAACGAGCTTTTCTTCGCCCCCGTCTTCGCCGTGCGCAACCTGATGAAGAAGAGCGGCACGTCGATCGGCGACTACGACCTCATCGAGGCGAACGAGGCGTTCGCCTCCCAGGCGCTCGCCGACGGGCAGGAGCTCGGCTGGGACTGGGACCGCGTCAACGTGCACGGCGGGGCGATCGCGCTCGGGCACCCGATCGGCGCGAGCGGTGCGCGCGTCCTCACGACGCTGCTGTACGCGATGCAGGATCGGGGCGCCGCGACCGGACTGGCGACGCTCTGCCTCGGCGGCGGCGACGCGGTGGCGCTCAGCGTGGAGCGAGCCGCCTGATGACGACGCGCACCCACGCCGCTCCGGATGCGCGCGCCGCGTTCGTCACGCTCGCCGGCGTCGCCGGCTTCGCGCTCGCCCTCGCCGCGGCGCTCGCCCCACGGCGCGCGTCGCCGCTCGCCTGAGCGGCCCGGACACGACGACCATGGAGAACGCCCGGCGCCTGACCGCTCGGGCGCTCTTCGTGTCGGAGGACGGCCGTCCGCGCGCGCTCTGGCGGATCCTCCTCTTCGTCGCCGTGCTCCTCGCCGTCGCGCTCCCCGTGGTCCCGCTCGTGACGATGGTCGTCGAGCGAACGGTCGGCGCGCGCGAGGTCGGCTACTCCCTCGGCCTCTGCGCCGCGCTCCTCCTCGCGCACTGGATCGTGCTCGTGCACGTGGACCGGCGCGGGTGGGACGCCGTCGGCCTCGACCGCGCCGCGGCGCGTCCGGCGACGCTCGCGTGGAGCGCGGCGCTCGGGGCCGGCGCCATCGCGCTCCCGGTGCTGGCGCTCGTCGCCGCGGGATGGATGCGCACGGAGCCGGGCCCGCCGGGGAGCTCGCTCGCGGCGGCCGGGCGTGCCCTCGTGATTCTCGCCCCGGCGGCGCTGCTCGAGGAGCTGCTGATGCGCGGCTACATCTTCGCGGCGCTGCGCGACGGGCTCGGGCTCGTCGGCGCCCTCGTGCTGACGAGCGTCGTGTTCGGCCTCCTGCACCTCGCGAATCCCGGCGCGAACGCGGTCGCGATCGTCATGGTCGCGATCGCCGGCGTGCTCCTCGGGATGGTGCTCGTCGCGACGCGCAGCCTGTATGCGGCGACGATGGCGCACCTCGCGTGGAACTTCGTGCTCGCCGGCGTCCTGCACGTCGCGGTGAGCGGGCTCGGATTCACGACGCCGGACTACCGGCTCGTCGAGACCGGGCCGGACTGGATGACGGGCGGCGCCTGGGGGCCGGAGGGCGGCATCGCCGCGGGCCTCGGGATGACCGCCGCCCTCGCGTACCTGATCGCGCGGCCGTGGCGCCGCGGGGAGAGTTGAGCATGGCCGACCGCGTGGCGGTCCTCGGCGCGGGGCAGATGGGGAACGGGATCGCGCACGTCTTCGCGCAGTCCGGCGTTCCCGTGACGATGATCGACATCTCCGACGACGCGCTGGCGAAGGGGCGCGCGACGATCGAGAAGAACCTCGACCGGCAGGTGAAGAAGGGATCGCTGGAACGGTCCGATGCCGAGCAGGCGCTGCGGCGGATCGAGACGAGCACCGATCTCGGCGCGGTCTCGGAGACGTCGCTCGTCGTCGAGGCGGCGACGGAGAACACGGAGCTCAAGTTCCGGCTCTTCGCGGACCTCGACCGCCTCGCGCCGGAGGGCGCGATCCTCGCCTCGAACACGAGCTCGATCTCGATCACCGAGATCGGCGCGCGCACGAAGCGCCCCGAGCTGGTCATCGGGATGCACTTCATGAACCCGGTGCCGGTGATGCAGCTCGTCGAGGTCATCCGCGGGCTCGCCACCTCCGACGAGACGACGCGCCGCGTCGTCGAGGCGGCGCGGCGGCTCGGGAAGACGCCGGTCGAGGTGAGCGACTATCCGGGCTTCGTCGCCAACCGGATCCTCATGCCGATGATCAACGAGGCGGTCTACTGCCTCATGGAGGGCGTCGGCACGCCCGAGGCGATCGACACGGTGATGAAGCTCGGCATGAACCACCCGATGGGACCGCTCGCGCTCGCCGACCTCATCGGGCTCGACACGTGCGTCTCGATCCTCGACGTCCTCCAGCGCGGCCTCGGCGACCCGAAGTACCGCGCCTGTCCGCTGCTCAGGAAGTACGTCGCGGCGGGGTGGCTCGGACGGAAGACCGGACGAGGATTCTACACGTATGCGTGAGCGCACCCTGCTCGACCGCGCATGAGCCGTCCCCTCCTGGCGCTGACCGAGGAGCAGGGCGAGATCCTCCGCGTCGCGCGCGAGTTCGCGGCGGAGGCGATCCTGCCGCACCGCGAGCGGTGGGACGCGGAGTCGCACTTCGAGCCGACGCTCGTGCGGCGCATGGGAGAGCTCGGCTTCCTCGGCATGCTCCTCCCCGAGGAGTGGGACGGGCTCGCGCTCGACACGCGGACCTACCTGCTGGCCCTCGAGGAGATTGCCGCCGCGGACGCCTCGGTCGCGGTGATGATGAGCGTGCACAACTCGCTGCCAACGCAGATGCTCCTCCACTGGGGCACGGAGGCGCAGAAGGAGCGGTGGCTCCGTCCGATGGCGCGGGGCGAGATGCTCGGGGCGTTCGCGCTCTCGGAGCTGGACGCCGGCTCCGACGCGTCGGCGGTGCGCGCACAGGCCGTGCGCGACGGCGACGGCTGGGTACTCAACGGCACGAAGGCGTGGGTGACGAGCGGCTCGCACGCCGACGTCATCCTCGCGATGGCGCGGACGGACATGCCCGCGGCGCGGCACGGCTCGAAGGGGATCAGCGCGTTCGTCGTCACGCCGGACCTTCCGGGGTTCCGCGTCGGCAAGAAGGAGAACAAGATGGGGCTCCGCGCCTCGCCGACGGTGCAGATCGTCTTCGAGGACATGCGCGTCCCGGCGTCGCACCTCCTCGGGGAGGAGGGGCAGGGGTTCGTCTACGCGATGCGCTCGCTCGACAACGGGCGCCTCGGCATCGCCGCGCAGGCCGTCGGCATCGCGCGCGCGGCGCTCGACGCCTCGGTCGAGTACGCCGGCGAGCGCCGCCAGTTCGGCGCGCCGATCCGCGACTTCCAGGCGATCCAGTTCAAGATCGCGGACATGGCGACGCGCGTCGCGGCCGCGCGCACGCTCCTGCACGCAGCCGCCGCGGCGAAGGACCGCGGCGAGTCCACGACGCAGTCCGGGGCGATGGCGAAGCTCTTCGCCAGCGAGACGGCGATGTGGGTCGCGACGCAGGCGGTGCAGGTGTTCGGCGGCTACGGCTACGTGAAGGACTACCCGGTCGAGCGGTACTTCCGGGACGCGAAGATCACGGAGATCTACGAGGGGACCTCGGAGATCCAGCGCATCGTGATCGCGCGCGAGCAGTTCGCCGGCGCCTGAGGCGCCGTCACCCTCTCACTCATCCAACGACATGCAGCTCTTCGATCGTCTCGCCGACATGGGGCACGAGCAGGTGGTGCTCTGCAGCGATCCCTCGGCGGGGTACCGCGGCATCCTCGCCATCCACAGCACGACGCTCGGGCCGGCGCTCGGCGGCACCCGGTTCTGGAGCTACCGGAGCGACGAGGAGGCGATCGTCGACGCGCTGCGGCTGTCGCGCGGGATGACGTACAAGAACGCCGTCGCCGGGCTCAACCTCGGCGGCGGGAAGTCGGTCATCATCGGCGACAACAAGACGAAGTCGCGCGAGATGCTCTTCCGCGCGCACGGCCGCTTCGTGGAGAGCCTCGGGGGCCGCTACGTCACGGCCGAGGACGTCGGCACGAGCACGGCGGACATGGACTTCGTCCACATGGAGACCGACTACGTCGCCGGCCTCGCGGGCCGCTCGGGCGACCCCTCGCCGGTGACGGCGCACGGGACCTTCCGCGCGATCCAGGCGTCCGCGCACTGGCGCTGGGGCTCCGACGACCTCACCGGGAAGACCGTCGTCATCCAGGGGTGCGGCAACGTCGGCGCCTATCTCGCCGACGAGCTGAAGGCCGCGGGGGCGAAGCTGATCGTCACCGACATCGATTCGGCGCGGGTCAAGCGCGTCGTCGACGCGACGGGGGCGAAGGCCGTCGCCCCGAACGAGATCTACGGACAGAAGGCGGACATCTTCGCCCCCTGCGCGCTCGGCGCCGTGATCAACGACGAGACGATCCCGCAGCTCAAGGTGGAGATCGTCTCCGGCGCGGCGAACAACCAGCTCCTCGAGGAGCGGCACGGCGACGAGCTCGAGCGCCGCGACATCCTCTACGCGCCCGACTACGTCGCGAACGCGGGCGGGGTGATCAACGTCTACAGCGAGCTCGCCGGGTGGGACCCGGACCGCTCGCTGCGCAAGGCGGACGAGATCTACGACACGATCCTCGGCGTCTACGAGATCGCGAAGGCGGACGGCATCCCGACGTACCAGGCGGCCGACCGCCTCGCCGAGCGCCGGCTGAAGGCAGTGGCGAGCATGGTTCGCACCTGGCCGCAGTGGCCGAACAAGTGAGGCAGGGACGGGGGGCGGGGGACGGGGGACGAGGAGCGAGGGACGAGGGACGAGGGCGAACCCGGTTCACGACGGTGACATGACTTCCGAGACGATTCCGATCGCATCCGACCACGCGGGGTTCGAGCTCAAGGCGTCGCTCGCGGCGCGGCTGCGCGCGATGGGCTACGAGGTCGCCGACCTCGGCACCGATTCCGACGACTCCACAGATTACCCCGACTACGCGCACCCGCTCGCCCGGCGGGTGTCGGATGGCGAGGCGCGCCGCGGCGTCCTGCTCTGCGGGACGGGGCTCGGCATGTCGTACGTCGCGAACCGCTACCCCGGCGTCCGCGCCGGGGTGGCGTGGTCGCCGGAGGTGGCCGCGCTCGCGCGGCGGCACAACGACGCGAACGTGCTCGTGCTCCCGGCGCGCTTCGTCTCCGCCGACGAGGCGGAGGCGATCCTGCGCGCGTTCCTCGAGACCGGGTTCGAGGGCGGGCGACACGAGCGGCGGGTGGAGAAGATCGAGCGGGAGGCCGTGCGATGAACTGGACGGACTGGGACCGCTGCCCGCCGGGCGGCGCGCTGCGGGAGGGCGACCCGGAGATCGCCGCCTTGATCGAGGACGAGATCCGCCGCCAGAGCGAGGGGCTGGAGCTCATCGCGAGCGAGAACTTCGTCTCGCCGGCCGTGATGGAGGCGATGGGGTCGCCGCTCACGAACAAGTACGCCGAGGGACTGCCGGGGAAGCGCTACTACGGCGGGTGCGAGGTCGTGGACCGCGTCGAGCAGCTCGCGATCGACCGCGCGAAGCGCCTCTTCGGCGCCGAGCACGCGAACGTGCAGCCGCACTCCGGCGCGCAGGCGAACGCCGCCGTCTTCTTCGCCTTCCTCCAGCCGGGCGACACCTTCCTCGGCATGGACCTCTCGAACGGCGGGCACCTCACGCACGGCTCGCCGGTCAACTTCTCGGGGAAGCTCTACCGCGCGATCTCGTACGGCGTGGATGCGAAGGGGCTCCTCGACTACGAGCAGATGGAGGCGCTGGCGCGGCAGCACCGGCCGAAGATGATCATCGCCGGGTACAGCGCGTACTCGCGCGAGATCGACTTCGCGCGCTTCGCCGCCGTCGCGCGCGAGGTCGGCGCGATCTTCCTGGTCGACATGGCCCACTTCGCCGGCCTCGTCGCGGGGAGCGCCTATCCCTCGCCGGTGCCCCACGCCGACGTCGTCACGACGACGACGCACAAGACGCTGCGCGGTCCGCGCGGAGGGCTCATCCTCTCGACCGCCGCGCACGCGAAGGCGATCGACAAGAGCGTCTTCCCCGGACTCCAGGGCGGTCCGCTCGAGCACGTCATCGCCGCCAAGGCGGTGGCGCTGAAGGAGGCGCTGGAGCCCTCCTTCGCCGACTACGCCAGGCGGATCGTCGCGAACGCGCGCGCGCTCGCCGCGGCGCTCGCCGGACGCGGCTTCGACATCGTCTCCGGGGGCACGGACAACCACCTCATGCTCGTGGACCTGCGCAACCGCGGGCTCACCGGGAAGGTCGCCGAGCAGGCGCTCGACCGCGCCGGGATCACGGTCAACAAGAACACGGTGCCGAACGAGACGCAGTCGCCCTTCGTGACGAGCGGGATCCGCATCGGCACCCCGGCGGTGACGACGCGCGGCATGGGCGTGCCCGAGATGACGCGCATCGCCGAGCTGATCGACCGCACGCTGCGCGCGACGGAGGACGAGGGCGCGATCGCGGCGGTGAAGGAGGATGTGCGCTCGCTCGCCGCGAGCTTTCCGCTCTACCCGGTGACGGAGGAAGCCGCCCGCTGAGCCGGGCGCGGCGGCCGCGATCGCGGCCGCCGCGCGAGCTCAGAGCGTCTCCCCCGCGGGCGGGGCGCGGTGGCGGCCGAGGAAGTCGGACACGCCCTCGGGGAGGAGGAGGTCGTCGGCGATCGCCGCGATCTCCTCCGCGTCGCGCCAGGCCCGCTCGAGCTCGAGCAGCTCGCCCTCCAGCGCGAGCCGCTCCTGCTCCTCGTGGGCCGCCATCTCGAGGGCGAGCTGCACCGCCGTGGGGAGGGCGTAGACGAAGCGCGCGTCGGTGAGCGGGGTGCCGAAGCCGCCGTCGCGCCCTCGTCCCGCGTGCGCGGTGCGCGTGAAGACGCCGTCCACCGTGCCGCAGTCGTCGACGAAGGCGACGGCCTCGCGCACGTCGCCGCGCGGCCCGCCGAGCGGGTTGAGCGCCGGGAGGAGCACGGCGGCGGCGCGCAGCGCCGGGCGCCCTTCCATGATCGCCTCGCCCTGGCGGTGGTGCACGTGCAGCGACCACCCCGCGCCGTCCTCGGAGACGCCGAGCGCGAGGTGCCGGATCTCGTGCGCATCGACGACGATCGGATGCCCGCGGTCGTCGTGCACGCGCAGCCCGCGCCGGAGGGCGCGGCGGATCGCGACCGCGTTCCACACCGCCGTGACGGCGGCCGCGGCGCCGCCGAAGGAGAGCCCGAGGAGCGGACCGCCGACGAGGGCGATCCCGGCCGCGCCGACGCCCGCTCCGGCCGCCATCACGGCGCGCCGGCGGCGCCGCCCGAAGCGGTCGCCGTAGCGCCACGCGGCGAGCTCGGGACGCAGCGGCTCGCCGATCCGCACGAGCTCCGTCCCGTCGGCGACGCGCGCGAGCCCGATCTCGCCGGTCGCCGCGCGGAGTCGCGTGCCGCGGAAGAGGCGCTCGCAGGTCTCGATCGCCTCCCAGCGCTCCTCGAGCGGCGTGAGGTTCCAGCGCACGCAGCGCGGGCAGATCACCCAGAGGCGCCCGCGCGCCGCGTCGAACGCGAGGCGGCGGCCGACGGGGAAGGCCTCGACGATGTCGTTCGCGCCGAGCGCCGCGTGACAGAAGAGGCAGGTGGAGTACACGCGACGGATCGCGGTGAGGGAAGTCGCGGAATGCGCGGGCGCGTCGCCACAAGGTAGCATCGTGCCGGCCCCGCGCCAGCCGGCAGGGATCGTACCGCGGCGCCCCGGTTGTAAGGGAGTTGTGCGGGCGCGGGCGCCCGCGCATCTTCGTGTGCGGAACGGACGGCCGGGTTGCAGCAGGTTGTTTCGGATCGTCCTCCAGACGACCATCACGACGACGGAGTCGCAGTGCCGGAGCTGACCTTTCGGGACGGAGTCATGGACCGGATACGCGCGCGGGAGCCTCGCTTCCACGAGCACGCGTATCTGTTCGTGCTGTCCGCCCTCGAGTTCTGCCAGGTCCGCCTTCCGGAGCGGCGCCACATCACGGGGCGCGAGCTGGCGCACGCCTGCCGCGACCTCGCCCTCGAGCGCTACGGCGTCCTCGCCAGGCAGGTGCTCGAGCACTGGGGCGTCCGCCGCACGGCCGACATCGGCGACATCGTCTTCGCCCTCGTCGAGGCCCAGCTCCTCATCAGCCAGTCGTCGGACACGCGCGACGAGTTTCTCGAGGTCTTCGACTTCGATCAGGCGTTCGAGCAGGACTATCCCTGGAGTCGCGTCCAGCACGTCTGACCGGCACGGCTGCTGCGGTCGCACGATGCCTCGTCACCGCCGTGGAGGCCCGCAGTGAACTCCCCCGAGCTGCCCTCGTGTCGCAAGTGCCAGGACGGCACGCTGCTCCCCCTCAGCGACTACGGGCGCGATGGCGCGCCGATCACCTACAAGGCATGGGTCTGCAGCAACCCGGGCTGCGGCTTCAACGTGCGCATCGACAACGGGGAGTTGAGCTTCGGCCGGACCCCCGTGCACTCGCAGAAATGACGGCTCGGCGCGCGCGCGCCGCGTGCCGGGGCGGTGGCTTCACCGAGCCATCGCCCCGCATCGCGTTCGCGGGGCGGGGCGCCCAGTGACGCCGGGGCGCGCCGCGCCGTCGCGCGCCGTGACGGTCGTCACGGCGCGGGAGGCGGCGGCACGCGACCGCGCCGCGAT
>DASUSM010000282.1:0-4572 GCA_036375115.1 Gemmatimonadaceae bacterium | reverse complement strand
CGCGGGTCGAGGTCGAGCCCGAGCATCGAGAGGACGGCGGCCGCATCGGCGTGCATGCGGCGCCAGTCGACGAGCCCGAAGCGGCGCGGCTCGCGGCCGGCGAAGATGTTCTCGGCGACCGAGCGGTAGCCGAGGAGGAGGATCTCCTGGTGCACCGCGACGACGCCCGCGTCCTGCGCGTCGGCCGGCGTGCGGAAGTCGACGGGGTGCCCGTCGAGGCGGATGCGCCCGCCGTCGCGGCGGTAGGCGCCCGTCATGATCTTCACGAGCGTGGACTTCCCCGCGCCGTTCTCGCCGACGAGCGCGTGCACCTCGCCGCGCCGGAGCGAGAGGTCCACGCCGTCGAGCGCGGTCGCGCCGGCGAAGCGCTTGACGATGCCCTCCATGGAGAGGAGGGGTTCCGGAGTCTGTCTCATCTCCGCGGCCATGGTTCGTCGGCGAGGGACGGGCTGGGGACCGGGGCGGGGACGGAGCCGTGCGGCCGTTCTCTGGTCCCCGGTCCCCGGTCCCTGTTCGTCAGTATGCCTCGCCCACGAACCTGGCCGCGTTCCCCTTGTCGAAGAACCGGTCCTCGATGAGGATCTTCGGCGGGATCGTCTCGCCGGCGCGGAGCTTCTCGATCGTGTCGAAGGCGAGCGGGCCGAAGCGCGGGTTGCTCTCGACGGTCGCGCCGAGCTCGCCGCGCTCGATCGCCTCGAGGGCGGCGCGCTGGCCGTCCACCGAGACGATGACCACGTCCTTTCCCGGCTCGCGCCCCGCGGCCTTCAGCGCCTGGATCGCGCCGAGCGCCATCTCGTCGTTGTGCGCGTAGACGGCGGTGATCCGGTCGCCGAGCGACTGGGCGATGTTCTGCATCACGTCCTGCGCGGTGGCGCGCGAGAAGTTCCCCGTCTGCGAGGCGAGGATCTGCATCCGCGGGTACTTCGCGATCTCGTCGGCGAACCCCTTGCCGCGGTCGATCGCGACGGACGAGCCCGGGGTCCCGGTGAGCTCGACGATGCCGGCGACGCTGTCGGTCGCCTCGGCGAGCCACGCCGCGGCGCGCTGCCCCTGCTCGACGAAGTTCGAGCCGAGGAAGGTGACGAAGTCCTCGCCCGGGGTGCCGGCGGCCTCGCGGTCCACGAGGATGACGGGGATGTTCGCCTCCTTCGCCGCCTGGAGGGCGGGCGTCAGCCCCTCGAACTCGCGCGGCGCGAGGAGGATGACGTCGACGCGCCGGGCGATGAGGTCCTCGACGTCCGAGACCTGCTTCGCCGTCTGTCCCTGCGCGTCGGTGACGACGAGCTCGACGCCGCGCTTCGCGGCCTCGTCGCGCAGGCTCTGCGTCTGCGCAAGTCGCCACGGGTTGTCGCTCTCCATCTGGGAGAAGCCGACGACGAAGCGGTCGGCATCGCGCCGGGCGCAGCCGGCGAGGAGGGGGAGCGCGAGCGCGGCGCCGAGGAGCGGGAGGGAGAGGCGGCGGAGACGGGACATGGGTCGGTGGAGCCTCGGATGAAGTGGCGATCGCGAGCCGGGCCGCGCTCCGAACTGGTTCGGACCGGTTCGATGCGTTCAGTCAGTACCACTGGCCGCCGGCCTTGTCAAGAAAGCGAGGCCGCCAGATCCCCGTTTTCCCTCGCGGCTTGACAGCCGATCGGCGGGATCGTACGCTAGCCGCGAATCGAACTGGTTCGGGCGCGTTCGAACCGGTTCGTTCGTTCGATTCTGCTCCCGACGGACTCGCCTTTCCACCGCGGACCCGCGCCGCGGACCACCGCCGCCCGAGCGATGAAGACGAAGCGCGCCACCATCACCGACGTCGCCCGGCAGGCCGGCGTCTCCAAGGCCACCGTCTCCGCCGTGCTCAACGACGGCGCCGTCAAGGCGGCGACGCGCGAGCGCGTCACCGCCGCGATGGAGATGCTCAACTACCGGCCGACGCAGCCCGCCGGCCGCGGCAGCACGCGCAAGATCAAGAGCATCGGCCTCGTCATCAAGGAGATCGACAACCCGTACTACGCCGAGGTCGTCCTCGGCGCCCGCTCGATCGCCTCCCAGCACGGCTACACCGTCGTCGTCACCAGCTCGGAAGGCGAGTACGACGCCGAACGCCGCGCCGTCGAGCTGATGCAGGCCGCCGAGGTCGACGGCCTCATCGCCATGCCCGTCCTCGACGAGCACGCCGACCTCTCCCACTTCTTCGAGCTCAAGCGCCGCAACTTCCCCTTTGTCCTCCTCGAGGACGTCCGCGGCGTGCGCGCGAGCCTCGTCGACGTCGACAACGTCGAGGCCGCGCGCAGCGCCGTCGAGCACCTCCTCGCCCAGGGACACACGCGGATCGCGCACTTCGCCGGCCCCGGTTACTCGATGCACAGCGAGGAGCGCATCCACGGCGTGCGCCGCGCCTGCAGCGCCTCGCGGACGATCCTCCGCGACGACGACATCGTCGTCGCCGGCGCGCACCTCGAGGATGGCTACCGCGCCGGCCTCGCCTACTTCGGCGCCCGTCAGGCGGGCGACCGGCCGACGGGGGTCACGTGCTACAACGACCTCGTCGCGATCGGGCTCATGCGCGCCCTCCTCGAACTCGGCGTGCGCATCCCCGACGACATCTCCGTCATCGGCTTCGACGACATCCCGCTCGCCGCCTACCTCCCGATCCCGCTCACGACGGTGCGCGTCCCGAAGTACCGGATGGGGCAGATCGCGACGGAGATGCTCATCCGGCACATCGAGTCGAAGGAGGCGGTGCCGCCGCAGAAGGTCTACGTGGACGCCGAGCTCGTCGTGCGGCGCTCCGCAGGGCCGTTCCGCGAGAGCGCGGCGCTCGCCTCGGCGACCGTTCCACCCGACACCTCATACGAGAGCGAATGACGAGCATCGAGCGACCCCTCCCCGCGGCCGCCGCGATCGCGCTGGCCGGGCTCCTCGCCGCCTCGTGCGCGGCGCCCGCCCCCGCTCCGGCACCCGCCCCGGCGCCGGCGCCGGTGGTCACCGTCCCCGAGTCGCCGGTGATCGTCTGGCGTCCCGCGGAGGCGCGGCTCGTGACGCGCTGGGCCGCCGACGTCTCGCCGGAGCGCGTGCTCCCCGAGTACCCGCGGCCGCAGATGGTGCGCGAGCGCTGGCAGAACCTGAACGGGCTCTGGCGGCTCGCGATCCTCGACAGCGCGCTCGTCCCCGGCGTCGAGGGCGATCCGCACCGGCTCGCGACGCCGTCGCGTCCGGGGGGGGAGGGACCGGCGGGGCCGCTCCCGCTCCCCCCGGCCGCCGCATTCGACGGCGGGATCCTCGTCCCCTTCGCGCTCGAGGCGCCGCTCTCGGGCGTCGGCCGCCACGCCGACCGCATCGCCTACCGCCGCACCTTCCGGGCGCCGGCGATGGCGCCGGGCGAGCGGCTGCTCGTCCACTTCGGCGCCTGCGACTGGCACTGCACGGTCTACGTCAACGGGCGCATGGTCGCCGACCACACGGGCGGCTACGACACGTTCAGCGCGGACGTCACCGAGGCGCTGCACGCCGGCGACACTGATCAGGAGCTCGCCGTCTCGGTCTACGATCCGACGGACAAGTTCGGGCAGCCGCGCGGGAAGCAGGTCTCGACGCCGGGCGGGATCTGGTACACGCCCGTCACCGGGATCTGGCAGACGGTCTGGCTCGAGCCGGTGCCGGCGTCGTCGATCGAGGGGATCGCGATGACGCCCGACGTCGCCACGCGCACGCTGCGCCTGACGGTGCGCGGGCGGAACACGCGGCCGGGGCAGCGGGTCGTCGCGATCGCCCTGGCGAACGGCGAGGAGGTCGGGCGGAGCGAGGGCGCGCCCGGCGCGGAGATGCGCGTCCTCGTGCCGAGCCCGCGGCTGTGGGGCCCCGACGATCCCTTCCTCTACGACCTGCGCCTCTCCCTGCGCGACGCGAGCGGGCGCGAGCTCGACCGCGTGGACTCGTACTTCGGAATGCGCACGATCGAGGTGCGGCGCGGCGCGGGCGGCGTCCCGCGCATCGTGCTGAACGGCGAGGAGACGTTCCAGTTCGGGCCGCTCGACCAGGGGTGGTGGCCGGACGGGCTGTACACGGCGCCGACGGACGAGGCGCTGCGCTGGGACATCGAGCTGACGAAGGCGCTCGGCTTCAACATGACGCGCAAGCACATCAAGGTCGAGCCGGCGCGCTGGTACTGGTGGGCGGACCGCCTCGGCCTCCCCGTCTGGCAGGACATGCCCAGCGGGTGGAACGACTCCCCCGAGGCGCAGCGCCACTTCGAGGCGGAGCTGCGCGCGATGCTCGAGGACCTGCACAACCATCCGTCGATCGTCGCGTGGGTGCCGTTCAACGAAAAGTGGGGGCAGTACGACACGCGGCGCATCGTCGCCATCGTCGAGGGGATGGACCCGAGCCGCCTCGTGAACGACGCGAGCGGGTGGCAGCACGCGGGAGTCGGCGACATGATCGACGTGCACCGCTACCAGGGCCCGCAGGCGATGGAGGGCACCGACACGCGCGTCGCCGTCGTCGGCGAGTTCGGCGGGCTCGGGTTCAAGGAAACGGGGCACGCGTGGGCCGGCGACGCGTGGGGCTACGGCGGGCTGTTCCCCA
>DASUSM010000281.1:0-6674 GCA_036375115.1 Gemmatimonadaceae bacterium | reverse complement strand
ACCCGGCCGGAGGCGCGCTTGTATGCCGACCCGATGATCACGCCGTCCTGGTCGAAGTAGGAGCCGCTCGCGTAGTACTGGATGAGCTCCGTGCCGCCGCTGACGCCGAGGCTCAGGTCGCTGATCTGCGCGGAGCGCATGACCTCGTCCTGCCAGTCGGTGTTCACGAGGTTCGGGTCGTTCGGGTCGCCGAAGTACTCATCGCCGTATCCGTCGTTCGACGCCGCCTCGTTCATGTACTCGATGTACTCGCTCGCGTTCAGCATGTCCCAGCGCGTGCTCTTCGGCACGTCCTGCACGCCGGTGTAGGCGTTCACGGTGAACGCCGTCGTGCCGGCCCGGCCGCGCTTCGTCGTCACCATGACGACGCCGTTCGAGCCGCGCGAGCCGTAGATCGCCGCCGCCGCCGCATCCTTGAGGACGGTGATCGACTCGATCTCGTCGGGATTCAGCCCCGTCACGCCGGTGATGTCCTGGCCGCCGATCCCGAGCTGCGAGTAGCTGTCGCGCTGAAGCGGGATGCCGTCGACCACCCACAGCGGCTGGTTGCTCGCCGAAATGGAGGCGTTGCCGCGGATGCGCACCGTGATCCCGTTGCCGGGGTTGCCGGCGTTCTGGATGATCTGGACGCCCGCCGCCTTCCCCTGGAGCGCGGCGTCGACGCCGGCGACCGTCGCGCCCTGGATCTCCTCGTTGTCCACGGTCGCGACGGCGGCGCTGACGTCGCGGCGGGACTCCTCGCCGTAGCCGACGGACACGACGGCACTGAGCTGCACTGCGGACGGCGCCATCGCGACGCGCACGACCGCCGTGTCGCCGGCGGCGACGGTGATCGTCGCCGTCGCCGGCTGGTAGCCGATGCGCTGCACGCGGAGCGTGAACGACCCGGCCGGAACGCGCGTGATGACGAAGGCGCCGGCGGCGTTGGACATTGCGCCCAGCGTCGTGCCGACGAGCGCGACCTGCGCGTTCGGCACCTCCCGCTGGTTCGTGGAATCCACGACGGTGCCGCGGATGACCGCGGTGCCCTGCGCGTGTGCCGGGCTGGCCACGGCGAGCGCGGCGATGGCGCTCCCTGCGACCGCGATCGTGCGGGCGAGACGTGACAGTCTCATGAACCTCTCTCCTCGGGTGGGGGTGACGATCGGTTCGGCCACGGACGGCGTCACCCCGACGGGCGCCGGCTCCGCGACTCGTGCAACGACACTGCGGTGGACTCGGGATTCGCCGCGCGCATGGGACGTGGATGCGGGGCGGAACGGGTTGGCTTCGTCAAATCGGCCGCGCCGGGCGTCGAGGCGGGACCGCCGGCGGGCGGTGGAGCGCCCCGGAGCGGCGGGCGCCGAAGGAGCGGGCGTGCGAGGAGAGACGTATCGTCGTCGTAAACGACTCGTATTGGCTCGCTCTAATAGAGGTGCGGCCGACCCGTCGTCAAGAGGGAGGGGCGGCGCGGTTTCGCCCCCCTCTCCGCTCTCGGACCCCGCGTGCGGTTCGCGCGTCATTATCGGGGCGGGCTCAAGCACGGGAAATGCTCTGGTCCCGTATCGGCGTCGTTATCGCCGACGCATGCCGTTGTCGCCGCCCGTTCCCGCTCCGATATTCGTCCGGCGCGGTCCTCCGCCGCATCCGTGCGCGCCGCGCCCGCCTTCTGCCGCCGAGACTCTCATGGCCGATACGACCACCGACCGGTCCGCCCTCGCCTCCGAGAAGGAGGCCCGCGACGTCGCCGAGGCCGCGCGCGAGAGCGAGTGGGAGCACCCGAGCTTCGTCCAGGAGCTCTTCCTCGGGCGCTTCCGCCTCGACCTGATCCACCCGCACCCGCCCGAGGACGTCCTCGAGGCCGAGCGTGCGCGCCCCTTCCTCGAGAAGCTCGAGGCCTTCCTCGAGCGCGTGGACTCCGACGAGATCGACCGCACGGGGGAGATCCCCGAGCCGGTCGTCCAGGAGCTGCGCGACATGGGCGCCTTCGGCATCAAGATCCCCACCGAGTACGGCGGGCTCGGGCTCTCGCAGACGAGCTACATCCGCGCGATCGAGATGGTGACGTCGAAGGACGGCTCGCTCACGGCGCTGCTCTCCGCCAGCCAGTCGATCGGCGTGCCGCAGCCGCTGAAGCTGTTCGGCACCGAGGCGCAGAAGCGGCAATTCTTTCCGCGTCTGGCCAAGGGGGCGATCAGCGCCTTCGCCCTCACCGAGGTCGACGCGGGGAGCGACCCGGCGAACATGCGCACGACGGCGACGCCGACCGAGGACGGCTCGGCCTTCATCCTGAACGGCGAGAAGCTGTGGTGCACGAACGGCACGCGCTGCGAGCTCTTCGTCGTCATGGCGCGGACGCCGGACATCGTCGTGAACGGCAAGCCGCGCAAGCAGATCACCGCCTTCATCGTCGATCGCGACACGCCGGGGATCGAGGTCGCCCACCGCTGCCGCTTCATGGGGCTCAAGGCGATCGAGAACGGGGTCATCCGCTTCACGAACGTGCGCGTCCCGCGCGAGAACATCCTCTGGGGGGAGGGGAAGGGGCTCAAGCTCGCGCTGATCACGCTGAACACGGGGCGCCTGACGCTGCCGGCGAGCTGCGCGGGGGGCGCGAAGGCGATGCTCCGCGTCGCGCGCGAGTGGGGGAACGAGCGCGTGCAATGGGGGCAGCCGATCGGGAAGCACGAGGCGGTCGCGCAGAAGATCGCGCGGATGGCGGCGAGCACCTTCGCGATGGAGGCGATCGCGGAGCTGTCGAGCGCGCTCGCGATGCGCGGCGGGTACGACATCCGCCTCGAGGCGGCGATCGCGAAGATGTACAACTCCGAGGCGGGGTGGCGGATCATCGACGACACCCTCCAGATCCGCGGAGGCCGCGGCTACGAGACCGCGGACTCGCTCCGCGCCCGCGGCGAGCGCCCGATCCCGATCGAGCGCGCGATGCGCGACTTCCGCATCAACCTGATCTTCGAGGGCTCCTCGGAGATCATGCGCCTCTTCATCGCCCGCGAGGCGGTGGACACGCACTTCCGCCTCGCCTTCGACGTCGTGAACCCCGAGGCGACGATGAAGCAGCGCCTCGCCTCCCTCGCCGCGTCGGCGAAGTTCCACCCGCTCTGGTACGCGGGGACGTGGGTCGGCCCGCGCCGCTTCAAGTCGTACTCCGAGTTCGGCCGCGTCGCGAAGCACCTGCGCTGGGCGGAGCGCGCCTCGCGCAAGCTCGGCCGCGCGATCTTCCACGCGATGATCCGCTTCGGCCCGAAGCTCGAGCGCCGGCAGATGGTGCTCTTCCGCGCGGTGGACATCGGCGCCGAGCTGTTCGCGATGGCCGCCGCCTGCGTCCGCGCGCGGATGCTCTGCACGAAGGGGAACACGGAGGCGATGGCGCTCGCGGATCTCTTCTGCCGCGAGGCCCGGCTCCGCATCGCCGAGCACTTCCGCAACTTCTACGGAAAGAACGACGGCGCGCTGTACGCGGTCTCGAAGCAGGTCCTCGAGGGACGCCACACGTGGCTCGAGGAGGGGATCGTGGACTTCGCGCCGCAGGCCCGCGAGAGCGACCCGGCCGCGCGGACGCGCGATCCGCACCGGATGAAGAACGAGCGGACGGCGGCGGCGATCGGGGACTGATCGGGTCGGGGTCCTCGCGCGGGACGACTCCGCCCTGTACTTGGTGTTTCACGCGGAGGCGCGGAGATCCGCGGAGCAAGGCGCCGTGCGCGGGTCGGGTGAGTCGCGCGACGAGCCGTGAACCGCGTTGGGGCAACCGCTCGACGCTCACCGTTCCTCGCGCCGGCGCACGAGTTCGTCCAGGCGCAGCCCCGATCGTTCAACGGCTCCCGTCACGACGACGCTCTGGCGCGCACCGTCCGAGTCTTACGCAAGAGAAATCGGATGCATCCGATTCTTTCTTCGTCGATGCCGGCCCGCGCGGCCGTTCTCTCCGCGCCTCCGCGTGAAACGAACAGCAAGAGGGGGAGCCATCCCCGAAGCGATGCCTCCCCCGTCACGCGATCCCGACCGCCCCGCCGAGCGCCGAGCGCCGAGTGCCGAGTGCCGGCCCGTCTACGGCATCGTCGCCCCGTCCGCGTCCCGGTCCGCGACGATCACCTCCGGCCGCTTCGCCATCAGGCCGACGGCGAGCAGCGGAAGCCCGAACAGCAGGTG
This sequence comes from Gemmatimonadaceae bacterium, assembly GCA_036375115.1. GTDB lineage: Bacteria > Gemmatimonadota > Gemmatimonadetes > Gemmatimonadales > Gemmatimonadaceae > DASUSM01. The sequence continues at coordinate 2,525 of DASUSM010000281.1, read as the reverse complement.
CAGCCAGATGTCGTTCCCGCCGATCGGGACCATTCCGAACATGCTCGGGGAGAAGACGCCGAGCACCGCGAGCAGGAGATAGATCGTCCCCGCGCCGACCGCGTACGACTTCGACGCCGCGAAGCTCCCCGCCGAGGCGATCCCCCACACCCCGAGCAGGAGGTGCACGACGTTGTGCATCACGTTCAGCGGGAAGAGCCCGAGCAGCCGCGGCGCGAGGAGCGGATCGTCCTCCATGCTCGCCCCGGTGACGAGGAAGCCGAGCACCCCGACCCCGACGAACGCCCACCCGAAGATCAGCGCGGCGCGCTGCACGAGCGTCCGCTCTCCGGCCACCTGGACCGTCGCCATTCACGCCTCCGCGTTGGTATGCGGCGGGTCCGCTCGCGGTCCCGCCGGCCGCACCCCGCGCCGGCGACGCTATCGGTCGCCGCCCCGCAGCTGCAGCAGGAGGACGGCAGCGGCAATCATCGCGCCACCCAGCAGGGTACGCGGCGAGAGCGGCTCCCGGAGCACGAGCGCGGCGAGCAGCGCCGCCCAGAACGGCTCCACCGTCGAGACGATCCCCGTGCGCACCGGTCCGAGCACGGCGAGCCCGCGCAGGAAGACGAGGAAGGCGAGGACCGTCGAGAAGAGCGCCATCGCGGCGATCGCCATCCACCCGCCGATCGTGACCTCGAGGTCCATCTCGCCGGCGACCACCCCGACCGCCGCGCAGAGCACCGCCGCGCCGACGGCGACGTGGAGCGAGGCGTTCGCCGGCGTCGTTCCCTGCTGCAGCCGCCCGATGAGCGGCACGTACAGCGCGTAGATCACCGCCGCTCCGAGCGCGAGGAGGACGCCCGGCGCCCGCAGCTCCCCCGACCACGGATTGCCGATGATCGTCGCGATCCCGGCGAGCGAGAGCAGCAGCGCGGCCGCGCGCACGGGCGTGATCCGCTCCGAGCCCCGCGCCGCGGCGAAGACGGCGATCCACGCCGGGTACGTGTAGAACAGGAAGACGAGTGTCGCGGCCGGGATGAAGTGCAGCGCCGAGAGGCTGATCAGGTTGATCGCCGCCTGTCCCCCTCCGCCGAGCAGCAGGAGCTCGGTGCGCCGCCGTCCGCCGGTGCGGGCGACCTCGCGCCACCCGGCCGCGAGCAGGAGGAACGGCGCGGCGATGGCGAACCGGAACACCACCGCGGTCGCGACCGTCGCCCCCGCCCGCAGCGCGAGCGTCGTCAGGATCGTGATCGACCCGAAGCCGCACGCGGCGAGGATGATGTAGGCGGTGGCGCGAGGGATCGAGGTGCGGGGATGGTGGGGCTCGGCCGGACGCTCCCCCTCACTCACAGCAGCGTCCCGCGCAGCAGCAGCAGGGCGACGCTGAAGTAGATCAGCAGCCCCGTCACGTCCACCAGCGTCGCGACGAAGGGCGCGGAGGCGCTCGCCGGGTCGAAGCCGAGCCGCTTCATGAGGAAGGGGAGCATCGAGCCGACGAGGGAGCCGAACGTCACCACGCCGACGAGCGCGAAGGCGATCGTGAGCCCGACGCGCACGGGGTCCGGCCCGTAGTCGTACCACCCCGCCCAGTCCCAGGCGAGCACGCGCAGCAGACCGAGGATGCCGAGGATCGCGCCGAGCGCGAGCCCGGCCGGGAGCTCGCGCAGCGCGACGCGCCACCAGTCCCGCGGCGCGATCTCCTGGAGCGCGATCGCGCGGATGATCAGCGACGTCGCCTGCGACCCCGAGTTCCCGCCGGAGCTGATGACGAGCGGGATGAAGATCGCGAGCACGGCGGCCTGCGCGAGCTCCGCCGCGAACCCCTGCATCGCCGCGGCGGTGAGGAACTGGCCGAGGAAGAGGACGGAGAGCCACCCCGCGCGCTTGCGCAGCATCGTCCCGAAGCCGATCTGCATGTACGGCTCGTCGAGCGCCTCCATGCCGCCGAGCTTCTGCACGTCCTCCGTCTGCTCCTCCTGGATGACGTCGATGACGTCGTCCACCGTGACCACGCCGACGACGCGGCCGGCGTCGTCCACCACCGGCACGGCGACGAGGTCGTAGTCGGAGGTGATGCGCGCGACCTCCTCGCGGTCCGCGGAGGCGCGCACGCTCTGCACCTCGGACCAGGCGAGGTCGCCGATCGACGAGCCCTCGGGCGCGGCGAGCAGCTCGCGCAGCGACATCACGCCGGCGAGCCGTCCGTCCGGGTCGGTCGTGTAGATCGCGTACATCGCCTCGCGCGGCCCCGCGCGGGCGACGTGGCGCACGCTGGCCAGCGCCGCCTCGACCGAGAGATGGGCGGGGACGGAGACGAACTCCGTCGTCATCAGCCCGCCCGCCGTGTCCGGGTCGAAGGCGAGCAGCGCCTCGGTCTCGCGCCGCTCCGCCGGCGGCAGCGCGGCGACGATGTCCTCGGCGTGCTCCTCCTCCAGCTCGTCGAGGACGTCGGCGCGGTCGTCGGGCGTCATCTGCGAGACGAGGGCGGCGGCCTGGCGCGCCGACATCGCCTCGAGCGTCGCCGTGCGCAGCTCCTCGTCGAG
>DASUSM010000280.1:0-4276 GCA_036375115.1 Gemmatimonadaceae bacterium | reverse complement strand
CGAGCGGCTGGTGGAACGCCGTCGCCGCGGCGGACCTGAACGGCGACGGGCGCGACGACCTCGTGCTCGGCAACCTCGGCCTCAACTCCTGGATCCGGGCGTCGGCCGAGGAGCCGGCGCGGCTCTACGTCCACGACTTCTTCGGGAACGGGTCGGTCGAGCAGGTCCTCACGTCGTACCGCGGCGGCGTCGCCTATCCGCTGGCCGGCCGCGACGATCTCGCGAAGCTGATGCCGCCGCTCCGCAGCCGCTACGTGACCTACGCGGCCTTCGGGGCGAGTCGCGTCGAGGAGATCTTCCCCGCCGCCGAGCTCGCGGCGGCGACCGTGCACGAGGCGACGACGTTCGCCTCCTCGGTCGCGCTGAGCCTGAGCGACGGCACGTTCGACCTCCGCCCGCTCCCGGCAGAGGCGCAGCTCGCCCCGGTGTACGCGTCGCTCGCCGGCGACTTCGACGGCGACGGGCGCACCGACCTCCTCCTCGCCGGCAACTTCCACGGCGTCAAGCCGATGCTCGGCCGCTACGACGCGAGCTACGGTACGCTGCTGCGGGGCACGGGCGATGGCGCGTTCGCGAGCGTGGACATGGCGGAGAGCGGCCTCGCGCTCACCGGCGAAGTGCGCGACCTGAAGATCGTGCGCGGCCCCCGCGGCTCCCTGATCGCCGTCGCCCGCAACGACGACCCGCTCGTGCTTCTGCGATCGACGCGGCCGTGAGCCGCGACGACGAGGCGGTGCCCACGCGGAGGCGCGGAGCGGCCGGGCTCGACGTGCAGTTTCTCCACGTCTCCGCGTTTCCGCGTGAAACCACCAAGTCACCCGTGAATCGACGATGACCCGGTACACACTCGCCCTGGCGGCCCTTCTCGTCGCCTCGGGATGCGGCGGCACCGTCACGAGCGCGCCCGCCCCCGTCGCGGCGCCTGCCGCCACACGCGCCGAGTCCGCGCGCTACCAGCCCGCGCGCGACCTCGGCGGGCTCTATCACGACGTCCAGCTCGCGTCGCTGTTCCCCGACTCGAAGACGTTCGCCGATGCGCGACCACTCCTCGCGCCGGACGAGATCGTCGAGCGCTATGGCGCCGAGCGTGGCGCTCCCGGCTTCGAGCTGCGCGCCTTCGTCGAGCGCCACTTCGAGATCCCGCGCGCCTACGGCGAGGGCGTCCGCTCCGATACCGCGCGCTCGATGGAGGAGCACATCCGGGCCCTCTGGCCCCTCCTCACCCGCGCCGGCGACACCGCCCACGCGTACTCCTCGCTGATTCCGCTCCCGAACGCCTACGTCGTCCCCGGCGGCCGCTTCCGCGAGGTCTACTACTGGGACTCGTACTTCACGATGCTCGGCCTCGTCGAGAGCGGGCGCACCGACCTCGTGCGCAGCATGCTCGACAACTTCGCGCACCTCGTGACGACCGTCGGCCACATCCCGAACGGCAACCGCACGTACTACCTGGGTCGGAGCCAGCCGCCGTACTTCGGCGCGATGGTCGGGCTGTACGCGCAGGCCACGGACACGGCGCAGGCGCTGCGCTGGCTCGGCGCGCTCGAGGCCGAGCACGCCTTCTGGATGGACGGCGCCTCGCGCGTCGTCCCCGGCGAGGCGCACCGGCGGGTCGTCAGGCTGCGCGACGGCTCGGTGCTCAACCGCTACTGGGACGACATCCCGGAGCCGCGCCCCGAGTCCTATCGGGAGGATTTCCGGCTCGGGCAGACGCTGCCGGCCGAGCGCCGGGAGGCGTTCTACCGGAGCGTCCGCGCCGCCGCGGAGAGCGGGTGGGACTTCTCCAGCCGCTGGATGCGCGACCCCGGCGACCTTCGCTCGCTCGAGACGACCGACCTCGCGCCGGTGGATCTCAACAGCCTGCTGTACCACCTCGAGCGCACCATCGCCGCGCTGCGCGCCTTCCGCGACGGGGCCGGCGACTCCGCGGTCGCCGCGAGATTCGAGGCGGCGGCTGCCGAGCGGCGACGCGCCCTCCTCGCCGCGGCGTACGACCCCGTCGAGGGATACTTCTTCGACGTCCGCTGGCGGAGCGGCGAGCGCGTCACCGACCGGCCGACGCTCGCCGCCGCGGCCCCGCTCTACTTCGGGCTCGCGACCGACGAGCAGGGGCGTGCCGTCGCCGCGCGCCTCGAGCGCGACTTCCTGAAGCCCGGCGGCTTCGTCACCACGCTCATCGCCTCCGGACAGCAGTGGGACGCGCCCAACGGGTGGCCGCCGCTCCAGTGGCTGGCGATGGAGGGGGCCCGCCGCTACGGCCGCGCCGACGTCGCCGACGCGGCGCGCGGGCGCTGGCTCACGCTCGTCAGGCGCACCTACCGCACGACCGGGAAGATGACGGAGAAGTACGACGTCGCCGACCCGTCGCGTCCGGCGGGCGGCGGCGAGTACCCGAACCAGGACGGCTTCGGGTGGACCAACGGCGTCGCGCTCGCGCTCAGCGCGATGATGCCCTCCGCCGTCCCGTAGCGCGCGCCTAGCGGCGCGCCTCGAGCTCGAAGATGTGCGCCTGCATCGGCGCGAGCGTGGCGACCGGCAGCCAGCGCGTGATCCGCCCGTCGCGTCCGACGACGAGCGGCGACGCCGTGGCGGCGCCGAGCAGGGTCCGCGGCACGTAGCGCCCGCGTGCGAGCGCGGCACCGGCCGTCGAGACGCGCACCCCCGACTGCGGCGTCGTCCCGACGTTCGCCACGACGAGCGCGACGCGGTCGCCGTCGCGCCGTAGATAGGCCGCGACGGCGTCGCTCGTCGTCGTCAGCGGCACGAGCTCGCCGGCGCCGAGCGCGGAGTGCGCGGCGCGGAGATGGATCAGCCGGCGGTAGAGGTGGAGCAGCGACGTCGTGTCCCCCTCGAGCGCCTCCACGTTCGCCGTCAGCGAGTCCGGCTGGAGCGGCTCCCAGGGGACGCCCCAGGTGAAGCCCGCCGCCGGGCCGCGGCTCCAGTGCATCGGCGTGCGCAGCCGCGGGTCCGGCTTGTCGCCCGTCATCCCGATCTCCTCCCCGTAGTAGACGAAGGGGAGTCCCGGCAGCGTCAGGAGGAGCGTCGCCGCGACCTTCGCGCGCGCCCGGTCCCCGCCGAGGTAAGTCATCGTCCGCGTCTGGTCGTGGTTGCGCAGGAAGGGCGACCAGCGCGTGGGCGACACCATGCGCTGGAGGCGCACGAACGAGGGGTAGAGCTTCCTCGTCGAGCCGGTGCGCACCGTCTCGAGGATCGCGTCCGACGACTCGAACGAGAAGTGCGCGTCGAGCTGGTCGGGATAGTACGGGAGCATCGCGCCGACGCTGTCCCACACCTCGCCGATGGTGAACGCGTGCGGCGCGACGCCGCGGATGTGCGCGGCGTACTCGCGCAGCAAGGCGTGCGTCCCCGGCGAGCCGGAGATCCGACGCCCCTCCTCGACGAGGTACGGGATCGCGTCGAGGCGGAAGCCGTCCGCGCCCATCTCCTCGAGCCAGAACGTCGCGATGCGCTTCGCCTCCTCGCGGACGGCCGGCGTCTCGTAGTTCAGGTCCGGCATCCCGCTCCAGAAGATCCCGTAGTACCACTCCTCGCGCACGGGCGAACGGTGCCAGACCACCTGCCCCCACGGACCCTTCGTCCCCGGGTCCGTCGCCGACCAGCGGAACCAGTTGCGGTACGGCGATCGGGGGTTGAGCAGCGCGTCCTTGAAGTACGGGTGCTCGCTCGACGCGTGGTTGAGCACCATGTCCACGAGCACCTTGATGCCGCGCCGGTGCGCCTCGGCGACGAGGCGCTTGAAGTCCTCGTTCGTGCCGTACTCCGGGTCCACCCGGTAGTAGTTCGAGACGTCGTACCCGTGATAGCTCGGCGAGGCGGCGACCGGCATCAGCCAGATGCAGCGGGCGCCGAGGTCGCGCTCCGCGCTCGGCGTGCCGTCGTTGATGTAGTCCAGCCGGTCGATCAGCCCCTCGAGGTCGCCGACGCCATCGCCGTCGCTGTCGTCGAAGGAGCGGACGAAGACCTCGTAGCAGGTGGCGCCGCGGCGCCAGTCGGCGGTGTCCGGCGCGGCCTGCGCCGCGGCGGGCGCGGCGAGGAGCGGGAGAAGAGCGGCGTGGAGCGTCATGCCGAGCGCGGCGACGACGGTGCGGTGCATGAGCGTCCCTCTGGGTGCGGTCTGGTGGTCACCGAGACGACGACCGAGAGCATGGCGAGGTCGCGGGTCCGCCGGCAAGCACCCAAGTGCCGTTTCGCGGCTCTTTCGCCCGCCCGGCGCGCGCGTATCTTCGTCCCCCGGGGCCCCCCCCCCCCCCCCCCC